>JBGQIB010000289.1:0-2011 GCA_041498295.1 bacterium | reverse complement strand
CGCCCCTGTTTCGGGATCAATTTGATGGATCTTCCGGTCCCGATACTGCCCCACCCAGAGCGCCCCTTCGGCCCACGTGAGCCCCGAGTCACCGCCGCCGCCGGGCGCCGGGATCGTGGCGAGCACACGGCCGGTCTTCGGATCGATCTTCTGGATGCGATCCCCGGCGAGCTGAAACAGGTGCTGGCCGTCGAAGGCTGTTCCTGCATGCGCGGCGACAGCGATCGAGCGCAGCATTTTCCCGCTCGCGGGATCGAAGGCGTTCAGCTTGTCTCCAGCAGCAAACCAGACGTTCTGACCATCATACGTGACGCCATGGACGTGGTCGGCACCCGGAAAGGGTCCATACTCACGGACGATCTCGGCGATTGATCGACTCATGCTTCCATTCTAGTCAATCGGCAGAGGAGCGGGGAGTAACAAGGTCGTCGTGAATCCCGGCACGGGCGGGGTCATCCAACGACGAGCTCGTCCGCGACCGAACGACTGCACCTTGCCTGCTGCCGCAAGCGAGTCGAGCGCCCGCTGCACGGTGCGCTGGCTCGTTCCAAGCGCAAGCGCAAGGGCCGAGCTCGACCACGATTCACCGTCGGCGAGGAAGGCGAGCACCGCCGCATGCTCCTCTTCAACGGGCCCCGCCAGCACGACTACCTCGCGTGCGCGGCGCGGCGCCAGCGCAAACCCTCGCTTCGTCGCGCTCACGTCGGCCAGCGTCTGAAGCACCGTGCGAAGCCGCCCTACTTCGACTCGCAACCGCGCGCGATGCGACTCATTGACGAGCTTCGATCCGAATGCGCGCGCGACGAGTGTGTCCCTCGGTACGTCTCCCGGCCACGCTTCGCCCAGCGCGCGTGCGAGCGCGAACAATACCGGACGCTTGGCGAGCGAGACCACCTTGCTCTCGTCACGCACAACATGACGGCACGCGTCCACGACGAATGCGTTCGATGCCAGCAACGCTTCGACCTCCTCGAGCAGGAGGAGTCGCTCCTCGCCACTCGCAATCAGGCGCGCAGCGGGCGCGTTCAGGACGAGGAATGCGCTTTCGACCTCCGCCGCCAGCGCAGGGATACCTGCGCGGCGCGCCGCGCGCTCGGCTCGAGTGAGCGCCGCGCGCGCCGCCTTCGTCCGCAAACGCCGCAGCGCGATCCCCGCGACCACCAGCTCGTGGGCGGTCCGCGACGCCGGAGGGAAGGGCGCGGGGTCGAGCGCAGCGAGCGTACGCTCGGCCTCGTCGATGCGCCCGATCAGCAGGAGGCGCCGGACCTCGAGATACCGCGCATGCGCGGCGTTTACCCGGTCGCCGTGCTCTTCGAGCGTCGCCCGCGCCGCGTCGAGCGCCTTCGCAGGCCAGCCCAAGTCGCGCGAGACCAGCGCGATCTCGGCCTCGGCGACGACGCACCTCGCGCGGGCCACGGCTTCCTTCGGACCGAAGGCACGCGCAGCACTTCGTAGGAGAGCCTTCGCTCGAACGAGATCGCCGAGCTGCGCCATCGCGATGCCGCGCAGCGCGCGAGCGGGCGCGTCGTCGCGCAGGGCGACCCGCTTCAATGCGCCGAGGGGATCACCCGCTGCAAGTGCACGAGCCGCAGCAGTGATCGGCGACTCCATCGGAATCCCGTCACACTTGTAACTCCCACTGTTCGATGCCCGGCGTTAGAATCTATCACATGACCAACAACCACCAAGTCGTATCGAGAAACGAAGGAAAGAGAGAAGACCGATGACGAAGCACATGACCGGGACACGTAAAGAGTGGCTCGCAGCGCGGCTCGAGCTGCTCGAGGCGGAGAAGGAGCTCACGCGGCGCAGCGACGAGCTGGCGCGGCGGCGGCAGGAGCTGCCGTGGGTGCGGATCGACAAGGAGTATCGATTCGAGACCGACGAGGGGAGCGCCTCGCTGGCAGACCTCTTCCGAGGGTGCTCGCAGCTCCTCCTCTACCACTTCATGTTCGGGCCCGACTACACGGTGGGGTGTCCGTCCTGCTCGGCGATCGCAGACGGGTTCAAT
>JBGQIB010000288.1:0-2179 GCA_041498295.1 bacterium | reverse complement strand
GGCGATCTTCGCGTCGGTCACCGACAGCTCGCGGCGTTTGATCCCCTCGCCGATGACGTCCTCGAACAGGTGCCGCATTGCCCGCCGCCGCGCCCGCACCCGCGCGAGCTCCGGCGCGGGCAGCAAGCGCCACTCGCGCAGGTATATCCCGACGGCGTCGAGGTTAGCGGTGACCGACATCACGTAGGCGCGCACCATGTCGCGCAGGCGCTCGGTCGCGGTGGCATCGGTTGCGGCGATCGCCTCGAGCTCGACGATGGTGTCGCGCAGCGAGCCCTCGAAGAGGCGCGCGAGCAGCTGCTCCTTCGAGCGGATGTAGTGGTAGAGGCTGCCCTTCAGGAGACCGACCGCCTTGGCGATGTCGCGCACGCTCGTGCCGTGATAGCCCTTCTCGCGGAAGATGCGTGCCGCGGCGGCCAGGATCTCACCCTCGCGGGTGGAGTCACGACCAGTACGCGGACCACGGGCAGACGGAGGAGCGGCGCGCGAGCTCGTGGTCACGGGCGGGCCTCGTGCGTCACTTGCGCGCCTGGCTCCGGTCGCGCTCCCACTCGGCGATCCGCGCGAAAACGCCGCCGTCGCCGGCGCTGATCTCCTTGGCGTTGTGCTGCGCGACGAGCTTCGCGCGACGCGCCGCGCGCGCGAACAGCGGCGCGCGCTCCGGCACGCGCTCTGCCTGCTCGCCGAGCGCGCGCGCGACGTGGATGTGCGCGAGCGTCTCGGTGATGCGCTCGGCGTTCAAGGTAAACGGCCGCAGCTCCTCGTCGCTGGGTTGACGTCCGCCGCGCAGCAGCGACACGCCGCCCTTTCGTGCGAGGCCGGTGGTGAGGCCGCGCAGCGTCCACAACAGCGACGACCGCGCGGCCGCGAAGTCGCGGCCGCCTTCGCCGTCGAACTTCGCGCGTGCCAGTGCGGCGCTCGGCCCGCCCGAGAGCAGGCTCTGCGGCTTGCGCAGCAGCGAGCGCATGAGGTCGCGGACCGCCATGAGCGACTGGATCTGCGAGGTGCCCTCGTAGATGGGCGTGATGAGGGCGTCGCGCATGTGGCGCTCGACGTCGTATTCGGTGACGACGCCGTAACCGCCGAAGATCTGCAGCGCGCGGCGGCAGGTGTGCACCGCCTCCTCCGAGCCGTACCACTTCACCAGCGGGGTCAGCTCGCGCAGCCGCCACAGGGTGCTCTCGTCCGCGCCGCGCATCACCGCGTCCTGGAGCGCCGCGGCCTCGACGATGAGGGCACGAAGACCGGCGACCGTCGTCTCCATCTCGAGGAGCATCTCGGCGATCATCGGGTGCTCGCGGATCGGCTTATCCATCTGCACGCGCCGCGCGGCGTACTCCTGCGCCGCGACGAGCGCGGCCTGCGCGATGCCGAGACCCTGGATGCCGACGCCGATGCGCGACTCGTTCATGAAACGCGTGATGCCGCGCCAGCCCTGGCCGATCTCGCCGAGCGCCTCGGCGCGCGTCCCTTCGAACACCAGCGAGCAGGTGGGGGAGCCGCGGATGGTGAACTTGTGCTCGGCGCGCTCGACCTTGTAATTGTCGCGTCCCTCGACGACGCGGTCCGCGACGAAGAGGCTGAGCCCGTCGAGGCCCTTCGATCCCGGAAGAGAGCGCGCGAGGACGATGACGAAGTCGCCGTTGCCCGCGCTGATGAACTGCTTGCGGCCGTCGAGGGACCAGCAGCCGTCGCGCTGCGTCGCGGTGGTCGAGAGGTTACCGACGTCCGAGCCGGCCTCGGGCTCGGTCATCGCGACCGCGCCGCTGATCTCGCCGCGCGCGAGCGCCGGGAGGTAGTGCTCCTTCTGCTCGTCGGTGCCGTCGCGGAAGATCATCGCGGCGGGCGCGGTGTAGGCGATGCCGTTCTGGATCATCGTGCTCGCGCACGCGCGCGCGAGCATCTCGATCACGAACGCGGTGACGGTGAGGGGGAGCCCGCTGCCGCCGTGCTCCTTCGGGAACGAGAGCCCGATGAGGCCCAGCTCGGCGAGACCTTTGATGTTCTCCTGCATCGGCGCGCTGAGCGAGACCTTACCGTTGTCGCGGATCACGCCGAGCTCGTCGACCTGCCGCGCCCTCTTCGCGACCTCGCTGCCGATGTACTCGCCCGCGACCGACAGCACCTCGCGCCAGGTGGACACCGTGTCAGCGACGTCGGCGTCCTTACCCTCGCTGAG
>JBGQIB010000287.1:0-2211 GCA_041498295.1 bacterium | reverse complement strand
TCGTGCTCGAGGTGGCGTCGCGCCCCGCGGACCTCGAAATCGAAGTGAAGCGCCTCTCCGCCGACGAGGCGCGAGTCACGCTCACGAACAAGAGCTCGCACCGCGCGAGCTCGCTCACCGTCGCGGTGCCGGGCGCGACGCGCTCGCTCGACAAGCTCGAGCCCGGCGCGACGGAGTCACTCGACCTGCCGCTGCCCGCGCAGCCGAAGACGATCGCGATCGCGCAGGTCGGGCCGTGGGCTCAGCGGCGCGTAGACGTGCCGATCCCCGAGGGGACCGCGCGCTACACCCTGCCCGAAGTCGTGCTCGACGAGCGCGCCACGGACGTCGCCCTGCGCGCCCATTCGACGCAGGGCCTGCGCGACGGCTGGATCTCGCTCGACGGCCAGAAGAAGGCGCTCGCATCGTTCGACGGCAGGGCCGATGGCGAGCTCGCCGTGCCGATCGCCGCGGGCGCCCACGATCTGGTCGCGAAGATCGAGACCGTCGACGGCGTCGCGGTCTTCGACCTGCGCCACATCACAAGAGAGTGAGCTGGCGCGGCGCGTCGGTGACTTCGTCGAAGTCGAGCCCGAGCTGACTCAGCACGGACTGCGCGATCGGGCGCACGACTTTCTCGACGTAGTGAGCCCGGTCGAGGTCGGGCGGCAGCTCGCCATCGGGCTCGACCGGCTCCGGGCCACCGCGCGTCTGCACGTAGAACACGACCCGGCCGACGCCCGGGCCGGCTTTGCGCGCGGCTTCCACGTGCGGCGGCGTCGCGCCGGTGTAGCGCTCGACCGCGCCCTTGCGCAGCGCCTTGCGAATCACGAGCTCGCGATCGAGCCGGCCGGCGAGTAAGTCGGCGACGACCTCTTTCACGAACCGCGCGACCGGCTCGTCGCGAAACAGGCGCTCGAGCATGCCGCGCTGCAGGCGCCGCGCGAGCTCGGGCCAGTCGCGTCGCACCGCCTCGAGGCCGACGATCTGCAAGCTGCCGTTCACGAGCCCAGCGTAGCGCTTCTTGCTGCCCTGCGTCCCGCCGCGCACGCTCGGCTGGAAGTAGCGCTCGTACACGCATTCGAGCTCGAGCTCGAGCCTCGGCTCGACGTCCCACTCGGCGCGGATCGCCACGCAGAGCTCCGCCTGGACGCGCGCGCGCAGGCGCTCCGCTTCGCTGTAGGCCCGTTCGCTCGAGAGCGAGGCGTCGACCTGCACGAAGACGGAGTCGGTGTCGCCGTAGAGCACGCGCGCGCCCGCGCCTTCGAACGCGCGCCGCGTGCGCTCGAGCATCAGCCGGCCGAAGCTCGTGACCGCGTTCGCGACCTCGGGAGCGAAGAAGCGGCCGGAGGGCGCGCCGAGCACGCCGATCATCGCGTTCATCATGATCTTGATCGCGAGGTCCGCGTGGCGATCGCCGCGGCGCTTGGCCGACTCACGCCGCTCCGCGAAGCGCGCGAGCACGTCGGGCAGGATCGCCTCGGCGCGCGAGAAGCGCGCGCCATTGGGCGCCGTGATCGACCGCGGGTCGTTCGCGGCGGCGGAGTGCGCGAGCGGGTCGAGATTGAAGGTGCGCATCAAGCTCGGGTAGAGACTCTTGAAGTCGAAGACCGCGACGTTGCGAAAAACGCCGGGGTGCGAGTCCATGACCGCGCCGCCCGAGACGCGCCCGGTCGAGCGCTCGCGATCCACCGATGGAGCGACGCGTCCGCGCCGGCGCAGCTCGGGCAGATACAGGAGATCGAACGACGCGATGCTCGCGCCGACGCGGTCGAGCTGCATGCCCGAGAGCAGGCTGCGCTCGACCGCGAGCTCGAGCAGTGACTCCTTCGCGAGGATGTCCAGCACCAGCACCGCGTCCTCGCGGTTGTAGGCGACGAAGGCGCGCGGGTCTTCTTGGTAGAGGCGCAGAATCTCCGCGGCGCGCCCCCGACCCGACGAGGCTATGCGCTTGCCGCGGCCGAGCAAGCTGCGCGCGGCGGTCTCGAGCGAGAAGTCCTCGAGCGGGATGAACGCGTCTCGAACCAGCGCGATTCCGTCGAGCACGATGCGGCCCGGAATCTCGGCGCGGCGCTGGCGCGTGAACGACGCGTCCTGCGCCAGCGCGACCGGCCCCGGCGCGCGCCCGATCTCGAACGGTACGCCGAGCGCCCGCGCGCGCGCGACCAAAACGCCGAAGTCGAACTCGACAACGTTCCAGCCGGTGAGTATGTCGGGGTCGAGCGCGCGCAC
>JBGQIB010000286.1:0-2223 GCA_041498295.1 bacterium | reverse complement strand
TAGCCGCGGCCGGCAGCCCGCCGTTACCAACGGGAGCTCCCTGATAGGGGAGGCAGAGGTCATCGCAGCGATGCGGTGACACGATCGGGTGGCACCACGAGCCCTCGTCCCGAGATCGGGCGAGGGCTATTTGTTTCCGGGGAGCAGGGGCAGGGGCCCCTGTGAGCGACCGAAGGGAGCGTGAGTGGTGATCACCGCGCCGAAGACCATCGAGCTCGTACCGGTCATGCGCGAGCGTCTCGCGGATCTCGAGACGCCGGTGTCGGCGTTCGCAAAGCTGCGCGCGCTCGGCGGCGCCTTCCTCCTCGAGTCCGCCGAAGGCGGCGAGCGCATGGGCCGCTATTCGTTCATCGGCGTCGCGCCGCGCGAGACGCTGTACTTCCGCGACGGCGAGGTCACCCGTGAGGCGTGGACGACTGAGTTCCGGCACCCACATGGTCGCGGTGAGATCCGCTCGCGGCCGGCGCCGGACCCGATCGCCACGCTCCGCGAGGAATTGGCGCGCTATCACCGCGCGCCGCATCGGGGCCTGCCTCGCTTCAGCGGCGGCGCCGTGGGGTTTGTCGGCTATGAGGCGGCTCGGCGCTTCGAACGGCTTCCGCTCGCGGCGAACGATCCATACGGGCCGTGGGGCCTCCCTGAGATGGTCTTCGGCATCTACGACACCGTCGTCGCGTTCGATCATCTGCGGCACACGCTCACGGTGCTGGCGCACGACGACGGCGCGGTGGCGGGAGACGCGGCGCGGTGGATCGATCGAGTGTTCGCCGCGCTCGACGCGCCGCTGCCTCCGTTCGCGCCGGCGCACGAAGGCGAGGTGGAGATCCGTCCGAACGGCACCCCCGAGGAGTACATGGCTCGCGTGTCTCGCGCGCGCGAGCTGATCGCGGAGGGCGACTGCATCCAGATCGTTCTCGCGCAGCGCTTCGACGTGACGCCCGCGCCAGATCCGCTCGCGCTCTACCGCGCCCTGCGTCACGTGAACCCGTCGCCGTACATGTTCCTGCTCGAGACACCGTCGGCCACGCTCGTCGGTGCCTCGCCGGAGCCGTTCTTGCGCGTCGAGGGCGGGAAGGTCGTCATGCATCCCATCGCCGGGACACGCCCGCGTGGCGAGAACGAGGCCGAGGACGCGGCGAACGAAGCTGAGCTGCGTGCATCCGAGAAGGAGCGGGCCGAACACGTGATGCTCGTGGACCTCGCGCGCAACGACATCGGTCGGGTGTCGCGTGCCGGCACGGTCAAGGTGAAGGAGCTCATGCGCGTCGATCGCTTCTCGCACGTCATGCACCTCACGTCGGTCGTCGAGGGCGAGCTCAAGCCGGAACTCGACGCGCTCGACGCGTTCCGCGCGTGCTTTCCAGCGGGCACCGTTTCGGGCGCGCCCAAGATCCGCGCGATGGAGCGCATCGCGGAGCTCGAGCCCGATCAGCGCGGGCCGTACGCCGGTGCGGTCGGGTACCTTGGTTTCGACGGCGCGCTCGACACCTGCATCACGATCCGCACCGCGGTCATCGCGAGGGGCGTGTGCCGCATCCAAGCGGGAGCGGGCATCGTCGCGGACTCACAACCCGCTGCGGAGGAGGCCGAAACACGCGCGAAGGCACGCGCTCTGCTGCGCGCGCTCGAGCTTGCCGGCGGGGAGCTGTCGCGATGACGTCGGTCCTGCTCGTGGACAACTACGACAGCTTCACCTTCAACCTTGCGCAGGCGCTGGGTGCCCTGGGCGCGAACGTCGAGGTCCTTCGCGCCGACGACGAACGGCTGGTCGCGGCGCTCGAAGCGCGTCCAGACCGCGTCGTGATCTCGCCCGGCCCGGGCCGTCCCGAGGCCGCCGGGCGGTCGCCCTCTCTAGTGCGCGAGGCGCCCGAGCGCGGCATCCCGACGCTCGGCGTCTGCCTCGGCCTCCAGTGCGCCGCGATCGCGTTCGGCGCCCGCGTCGTGCGCGCGCCTGAGCCACGTCATGGCAAGACCTCGCTCGTGCGCCACGACGGGAAGGGCATCTTCACGGGCGTCCCGGACCCGACCGAGGCGACCCGGTATCACTCGCTGATGGTCGATGAGGCGTCGCTGCCCGCCGACCTCGCCGTCACGGCCCGCAGCGACGACGGCGTCGTGATGGCGCTGCGTCATGCACGGCTCCCGCTCGAAGCGGTGCAGTTCCACCCAGAATCCGTCCTGACGAAGGACGGGATGCGGATGTTGGAGAACTTCCTTGGACGC
>JBGQIB010000285.1:0-2342 GCA_041498295.1 bacterium | reverse complement strand
GTCTTCGGGCGGCTGAGGCTCCGCAAGCCCGTCGATGCCCTGCTGGACGAGATGCGGGGCCCACGGCCGGCGCCAGGCCGGAGGATCGCTCGCCGCAGCCCGCGGAAGGGATGAAGACCGCGGTCGATTCGTCGGTCCTCCTCCATGTCCTGGGGGCGGACACCCGCTTCGGCGAACGGTCGCGCGAGGCGCTCCGGACCGCCTACAACGCCGGGGCCCTGGTCGCGTGCGAGATCGTGTGGGCGGAGGTGCGGGCGCATTTTCTCACCGACGCCGAGTTCCACGAGGTCCTTCGTTTGCTCGGCGTGCGCTTCGAGGCGCTCAGTCCTGAGGCCGCCGCCCTCGCCGGGCGGCTCTGGCGGGAGAGCCGGGTGGCCAGGCAGCTGTCACGGAACCGTGTGGTGGCGGACTTTCTGATCGGGGCGCACGCGGCGCAGCAGGCCGACGCTCTGCTCACGCGTGATCGCGGCTTCTATCGGCGTGGCTTTCGCGTTCGCATCATCGACCCTGCAGAGGCCTGAGATTCGTCCCAAATTGTTCAAATCTTCCTGCCCTGGCGGTCCGCGTCCGTTGCCGATGTCTTCAGCGACGCGCTTGGTGCTATGGCGGGTGCCGGGCTCGACGCTCTCTTTGCACATATCGCGCTGCGGTCCCGGCACTAAGGAGGTTCGATCCATCGCAAGCGATGGCGACCTTCTACCTCGACTGCCTGATTCAAGAGGGCAAGCCAGTTCCCACCGAGGAAAGGGAGGAAGCGGGGTTCTACCTTCGCGTCAAGCTTCCTCCCTGCCCCCCCCCGCGCCCGCTGCCGCTTACGCGGCCCTTGACGACCCCCTGTCCCGGGAGCAGGATCGCCGCAGGAGTTGGATCAGAGCCGGGCGGTCTCGGCTCGAGGACGGGGCTCCGGGGCCGGCGGTTCGACGACGTGAAAGGAGGGCGGGATTGACGCTGCGCGCGCGAATCTGGGGACTGCTGGATCCGACCAGTCACGGGCACACCGCGGGGCGGGTGCGCGCGCTCGAGATCCTGCTGATCCTGATCGGGATCTTCTCGGTCTCGGCTGGGACGGTGGACTCGATCGCGCCGGCTGCGCGCGCTGTCGCGGCCAGCGTCACCGGCATCGTCGCCGTGCTGTTCTTTGTCGAATACCTGGTGCGGTTCTGGATCGCGCCAGAGAATCCCGACCTCCACTCTACTACCGAGGCTCGATCGCGACTGCGCTGGGTGGTCTCGGCCGAAGGCATCATCGATCTCCTGGCCATGATCCCGGCGGTGGCCGCCGCGTCTGGCGGCGCGCGGCTCGGCACCGCGTCGGCATCGGTATTCGTGCTGCTGTGGGTGCTGAAGCTCGCGACGCATGCGCCGGGCGTCGGGCTGATTGCGCGCGTGTTTCACAACGAGCGCTCGGCCCTCGGGGCCGCGGCGGCTCTTTTCGTGATTGTTCTCTTCTCGGCGGCAACGATCGCGCGGTGGCTCGAGGGCGAACGCCAGCCGGAGCATTTCGGCAGCATTCCGGCTTCGCTGTGGTGGGTGGTGGGCACACTCACGACGACGGGCTACGGCGACGTGGTGCCGCAGAGCGCGCTGGGCCGCCTCGTCGGTGGGTTGGTCATGCTGTGCGGCGTAGCGGTTTTGGCGTTGCTTGCCGGTATCCTCGCGACCGGGTTCGCCGAGGAGGTGCGCCGGCGGGAGTTCATGCGCATCTGGGAACTGGTCGCACGGGTGCCGTTCTTTGCCGACGTCGGCGCACTCGCCATTGCCGATATCGTCGGACGCCTGCGCTCGCGCAGTTACTCGGTGGGGGCGATGGTGATTCGCAAAGGTGCGGTCGGCGACGAGATGTTCTTCATTGTCACGGGTGAGGTCGAGGTGCGAATTGGCCCTCGGACGAGAGCGCTCCGCGACGGCGACTTTTTCGGCGAGATGGCGCTGCTCGATCGCAGGCCGCGCTCGGCCGACGTGGTGACGGTGACGCCCTGCACCGTGCTCGTGCTCGACGTTGCGGAATTCTACCAGCTCGCCGGCCAGCAACCCGCGCTCATCGCGGCGATCGACAAGGAAGCGAAACGCCGGCAAGCGGACGATCGCTGAGCGGAGCTCCAATGACGCGAGAGGGCAAGCTTTATTGCCCAGCGAACCTGGATAGGTGTTGCGTGGCTGCATTGTGTTCAAGCTCGTTCTGAATGGGCCCCCCGATCGACCGCGGTGACACAGAGTCGGTACCTCGCTCAGCCCGTTCGTTTTCAAGTTCCGGGTCAGGTGAAGCGTCGTGCGGCGGGCGGGCTGTCGATCGACGGCAGCTTGCTGATGTAGCGGGAGAGACTGCGGTGTCGGGCGTTCGC
>JBGQIB010000284.1:0-2401 GCA_041498295.1 bacterium | reverse complement strand
CGCGATCTTCACGGCGATCAGCTTCTGGTCGAGCAGCTGGCGGATCACCTTCGACACGGCCGCCGGCGAGCGCGCGCGGCGGCGCGCGAACAGCGAGGGCATGAAGTCCTCGGCCGCGATCTGCTCGAGCACGCGCCACTGCGCTTCCGATAGGCCGGCGGATTGGGCGAGCTGCGAGCGCCGATGCGCGAACGCGTCGGCCAGGCGCTGCAGCGCGGCGAGCGCTTCGCGCAAGCTGGGGTCGGACTTGTCTTTGTTCGCCACTTCGATTATTAACCTAGGTAAATAATCATCCGGAGGCAATCATGAGCGCGGACTTGGATACGCAGGTGCAACGGCAATTCGGCGCGGCGGCCGCGAACTACGCGGTGAGCGCGGTGCACTCGGGTGGGCCGACGCTCGACACGGTCGTCGAGCGCGCCGCGCTGCGCGGAACCGAGCGCGTGCTCGACGTCGGCACCGGCGCCGGTCATACGGCGCTCGCGCTCGCGAAGCACGCCGCAGAGGTGATCGCGCTCGACCTCACCGAGGAAATGCTGGCGACCGCGGCCGGACTCGCGCGCGAGCGCGGGCTCTCGAACGTGTGGTTCCGGCGCGGGCGCGCCGAGGCGCTGCCGTTCGCGGATGCGTCGTTCGATCTGGTCACCTCGCGCCTGTGCGCGCATCACTACGCCGACCCGGGCGCCGCGACGCGCGAGGCCGCACGCGTGCTGAAGCCGGGCGGGCAGTATCTGCTCGTCGACTCGTTCTCGCCCGAGGATCCGGTGCAGGACACGTATCTCAACGCGATCGAAGTTCTGCGCGATCCATCGCACGTGCGCAACTACAAGCTCTCCGAGTGGTGCGCGATGTTCGACGCGGCGGGCTTCACGGTCGAGGTCGGCCCGCGCTGGCCGGTGCGCCTCGAGTTCGACGACTGGATCGCGCGCATCGGGACGCCCGCGCCCCTCGCGGCGGGTCTGCGCGCGCTCATGGACGCGGCACCCAGCGAGGTGCGCGAGACGCTCGCGATCGCGCGCGAAACCGGGCACGACTGGTCGATCCCGATCGCGCTCGTCGCGGGCCGACGGCGCTAGTCCGGGCGTATACTGCGCGCATGCTCGATGCGCTGAAGAAGGAAGTCTGCGCGTCGGTCGATCGGCTTGCGCGCGAGCTGCTCGACGTCTCGCACGAGATCCACGCGCACCCCGAGCTCGCCTTCGAAGAGGTCCGCGCCGCGCGCCTACTCACCGAGACGGCGCGCCGCCGGGGCCTCGACGCACGCCAAAGTGTGTATGGCCTCGAGACCGCGATCGAGGCGCGCGTCGGAGACGCGGGGCCGACGGTCGCGCTGCTCTCAGAGTACGACGCGCTGCCGGGCATCGGCCACGCGTGCGGGCACAATATCATCGCGACCACAGCGCTCGGCGCGGCGCTTGCGCTCGCGGAGCTCGGCGCCCGCTTGCCGGGCCGCGTGCGCTGGCTTGGCACCCCTGCGGAGGAACGCGGCGGTGGCAAGGAGCTGATGGCGCGGAATGGCGCATTCGAGGGCGTCGACGCCGCGCTCATGGTGCACCCGGCGGGCGTGAACCTCGCGACCATGCCGTGTCTCGCGATCGCCGAGCTCGAGGTGACCTACTTCGGTGTCGCTTCGCACTCGTCCGCGATGCCGGAGCGCGGCGTGAATGCGCTCGACGCGCTGGTCATCGCATACCAGGCGGTCGGCGCGCTGCGCCAGCACATCCGACCGACGGAGCGGCTGCACGGCATCATCACGGACGGCGGGCAGGCGCCAAACATCGTGCCCGAGCGCGCGGCCGGCCGCTTCTACGTGCGCGCGGCGAACGCGCTCGAGCTGGCGGCGCTGAAGACGCGCGTCGAGGGCTGCTTCCGCGCCGGCGCCGAGGCGACGGGCGCGCGCCTCGAGCTGGTCTGGGGCGCGGTCGACTATCTCGACCTCGACACCTCGTGGCCGCTGGCGAGTCGCTATCAAGCCAACGCCGAAAATCTCGGCCGCGTTTTCTTCCCGTACGACAAGATCCCGCCCGGCGTTCAAGGCAGCACCGACATGGCAACGTGAGTCAGCGCGTGCCGTCGATCCACCCGATGATCGCGTGCTCGCCGCCGAACGTGTCGATTCACAACGCGGAGTTCGCGAAGTGGGCGGCGTCGGAGCTCGGCGATCGCGCGGTGCTCGACGGCGCGAAGGCGCTCGCGATGACCGCGCTCGACTTCCTGTGCGACGCCGAGCTACGCGCCGAAGTGACTCGAGCCTTCTCGGCCGCCAGCCGCGGCTAGCGGCGAGCGGAGCCGAACGAAGTCAGTTGGGAGCGAGGGGAGGGCCGTCCCGAGCCGAGCGGGGCAAGCGGCGCAGCCGCGCGCAGTGAGGCGGAGCCGAACGAAGTCAGTTGGGAGCGAGGGG
>JBGQIB010000283.1:0-2484 GCA_041498295.1 bacterium | reverse complement strand
GGCAACTCGACCCGTAGCTGCGCTGCGACGCGCCTACCTAGGCGAGATGAGGCGGCGCGGCCTTGCGTGAGCGAAGCACCGTCCAGGCGATCGCGAGGAAGCCGAGTGCGTACAGGAGCTCCGACCGTGTTTCGGGGATGGGGTGCGACGAGGGGAACGTCGGGCGGTACGAGTCGAGGCGGATGATGACGGGCATGTGGACGCCACCACCGACGACCATCACGTCCACCCGCTTCGCGGGCGCAGCGGGGACCGTCGGGGTCAGAATCGACAGGATTCCGAGGTTGGAGTTCACGCTCACCGACGTCGCCGTCAGCGTCACCCCGTTGAACAGCGAGTTGAGTTCTCTCGAGTTGCTCGAGAGCACCGTCGAGATCGAGGTCGTGACGGGGGAGCTGGTTGTCGCAGACGAGCGGCTCGCGGCCAAGCTTGCCGCCGCGATTGCGATCAGAGCGAGTACTCCAAGGCGCTTCACGGACTTCAACCTCCAAACCGGTCGCACGCAGGAATACGAGCTACGCGGTCCATTCGGATTCGACACCATCGAAGCGAAAGTGTCAAATCCGATCGGACAGGCCGATAGTAGAGCGCGGCCGAGGCCTCGAGCCGTGCGTTTACAGGCGTCCAGCGGTGAGTTCGACTCCGGAGCCGTGAGTCCTCTGTAGGAGACCGGACTTGATCGGAACCGAACAGCCCGACGTTCCGCTTCCCTCGCGCGCCGAGCTCTGGCTGCGCAGCGCTTGTCTCGCGATCGCGGTCGCCGCGATCGCGCCCGCGCTCCGGGTGCTCTCGTACATCTGGAGCAACTCCGATTTCATGGGCTACGGCTATCTCATTCCCGCCTCGTCGCTCGGGCTGCTCTGGCTGCGCCGCGCGGAGGTCGCGAGCGCGCTGCGCACGGCGGAACCGCCACCCAACGGCGCGGCTTGGGTGCTCGCTGCGGCGCTGGTCGAGTCACTCGGCCTGCTCTCCGACGTCGGCAGCTTCGCGGGTCTGGGCATTCCGCTGCTGTTGGCGGCGACTGCGTACGCGGTCGGCGGCACGCGGCTCGCGCGCTCGCTCGCGTTGCCGATCGGATTCTTGATCTTCATGCTCCCGCCGCCCGGCTTCCTGGTCGACCCGATGCTCTCGCGCTTGAAATCCGTCGTGACTTTCGCAGCGGTCGAGCTGATTCAGTGGACCGGGGTTTCCGTCGCGTCCCAGGGCAACCGGATCTTCGTCCCGGGACATGAGCTTTTCGTCGCGAACGCCTGCGCCGGTCTGAACTCGATCGTGACTCTGCTTCCGCTTGGGGTCGTGGTGGCCACGTTCCTGGTCCAGGGGCGCTGGCGGCGCGCCGCGCTGATCGCCAGCGTCGTGCCTCTGGCGATGGTCGGAAACATCGCGCGCGTCGCGCTGACGGCGGTGCTCGTGTCTCGCTTCGGAATCGAGTACGCGGAGGGAAGCCTCCACGAGACGTTCGGCGCGGCGACGTTCGCGCTCGGCACGGTGGCGCTGCTCTGCGTCGCGAGGCTCTTGCGATGAGTCGGATCGCGCGACTCGTTTTGGTGTCGGCCGCGCTCCTGGTGCCGGTCGCGACGCATCACTTGGTCGCGACGCGCGCGACCATCGTGCGCAAATTCGATCTGGACCAAATCCCCGCGCGCCTGGGGTCACTCGCCCTCGAGGGCGAGGAGGAGCTGCCGGCTGACGTTCTCGAAATGATCTCACCCGACGCCCACACGCTGCGCCTCTACAGAGACGAGAGCGGCTCGGCGGCGATCTGGGCCTATCTCGCCTTCTACTCGGGCACGGGAGCCAAGGGCGCGCACGATCCCGAGGTCTGCTACCCGGCGCAGGGTTGGGACATCGCGGCGCTGCGCAGCCGCGAAGTGACTCTCGCGGACGGCAAGTCCCTGACCGGGAAGCTCCTCGCCGCCAACCTGGGCACACAGGAAGAGCTCGTTCTCTACTGGTTCCAACCCGCCGGGCGCTGGCCACAGCGCTCGCCTGCCGAGCTGGCACTGCGCGGCATCGACGCGCTCGCGGGGCGTTCGCGGTACGCCTTCGTGCGATTGTCGACGCGAATCGGGAGCGCCGATCCAGCGCAGCAGAGCGCCGCAGAGGCGCGGCTGGTCGAGGCGGCGCGCGCGCTCGCGCCTGCCGTGCGCGCGACGGTCGACGCGAGCTAGGCGCTCAGCGCCCCGCGACCCCTTCCAGGTCGGCCTTCATCATGACCTCGACGAGCTCCGCGAAGCGAACGCGCGGCTGCCAGCCGAGCTGCTTCTTTGCCTTCGACGGATCGCCGAGCAGGAGATCGACCTCGGCCGGTCGGAAGAAGTGCGGATCGACCTCGATGATCAGCTTGCCGGTGCGCGTGTCGCGACCCTTCTCGGACGCACCCTTCCCTTCCCAGGCCAACTCGTAGCCGGCGATGCGCGCCGCGCGCTCGACGAACTCGCGCACCGTGTGAGTCTCGCCCGTGGCGACGACGAAATCGTCGGG
>JBGQIB010000282.1:0-2512 GCA_041498295.1 bacterium | reverse complement strand
TTGCGCGCGAACGGCGCGGTTCCGAAGTGAGGGGACACCCATGAGTGACATCGTTGTGGAGCGCTTGGGAAGCATCCTGGACGTCCGGCTGAATCGTCCGGCGAAGAAGAACGCGATGACATCGAGCATGTACGTCACCATGGCAGACACGCTCGACGGCGCCGCAGGAGACGAGCAGACACGCGTCGTCCTCTGGCACGGCGCCGGCGACTCGTTTTGCGCCGGCAACGACCTGGAGGACTTCATGAAGAACCCTCCGGGGCCAGGTCAGAGCCCCCAGGCGCGATTGATCGATGCGCTGATTCGCTTCGACAAGCCGTTGGTCGCCGCCGTGCAAGGTGCGGCCATCGGGGGCGGCACCACGATGCTCGCTCACTGCGATTTCGTGTACGCCGCGGGAAGCGCGGTGTTTCAACTGCCGTTCGTCGACCTGGCACTCGTCCCCGAGTTCGGGAGCAGTTACCTGCTTCCGCTGCGTTTTGGATACGCCCGCGCCGCCGAGCTGATCCTCCTGGGACGACCCTTCGATGCGCTGCGCGCGGCGCAGCTCGGACTGGTCACGAAGGTAGTTCCAGATCCGAGCCTTCTCGCCGTCGCTGTCGAGACCGCCCAGAGTCTGGCCGAGAAGCCGGCCCTTGCGCTGCAAGCCTGCAAGCGACTCATGAAGCGTGCTCTGCGCGAGCAGCTCGAGCAGGCGGTGCGATCGGAGAACGAGGAGTTCGCGGAGCGAGTGAGATCTGCGGAAGCAAAGGATGCGTTCGCGGTCTTCTTGGCGAAGCACCGCGCTGCATGAAGGAGTCACGGACATGGAATCCAAATTGTTCTTTCTCGATGCGAGCGGTGGACGGGTGCTCGCGATGAATCCCGACGGCTCCGATCGCAAGACGATCGTCGAGGGACGCAAGCGGCTCCCCGACGGGATCGACGTCGACGCCGAGGCCGGGCACCTCTACTGGACCTACATGGGCAACCCGTCGGCCAACGACGGCTCGATCGTGCGCGCGGACCTCGACGGACGCAATCTGACGACGATCGTCCCTGACGGAGCGACGTTCACGCCGAAACAGCTCAGGCTCGAGAAGAAGAGCGGCAAGCTGTATTGGTCGGATCGCGAGGGGATGCGCGTGATGCGCGCGAGCCTCGACGGCTCGCAGATCGAGACACTCGTTCAGACCGGAAGCGGAGCCAGCGACCGCGGCGACCAACGGAACTGGTGCGTGGGGATCGCGGTCGATCCCATCCGCGGGAAGCTCTACTGGACCCAGAAGGGCGCGGAGAATGCCGGCCAGGGTCGCATCCTGCGCGCCGGCCTCGAGCTGCCACGAGGGGAGAGCGCAGCGGGCCGCAGTGACATCGAGGTGCTCTTCGATGGCCTGCCGGAGCCGATCGATCTCGACCTCGATCTCGCCGAGGGCATGTTGTACTGGACCGACCGCGGCGATCCACCGCGCGGGAATACCGTCAACCGCGCGCCGATCGAGGCCCGCGCGACGAGCTCGACGACGCCGCAGGTCCTCTTCACCCACCTGATGGAAGGCATCGGTCTCGCCCTCGATCTCCGTAGCCGGCGGATGTTCTTCACCGACCTCGGCGGGTCGGTCTACAGCGCCAACCTCGACGGCTCGAACGCCGTGGTTCTCGCCGCCGCCCAGGGCAATCTGACAGGGATCGTCTACGCCGATCTTGCGGGCGAGGCGTGACTCCTCACGTCGTCATCGTCGGCGGAGGGTTCGGGGGTCTCGCGGCGGCCCGAGCGCTGCGCCGCGCACGAGTGCAAGTGACCTTGATCGATCGCACCAATCACCACCTGTTCCAGCCTCTGCTCTACCAGGTCGCGACCTCGGTGCTCACGCCAGGCCAGATCGGGTCCCCGCTGCGCGAGATCTTCCGACGGCAGAAGAACACGATGGTCATCATGGGCGAGGTGGTGGGCGTCGACAAGGACGCGCAGCGTGTGTTCGTCAACTCGGTCGACCGCGCTCGCGCCCCGATCCACTACGACTATCTCGTTCTGGCTACGGGCGGGCAGCACAGCTATTTCGGTCACGACGAGTTCGAGGTATTTGCTCCCGGGCTGAAGGATCTGGCGGGCGCCGTCGCGATCCGGAACAAGATCCTGAGCGCGTTCGAGCAGGCGGAGGCGGAGGAGGATCCAACCCGCCATCAGGATCTGCTGACGTTCGTGCTCGTGGGCGCGGGCCCGACGGGCGTCGAGATGGCGGGGGCGCTCGCCGTGCTCGTGCGCACGACACTGCGATCGCAGTTCCGTCGGATCGATCCGCGCTCGGCGCGCATCGTGCTGGTCGACATGGCGAGTCGCGTCCTGGGCACCTTCTCCGAGGGGCTGTCCGCTGCGGCGCGGAAGCGGCTCGAGAAGCTCGGCGTGGAGGTGCGGCTCGGACACGGCGTGGATCGGATCGATGCGGAGGGCGTGGTCGTCGCCGGGGAGCGGATCGCGAGCCGGACCGTGATCTGGACGGCGGGAGTGACTCCGTCGCCGGCGGGGAAATGG
>JBGQIB010000281.1:0-2573 GCA_041498295.1 bacterium | reverse complement strand
CTGCGAAGCGGCTCGACGCAGCGCGGGCGACGCTCGAAGCGCACGGCGACCGGGTGAACGCCGCGCATGCGCGGTATCTCCAGGTCCGGCGCCTCCTCCTGATCGGGCGCCTCGACGAAGCCGAACGTACGCTCGCCGAGCTCGACCCCGCGCCCTTCCCGCCCGCGTTGAGGGCCGCCCACGAGCTGGTGGTTGCGGGTATCGCGATCCGACGCCTCCGGACGAAGGCGGCGCGCGCTGCGCTCGCTCGGGCCGAGCGCGCCGCGCGCCACGCAGGTATCCCTGCGCTTACGGCGGAGGTCGAAAGCGCATCTCTGGTTCTGAACACGCCCGCGGCGCGCCTGATCACGAGTGGCGAGGAGCGTCTTATCCTGCTCGAGGAGGTCGAGGCGTTGCAGACGTCGAAAGCGCTCGTGGTAGACGCGTGCCGTCATGTCGTGCGTGACCCGCGCACGATGGTCTCGCTCGCAAGGCGTCCCGTCTTGTTCGCGCTCGTACGCGCGCTGGGCGAGGCGTGGCCCGGAGACGCGCCGAGGGACATGCTCGTTGCGCGGGCGTTCGGAGCGAAACTCGCCGATGAATCGCATCGCGCACGGTTGCGGGTCGAGGTCGGTCGGCTTCGCACGGTGCTGCGGACGCTGGCCGGCGTGAGCGCGACGAAGCGAGGGTTTGCGCTGGCGCCGCGCCGCGCAAGCGAGGTCGTCGTGCTGGCGCGGCCCATCGAAGAGCAGCATGCGACGGTGCTCGCCTTCCTTGCCGACGGTGAGTCGTGGTCGAGCTCGGCCCTGGCGCTTGCGCTCGGCGCCAGCCAGCGCACCGTGCAGCGGGCACTCGACTCGCTTGCGGCAGCAGGCAAGGTGCAGTCGTTTGGTGGTGGGCGGGCGCGTCGTTGGATGACCCCACCCGTGCCGGGATTCACGACGACCTTGTTACTCCCCGCTCCACTGCCGAGTGACTAGGATGGAAGCATGATTCGATCAGCGGCCGAAATCCTCCGCGAGTATGGACCCTTTCCGGGTGGAGACCACGTGCATGGGGTTACGTTTGACGGTCAGCACGTCTGGTTTGCGTCCGGAGGCAAACTGAACGCCTTCGATCCTGCGAGCGGCAAGACGGTGCGTTCGATCGATGTCGCCGCGCATGCAGGAACGGCCTTCGACGGCCAGCACCTGTTTCAGCTCGCCGAGGATCGCATCCAGAAGATCGATCCGAAGACCGGCCGTGTGCTCGCCACGATCCCGGCGCCCGGCGGCGGCGGTGACTCGGGGCTCACGTGGGCCGAAGGGACGCTCTGGGTGGGGCAGTATCGGGACCGGAAGATCCATCAAGTCGATCCCCAAACAGGGGCGATTCTTCGCACGATCGAGTCCAACCGCTTCGTCACCGGGGTCACCTGGATCGACGGAGAGCTCTGGCACGGCACCTGGGAAGGTGACGAGAGCGATTTGAGGCGAGTCGATCCTCGAACGGGAGAGGTCCTGGAGAGGCTCGAGATGCCGCCCGGAATGGGCGTGTCGGGGCTCGAGTCCGATGGCGGCGATCAGTTCTTCTGCGGAGGAGGAAGGAGCGGGAAGGTGAGGACCGTCCGCCGGCCCAAGCGAGGCTCCGCGACGCGCAGCGGCTCCGAGATCCCCGTCGACCTCACGAGCAAGTAATCGAAGCGGCCCTCGCGGGCGAGCGTCGATACCTCGACGAGCAACGCGCACGTTCATGATGGAAGGGCTTCAACCTTGCGGCGACGTCGGTGACGGACAGCGTCTTCACAACGATCAGACTGTCTGATTGAATCTGATCCGCAACGCCGGCCGTCCCTGCGATTGTCCCTGCGAGCCCCCAAGACACGGCCTTGCGAGCCAACGCGAGCCAAAGATCACTCGATCGGGGAACTCGTTGAAATGGTGGGATCTGCCAGGACGATCGAAGGTTGGCCGAGGCGACGGTCCTTCAAACCGTCACCTTCTTGAAATTCGACCGGCATATCGCCGGATTTCACGATGAGAACCCACGGACTTTGGGCACAGTCGCGAAGAGGCATTGAGAATCCGGGCGCGATCGACCTCGATTCGCCTGTCGCCGCGTATGCTGCCCGCGTGTCCGGCTCGTCGCTCGACCTCGGCGCCGCGATCGGCCCGTACCGCGTGACCGCGTGGCTTGGATCGGGCGGCATGGGAAAGGTCTACCGCGCACACGACCCGCGATTGAACCGAACCGTCGCGATCAAGATCCTCCCGACCTCACACCTCGACCACGCCCGCCGGCGACGCCGATTCGAGACCGACGCCGGCGATTGTCATCTTCTCGGCGCGTATCGCCGCGAGGTGATCGCATCGCGTTCATCGATCGTCGACACGATCGAGAAGACCTTCACCGTCACGAACGTCAACCTCGTCACCGAGACGACGCCGCTCGAACTCGACGGTGTAACGGTGCGCATCGGGCATCGCGACGACGTGCTGAGGACGGTGCTCGTCGGTGTCCTCAAAAGCCGCGACAGCACGCCGCCACCCACTGGCTACTTCTCGGTGTATGCAGTGGACGCCGAGCGCTGAGGGGAATGGTCCGGAGTGTGCCCG
>JBGQIB010000280.1:0-2588 GCA_041498295.1 bacterium | reverse complement strand
TGAAGGTCACCGTGCTTCCGGATCACTGGGAGCCACCGCCCTGGCTCCGGTAGTGACGAAGGCGCGCCCCCGCAGCCACGCCGCGGTCAAGTTCGCGGCAGGGGCGATGCGCGTCGCGGCGGTCCTCGTCCTGCTCGGCGGCGCCCTCGGCATCTACGCCGCGAGCCAGTACCAGGTGCCGGAGGGGGCGGTGCCGCTCTTCCCGGGCGTCGCCATCGCTGTCGGCGTCCTCGGTTTCGTGGTCGGATTGATATTTGCCCTCGTGCTGTGGGGATTCGCGGACGGGTTGGTGCTCCTCGCCGACATCGATGACGCGCAGCGCGCGACGCAGCGAGAGGTCGCGGACCTCGTGCTCGAGCAGCGCACCGCGCGCGGCCCGTTCCACAGCGAACGGACCTCCGGACCGACTACCGGCGCTTAGCGCCGCGCAGGGGCCGGCTCCGCTCCACGGTCCGCGCGAGCACGAAGAGCAGGTCCGAGAGTCGGTTGAGCCAGGGAAGCAGAACGTCTCCGGAGACCGAGCCGGCGTCGACGCAGGTGACGACGCTGCGCTCGGCTCGGCGCGCAACGGTGCGCGCTTGATCGAGCGCGGCCGAAATGGGGTTCTCGCCGGGTATGACGAAACGGCCTTCGATCGGCGTCCGCTCCTTGAGCCAGTCCAGCGCGCTGTCGAGCTTCGCGAGGGCCGCCGCGTCGAGTCGGGTCGCCAGACGAGCGAGATCTTCTTGTGGCGTCGCCACCTCCGACATCGCAACGTATAAGCCCCGCTGCAGCTCCAGCAGCTGTTTTCCCATCGTCGACTTCGGCGCCATCGCGCGGGCCACGCCGATCGCGCTCTGCGCTTCGTCGAGGTCGCCGAGAGCGGCGATGCGCGGATCCGTCTTGCGCACGCGGCCCTTGCCGAATAGCGACGTCTCACCGCCGTCGCCGGTGCGGGTCGTGACGCGCGCGGATGCGCGCTTCCGGGCTGGCACGCGCGAGAGCATACGAGCGACACGCGCTATGCTCGTCCGAGTCCGGAAATGCTTCCACCCGGACGGGAGGGACGAGAATGCCGAGTGGTCGAGGCGAGGCCAAGGACAAGAACGCCAAGAAGAAGTCCAAAGAGCAGCTCGAAAGAGAGCTCAAGAAGAAGACGGTGGCCGCGCCAGTTCAGCCGATGACCATCGAGCTCGTGCCGCGCAAACGCAAAGAAAAAGACTGGTAAAAGGTCGTTAGCCCGCATCCATACGGCGCCGGTGTGTCAGCAAGCCGGCGCCGTTCTTCGTTTCGGAAGCTAAGGTGTGAGGACGGATAGATGGCAGTGACAGAGAAGACGAGAGCGATCGACCAGGCGATCCTGCAGATCGAGAAGCAGTTCGGCAAGGGCTCGATCATGAAGCTCGGCGCGAACACCCAGGACAAGGTCGACGCCATCCCGAGCGGGTCCCTCGCCCTCGACCTCGCGCTCGGGATCGGCGGCTATCCGCGCGGGCGGGTGGTCGAGATCTACGGTCCGGAAGCGTCGGGGAAGACCACGCTCACGCTCCATGCCGTCGCGGCCGTGCAGCGCAGCGGCGGCACCGCCGCGTTCATCGACGCGGAGCACGCGCTCGATTCACAGTGGGCGCGCATCTGCGGCGTGAACATCGACGAGCTGCTCATCTCGCAGCCTGACAACGGCGAGCAGGCGCTGGAGATCACCGACACGCTGGTGCGCTCCGGCGCGGTCGACCTCGTGGTGATCGACTCCGTCGCCGCGCTCGTGCCACGCGCGGAGATCGAGGGCGAGATGGGCGACGCGCACATGGGCCTGCAGGCGCGCCTCATGAGCCAGGCGCTGCGCAAGCTGACCGGCTCGATCTCGAAGACGAAGACCACCGTGATGTTCATCAACCAGCTGCGCGAGAAGGTCGGCGTCGTCTTCGGGAACCCCGAGACGACCTCCGGCGGCAAGGCGCTGAAGTTCTATGCGTCGATCCGGCTCGACATCCGACCCATCGAGCCGATCAAGAACGGCACCGAGATCATCGGCCGGCGCGTTCGCGTGAAGGTCGTGAAGAACAAGGTGTCGCCGCCGTTCCGCATCGCCGAGCTCGAGATCCTCGCGGCCGAGGGCATCTCGCGCGAGGGTGGCCTTCTCGACATGGGCGTGACCACCGGCGTGCTCGACAAGTCCGGCGCCTGGATCAACTACGGCAAGCTGCGCATCGGCCAGGGTCGGGAGGCCGCGAAGCAGTTCCTGCGCGAGCACCCCGATGTCGCGAGCGAGGTCGAGGCGAAGGTGCGCGAACGGTCCGGCGCGGCGGCTCCAGTCGCAAGCCCGGATGGCGAAGAGGGTTAGGCCGGCCGCCACACCCGTCGGCGACGCCTACGAGGCCGCCGTGCGTTACCTCGCCGGGCGCCCGCACACCGTCGCGGAGATCAATCGGCATCTTCGGTCGAAGAAGTTCGACGCGCCAACGATCGATCACGCCATCGACCGCCTGCGCGCGCAGCGCTACGTCGATGACGAGGCGTTCGCGCGCTGGTGGGTCGAACAGCGCGAGCGCTTCAAGCCGCGCGGCGGTCGTGCCCTTCGGACGGAGCTCGCGCAGAAAGGTGTCGCG
>JBGQIB010000279.1:0-2618 GCA_041498295.1 bacterium | reverse complement strand
GATCCGTCTCGCGGCGCGCGACGTCCTCAGCCGAGGCACTGAGCTGCGCGGTCGCGCGCGCGACCCCGGCGTCGGCCGTGAAGACGCCATTCCGCAAGCCCTGTACCTCCTTGCGCGTCAGCGCGAGGTTCGCTTGAGCGCGAGCGACGGCGATCTCATACGGCCGCGGATCGACAACGAACAGCAGGTCGCCTTCGTGGACTTCTTGATTGTCCCGGACGCGGAGTTCGACGATGTGGCCGCTCACCTGGGGTGCGATGCCCACGAAATTGGCGCGCACCGTTGCGTCGTCAGTCTGCGGTCGAGTCTGCCACTGCAGCAGTGCGACGATCACGGCGACCGCGGCGCCCGCGACGATCGACAGGCCAAGCAACCGCCCTACGAGACGCCGTGGCCCTGACTCCCCGAAAGAGACGCGTTGTGTCATTGGCTAAACCCTGAACAGCGCCACCCAGAGGACGAGGGTGACGAGAATCGCGAGGCTCGGGTAGACGAGCGCGCGCGGGCCGACGTAAGGATCGACGCCCGCTCGGACGAGAATCCCTCGGGCGAGCAGGGCGACGCCGATGCCAATCGCGGCGCAGAGCATCCACGATGGGAAGAATGAGCCGACAACGTTGATTTGTGGTCCCAAGGTCTCCCCTACCGATCCGGCGCGGAGCGGGTGTCCGGGGTCTCGCCGGTTGTGAACGCGAGGGCCGCTGAAGACTCCAGCAGATGGACCTTGGTGTCCAGCTCGACGAATCGTGCACGACTCAACTCGCGTCGGGCGGCGAGGAGATCTGTGAGCGTGCCAAGTCCCACTTGATACGACCGCAGTGAGTCCTCGTACGATTGCTGTGAAGCGTCCACCAACGCTGCCGCAACATCGAGGCGTCGGAAGGCCAGCTTGACGTCGGTGTACGCCTTCCAGACCTCACTGACGGCGCGGTCGCGTGTTGCCGTGATCTCGTCCTGGGCGGCCCGACGCGTCGATCCGGCCAGCTCGACCCGACGCCGACGTGCTCCACCATCGAAGATTTCCCACTCGAGTGACAAGCCGATACCGTAGCTAGGCTGGGTCGCTCCGAACCATCCCGTCGACCGTCCGTCGGCGGTGATCCGCGCGTTGCCGAGAACCGTGCCGACATCGCCGATCAGCGATAGCGTCGGCCAGTAGGCGGCGCGCGCCCGGCTGAGCTCAGCCTCGGATGCCCGTAGCGCCGCGACTTTGGCGATGAGGTCTGGCCGCTTCTCGAGCGCACGATCGATAGCCTTCTCGACGGAATCCTGCAGCGTCGCCGGCGCAGGCAGCGCCGAGAAATCGACTACCTGAATGGGCGCCTGGGGGGAGGCGCCGATACTTTCCGTGAGGGTCACCTGAGCGTCTCGCTCTCTATCGAGTACTTCTTCCAGCTCGAAGGCGGCCTGGGCCGTTTGCTGGCGCGCCAGCGCGAGCTCGGGCCGCGTGGCGAGCCCATTCTTGAGACGGCTCTCGGTCGCCTCCTGCACCGCCCGGGCGGCGTCAAGTGCGCTCTGAGCGACAGCGAATCGCGCGCGGACGCTCGTGAGGCCGTAAAAGGCGCGCTGCACGCCGAAGGCGATCTGTTGATGCTTCCGATTGAACCCGAGGTTCGCGGCCAACAGCCGCTCTTTCGCGGCGTCCCACGCGCTCCCGCGACGACCGAAGTCTAGCAGCAGCCATTTCAGATTCAAGGCGGGAACCGCTCGGACCAAGTCGAGGCGAAAGAAGCCGTCCGAGGCGACGGTCTTCGGAACGGCGACCCCCAGGCTCTGGTAGCCGCCCAGGGCCGAGATCGCGAGCACCGGAAAGTATTCGCTCTCGACGAGCCCGATGGCTAGCGCAGCTCGACGGGCTGCCTCCCACGCCACGCGTGTCTCGGGGTTCACCCGTTGTGCGAGATCGATCAGCTCGGGCAGCCCGTAGCGCTTGTTCGCATCGATCAGGGGGGCCTCGGTCGATTTCAGCACCCGGGTGTAGTCATGGAGGGCGGGTGATTGCCAGTACGTGCTCGGAGTCGGCGCGACTTGACGACGATACCGCGCGGGGATGTCCGTCGTGGGTGGTGATTGCTGAGACGATTCCTGCGCGCTGGAGGCCTGGGCGCTGAGGAGGAGAAGGAGGGCGCCCACGGTTGCTGTCACGCGTGTCGAAATCGGCATGGCCATTCCCGCAATGCGAGCGAGCAAGCTGAGGGCCAAACGTAAACCGTTGATTCTACTTAGCGACGGATCGGGTTCGCGAATTTCTCGCGAAGAGGCGTGAAAAACGCGAACGCCTTCGATCTGAACGCTAGCGGGAGAGGTCTACGATCGCGCGCACCGCCGGCGCCGAGAGGAATGTTTCGCGAAGACGTTCGTGATCCACCAGAGAGTTGGCCAAGGCCAGAGCCGTCGCACGGCCGAGCGAGCGATGCCGTTCCGCCGCGCGCTCATTTCCCCGACGGCCCTGCAGCTCCGTCGCGCTGGCATGCACCCGCCAGCCAGCAAGGGGGACCTCGAAGCCTTCCATCGCTGACAGCGCGTTGTCGATACACGTGCTCGCGTGGTGCTGATCGCCTCCCGCCATCGCGACGCGGGCGCTGGTCTCCCACGCGAGTGCTTGCCAGGTACGTTCG
>JBGQIB010000278.1:0-2637 GCA_041498295.1 bacterium | reverse complement strand
TCGGCGTTTCGTCGGTAGCTCGAGTCTTCCAGCACGACTGACACCGCATCGCGCACCCATTGCGGCGTGGCCGCGACGGCGTCGAGTACGCGCGCGACTTCGAGTCTTTCGCAGCGGGCCGCGTTCAGCGGTTGATCGGCGCCCAGCGGGATCAGCACCATCGGCAGGCCGTGCGCCAAGGTGTTCGTCACACTGCCCGAGCCGGCGTGCGAGACGACCAAGTCACACTGAGGCAGGAGCGCCGCTTGAGGGACATACCGCTCGACGCGCACGTTTGCGGGCTGCGGACCGAGCTCCGTGGGATCGATGTCGCGCCCCACCGTGACGACGAGCCGGATCGGAAGGTCCCGGAGTCCCGCGAGCACGCGCTGGAACAGATCGCCGGACTCCATGTTGTAGATGGTGCCGAGCGTGAAGTAGATCGTCGGCGGGTCGGTCTTCCACGCTGCGGCGGGCGCAAGGAAGCGCAGTGAGTGCGCCGTCGCCGGCAACGGGAAGGCGGGATCGCGATAGCTCGGCGCGAACGGCGAGAGAACGAGGTGGCTGCTCGGCATCGCGAGAGCGGAATCGCGCGGCAAGCCGTACTCGGCGCGCACCTCGTTCACGGAGTCCGCGACGAACTCGGGCCGGACGAACGAGCCTGCGGCGATGACGAGCACGGTCGCAAAGCGGAGCGCGAGCCGCTCGGCGACGATCATCGCCCCGAAGTCCAGCTCCTCGCACACGAGCAGATCCGGCCGCCAGTCACTACAGAGAGGCAGGAGATCCGCCGCCCGTTCGCGGGCGATGCGGCGGCCGAAGCCGGGACCGACAGCCCGCATGTCCCGCTCGACGTCTACCGCGGCTAGCGGAAGGCGTTCTGGAGTGAGTCCGACGTCCGATCCCGCGGCGAACGCACGAAACCCGAGCGCCTCGACCGACGGCATCATCCACGGCCGACCCGCGAACGCGACCGTGTGACCCGCCGCTTCGGCCGCGCGCGCGATCGGGACGAGCGGCTCCAAATGACCGCTACCGCCCGCAAATGTGAAGAGGATGCGCATCCGCGCGACGCCCTCCAAGCACCGGACGTGCCGCGCAAACATATACTGCGAGCGAGGAGGCCACATGAAGCTCGTTCGATTGCTCGTCATCGTGTTCGGTGTATACGTCGTCCTGGGGCTCACGCTCGATGCGGCGATCGGCTACTTCCAGCCGCAACGCGGAAACACCGCGGTGCTGCGGACCTTCGACAAGGACGGGCAGGCGAAGGACACCGTCCTCGCGCTGCTCGACGACAACGGCCAGCTCTGGGTCGAGTCAGGGCATTGGTTCCGGGGTTGGTACCAGCGGGTGATGGCGAATCCAGACGTCGAGCTGATCCGCGGCGGACAGGCGGCGCCGTATCGTGCGGTGCCGGTCGACACGCCCGACGGCCTCGAGCGCGTCCAGACACTCATGGGCAAGGGCAAGGGGGCGCGTTACTGGGCGGCGCGGGTGATGCTGCTGTTCGCGCCGATCAAGCCCGTACGTCTGGATCCTCGACCGCCGACCGGATCGTAGGCATCACCTCCTCTAGAGAGTCAGTCTCTCTCGAGATTTCTGAGCCCCAGGCGAGCGGACGTGTTATCGGTTTGCAGTGGCGGTCTTCGTGCTCGCCTGCGTGGGCGTTCTGTTCGGCGGCTTCGTGATGGGCGCCGTTGCACTCACCCGGAGTCAGCGTGCGGAGACTCGCGCGGATGCGCTGCAGCGCGAGCTCCGCGCGCTGCGACAACAAGTCGACGGGCTATTGAGACGCATCGAGGGGGGTCGGCCTCTGGCAAGCGAGCCGGTGAGAGCTCCCCAGTTGCCCCCCGCGGCTCCACTTTCACCGCCAGCAACGGAGTCAGCGCCCGTGCGGGTCACTTCGCCTCCGCCTCCCCCCAGACCCGCGACTCGGCCGGCCCCTCTGGCTCGGCCCGCCGCGACCGTGAAGCTCCCCGCGCTGCCTCGCTTCAACGTCGAGGAGCTGCTCGGCGGGCAGCTCTTCCTGCGCGCGGGAGTCGGTATCGTTCTCGTCGGCGTCGTCTTCCTGCTCGGCTACGCGCTGGCGCAGCTCGGTCCGGCCGGACGCGTCGCACTCGGCGCCGCCCTGGGCGCCGCGATGCTCGGCGGCGGGCTGCTCACCGAGCAGCGCGAGTCACTTCGCACCTGTGGACGCGCGCTGCTCGCCGGCGGATGGGCGATCCTCTATTTCGTCGCGTTCGCGGCGCGCTTTCTCGAGCTCGCGCGCGTGCTCGACTCCGACATCGCTGGAGTCGGTCTGCTCCTGGTGGTGGCCGGCGCCGCGATCGCCTTCAGCCTGCGTTACGAGAGTGAGTGGACGACGATCTCCGCGTTCGGACTGGCGTTCGGAGCGCTCGCGCTCGCCGCCGCCGCGCCAAACGCGCCCTACAACTTGTCGGCAACGGCGATCGTCGGTGGGGCCGTGGCGGTCGTCGCGGCGCGGCGCCGTTGGCGGCTGCTCTTCATCACGGGGACTCTCGCGAGCTGGACTGCGCTCGCGCCATCCGCTTTGAAAATTCACTTCGCTGGTTTGCGCGGTTCGGCTAGGTTCATCCCGTGGCCGACACGCGCAGCAATCATTCCGAGAACGTTCGCATCCTGATTGTCGATGAC
>JBGQIB010000277.1:0-2648 GCA_041498295.1 bacterium | reverse complement strand
CTGGGAGCCGCCGCAGTTCGCGCACGTGCCGTTGCTCGTGGAGCCCGGGGGCAAGAAGCTCTCGAAGCGACAGGACTCTGTCTCGGTGCAGAGCTACCGCGACCGCGGCTTCTGTCCCGAGGCGGTACTGAACTACATCGCGCGGCTCGGCTGGAGTCATGGCGATCTCGAGATCTTCTCGCAGGAGGACCTCGCTCGGCTGTTCACGCTCGCGGGCGTGGGTCAGTCACCGTCGCAGGTTCACGACGACAAGCTGATCTGGCTCTCGCAGCACTACCTGAAGACACTGCCGCGCGAGCGCTTGCTCGCGCATCTGCAGCGTTTCCTCGACGCCGAGGCGCGCCGGCCCGTCACCGTCGACGCGGCTCTGTGCCGACTCGTCGACCTGCTGCGCGAGCGGAGCAAGACACTCGTCGAGATGGCCGCGCTCGCGCGCTTCTACTACGTCGACGAGCTGAGCATGGACGCGAAGGCTGCCGCGAAGTTCCTGAAGCCGGAGCTGCGGCCGCGGCTCACGGAGCTGCGGGCGGCGCTCGAGTCGCTCGACGCCTGGGATCGCGCGGCGCTCGAGCCGGCCTTCCAGAAGGTGATCGCCGCGCACGGCGTCGAGCTCGGCGCGCTCGCTCAGCCGGTCCGCGTCGCGATCACCGGTGGCACCGTCAGTCCGCCGATCTTCGAGACGCTCGAGGTGCTCGGTCGCGAGCGAACGCTCCGCCGGCTCGACGCTGCGCTGCACTCCATCCCTGCCTGATTGAACCCGCGAGCTTTGCGCGTATATTCCCGGCCGGTTTTGGCGGATCGTCTAATGGCAGGACGTCGGGTTCTGGCCCCGTTAATCTAGGTTCGAATCCTAGTCCGCCAACCAGCTCGCAGCCTCGGGTGTCCCCTTGAATACCGCCTGCGAGCCCCTCGTCGTAGCTTCCGGAACGACACGCACCCACCCGGGTCCGCGAGGCCAACGGCGAGAGCCGGAGGCAGCATGCGAGCCAGACCCCACTCCCTCTGATCCAGGCTCGCACTCGCGGACCCAACTGGGGGCGCTCGGGAAACTGCTTACTCTCCCTCCACTCCAGACGACATGGCGAGGGATCCGGCGGAGAAATCCGCCGGGTCCCTCGCTTCGTTATGGTGGCTGCCGTGAACCCGGAACCCGCGAAGCCGAGGATTGGACTCGCCGTGACCCTGCTCGGCGCGGCGCTCGTCACGACGGCGCTAGGCATCTGGCAGGTGCGGCGCAACGCAGAGAAGCAGGCGTGGATCGAGGCCATGCACGCGCGGCTGGCCGAGCCTCCGGTCGAGGTCGCGACCGCCCTCGCCAACCCCGAGGCGTTCGCGTTTCGGCGCGTCAGCGCCGAAGGTGAGCTGCGCACGGAGCAGTCCGTATTGCTCGACCACCAGAGCCGCGGCGTGCACGAGGGCGCCCACCTGCTGACCCCACTGGCGCTCACTGGCCGCGCGAAGCTCTTGCTCGTCGACCGCGGCTTTCTCTCGCTCTACGAGGCGGAAGAGTTCCTGCGGGGCGACGGCGCGGGCTCGAAGCCGCGCACCCGGGTCGAGGGCGTGCTCCGCCCGCTGGTGGTCGAGCCGCTGCCCGCGACGTACGAGCCGCCGCCGGGCCGGCTGCTGCACTGGAATCGGATTCACGTGGCGGCACTGGAGCGGCAGCTGGGCGAGTCACTCGAGCCGGCGCTGCTCGTTCGCGCGCCCGAGCCGGGGATCGAGTCACCGATCGCCGAGCTGCCGGAGCCGGCGAGCCGGGTCGATCACGTGCAGTACGCGATCACGTGGTTCGCGATCGCGGCGATCGCGGTCGCGATCGCCGTTCGCGAGCTGTGGCGCGCGGGTTCGACTCAGTAGCCGTTCGAGCCGGACGAGCACTCACCCAGGCGGCGCGAGAACGTGAACTTCGCCGCGGGGACGACCATCAGGTTGACGAACTCGCCGTCGTCCTTGTTGACCGTCGCGGGCCACAAGGTGAGTGGAATCGACAGCGGCAGGGTTGCGGCGCCGAACATGAGCGCGGTGAAGCCGACTGGCCGCAGGAAAAGAGCGTCGAAGATCTTCGGATAGGAGCAGTCGTCGAGTGAGTCCTCATAGCCGGTCGCGCTCGCGGTGGCCGGAGTGAGGGCGATGACTGCGATGAGTGTGAGTCCAGCGAGCGTCGTGGCGATCAGCTTGCGCATGAGGTCCTCCTGCACACGGCTCCGTGCCGCGGCGTCACTGGACTCCATCGGCCCGCGGTGCCTCCGAACTTGACGCTCGCCGCGGCCGCGCGGACTCAGAGCGCCAGCGCTTCCCCTGCGCGGTACACCGCGCGGAGTGACAAGTCGGGTCCGAGCGCAAGCAAGTCCGCGTCCGCGCCCGCGGCCAGACAACCCTTCCTGCCTTCGAGGCCGAGCAGCGCCGCCGGCACCGCGCTGGCCATGCGTATGGCCGTCGCCAGCGGCAGACCTGCCAGGCGAACCGCGACCCGAACGGCGGCGAGCAGCGGGATCGCGCTTCCGGCGAGGCTCTCGCCGGTCGTCGCGAGACCGTCCGCGTGCAGCTCCGCGTCGAGACCGCCCAACCGGTAGCGGCCGGGGGCCAGCCCCGCCGCGGGGGTGGCGTCGGAAACCAGCGCGATCGCGTCCGCGCCGCGCAGCTCGACG
>JBGQIB010000276.1:0-2649 GCA_041498295.1 bacterium | reverse complement strand
GTGCCCTCGTCGGCGCGCCACAGCTCGAGGAAGCGCGGCCGCTCACGCTCGACGCGCGTCCACGACCGCGGGCTATGCGCTCGCGCGTCATCGGCGCGCTCGCGGCCGTCGCGGTCCCGATCGCGCTGTGGTGGATCCCGCCACCGGCCGGCCTCAGCGTGAACGGCTGGCACATCTTCGTGATCCTCGTCGGCGCAGGCGTTGCGTGGCTGTTCGAGCCAGTGCCCGACTTCGCCGTCGCCCTCGCGATGGCAGGCGCGTGGGGCGTGCTGGGTCTCACCACGATCGCGCAGGCGTTCTCCGGCTTCGCATCGTCGTCATGGGTGCTCGCGCTCGGCGCGCTCGCGCTCGCGGCCGCGATGCTGCGCTCGGGCCTGCTCTTCCGCGCCGCGCTGATGCTGTTGCGCGCGTTCCCCGCGACGCACACCGGGCAGCTGCTCGCGCTCCTTTTCGGCGGGGTGCTGCTCACGCCGCTCGTGCCGCTCTCGGTCGCGCGGGTGGCGGCGATCGCGCCGCTCGCGCACGAGCTCGCGCGCGCGCTTGGCTACGCACCGCGCAGCAAGGGCAGCGCGTCACTCGCGTTCGCGGGCCTCATCGGCTACTGGTACTTCTCGAGCGTGTTCCTTACCGGACTCGCCACGAACTTCTTCGTCGTCGGTCTGCTCTCCGCCGACGACCAGCTGCGCTTCGGTTGGATCGGCTGGCTGGCCGCCGCGGCGCCCGTCGGCATCGCGTGCCTGGTCGGCGCGCTCGTCGTCCTGCTGCTCATGCTCCGGCCTGAGCAACACGGCCAGGTCTCCGCCGAGACCATTCGCCGACAGGCGCGCATCCTCGGGCCGCTGTCGCGTCAGGAGGGCGTCGCGATCGCGGGGCTCGCGGTGCTCGTCGTCGGCCTCGTCGTGCAGCCGCTCATTCAGATCGATGCGGCGTGGCTCGCGCTCGGCGCGCTGGTGATCGTGACCGGCGGCGTCCTCGACCGCGAGCGCTTCCGCTCATCGCTCGACTGGGGCTTCCTCACGTTCCTCGGCGTGCTGCTCGGGTCCGGCGCGGTGCTGCAGAGCGGCGGGGTCGATAGGTGGATCTCGGCGTTGCTACTCGACGTGACGGGCGGCCTTCGCTCGCCGGGCCTGCTCGTCATCGCGTTCGCGGTGCTTGTGATGCTCAGTCGCATCGTCTTGCCGAGCCGGCCCGCGATGGTGCTTCTCAGCCTCGCGCTGGTCCCGGCCGCGCCCGCGCTCGGGATCTCGCCGTGGGTAGCCGGTTTCGTCGTGCTTGTCGCGTCGAACGTGTGGGTGCTGCCGTATCAGGGCCTCGAGTACCTCATCGCGCGCGATGCGACGCAGGGCGAGGATTTCGATGATCGTCAGGGAACGCAGGTCGGCGCGGCCTTGACGGTGGTCCGGCTCGTCGCCATCGCGGCGGCCGTGCCGGTCTGGCAGGCGATGGGGCTGATCGCGCGCTAGGACGCGCGTAGGTCGCGCTAAACGCGCGTTGACGACGTCGCGTCTTCTAGAAGCGGTTGAAGACGGCCGCGAACTGATCGTGCAGGAGCGCGAACGCGGCTATCGCGGAGAACGCGATCAGCAGCACGCCGAGCACGATCTCGATCGAGTTGTCGCTCCGGCCGTCTTGCTGTGAACCATCCACGACCCTATTAACGACCCGTTCGTTAGGGTTGGGTCTCCCTCTTATGGGGGAAGCGCAGGGGGATGTTCTGTGGTGGGCGGCCGGGCTGCTAGGTGACGCTCGCGACCGCCCGCTGGGCGAGCTCGTCCGCGAGCGCGGCGGGGGTGAGCCGTCCACGTGGCCGATACCACTCGTACGTCCAGTTGCACATGCCGATGATCGCGAGCGCGGCGATCTTCGCGTCGGTCACCGACAGCTCGCGGCGTTTGATCCCCTCGCCGATGACGTCCTCGAACAGGTGCCGCATTGCCCGCCGCCGCGCCCGCACGCGCGCGAGCTCCGGCGCGGGTAGCGAGCGCCACTCGCGCAGGTATATCCCGACGGCGTCGAGGTTAGCGGTGACCGACATCACGTAGGCGCGCACCATGTCGCGCAGGCGCTCGCTCGCGGTGGCGTCGGTTGCGGCGATCGCCTCGAGCTCGACGATGGTGTCGCGCAGCGAGCCCTCGAAGAGGCGCGCGAGCAGCTCCTCCTTCGAGCGGATGTAGTGGTAGAGGCTGCCCTTCAGGAGACCGACCGCCTCGGCGATGTCGCGCACGCTCGTGCCGTGATAGCCCTTCTCGCGGAAGATGCGCGCCGCGGCGATCAGGATCTCACCCTCGCGGGTGGATTCGCGAGCCGCACGCGGGCCACGCGCAGACGGGGGAGCGGCGCGCGAGCTCGTGGTCACGGGGCCTGGTGCGGCGTCACTTGCGCGCCGCTGCACGATCGCGCTCGTATTCGGCGATGCGCGCGAACACGCCGCCGTCGCCGGCGCTGATCTCCTTGGCGTTGTGCTGCGCCACGAGCCTCGCGCGACGCGCCGCGCGCGCGAAGAGCGCCGCGCGCTCCGGCACGCGCTTGGCCTGCTCGCCGAGCGCGCGCGCGACGTGGACGTGCGCGAGCGTCTCGGTGATGCGCTCGGCGTTCAAGATGAACGGCCGCAGCTCCTCGTCGCTGGGTTGACGTCCGCCGCGCAGCAGC
>JBGQIB010000275.1:0-2655 GCA_041498295.1 bacterium | reverse complement strand
CGAGTGGGGATCGAACGGAAGTGACTCGTTCAAATCGGCCTCGCGAATCGAGAGGAGGGCATCGATGCCAAGAGATGCGGCACTCGCCCGACCGACTTGGAGGGCTGACGGGCTGAGCTCCACCCCGGTCCCTCGACACCCAACGGCGGAAAGCATGAAAGTGAGTGGTCCGCACGGCCCGCAACCGAGATCGAGAAACCGGCTGGACGGCGATAGCACGAGGCGCTGAATGTCCCCACGGAGCTCGTCGGCGTCCACCCACGAGTGCTGGCCGATGTCCTCGCCGTAGGCTTCGCGCCGAATCTGGCGCATCAATGGCGAGTCGAAATCGCGATAGAACGATTCGTATCCGTCCGCCGGCGACTCTTTGGAAGTGCTCATGCCGGGCTCTTTCCAAGGGTCGAGAGCGCGACGAAGAAGAACACGACATGCGCGAGATTCGGCGCGGCGGGAACGAGGAAGGAGCGACCCCACTCCCAGGGAAGACCCGCGAGGACGAGAACGACAGTGACTGCGAGAGGATTCAACCAGGTGACGGAGCGGGGCAGAGCGCGTGCGGCGAATACGGCGATCGACGCGGCGAGGAACAACAAGGACGCAGTGATCCAAGCCGCGACGAGCCCAGTGCCGGACGCCGCGACGGCTTCCATGGGCGGTGCAGCCGAGGCGCCGGACTCGATCGCGGCGCGGATCGTTAGCGCCGTGAGTCCGTGGATGAGCGCGCCGATCGCGGCCGCGGCGCTGCCGCAGATGAGCACGACTCGAGCCAGCGGTCGCGAGCCCGGCCGGATCGCACGCGCGACGGCCCCGTAGCCGAGCGCGTAGGCCGGGATCGCGCACACGCCGAGGAGCGCGCCGAGCGGAAGCGCGAGCTCGGGCGGTCGCGGCAGACCGAGCTCCGGGCGCGCCGAGTTACCCACGAAGAGCAACAGCAGATCGCCGAGCGTCGCGACGACCGCCGCGCCCGAAGCGACCGCGAGCTCCCGCCTCGTCACGCCCCGCAGCGTAGCATCGTTCTTCGCGTAGAATGGCGCATTCCCCAATCGAGGTGGACGGCCATCGCCGCTGAAAGACACGAGTGAGTCGCCTCGGCCCGCGCGCGCCGGTGCTACTCGAGGGACAGACTCTCGCGGAACTCCTCGCGCGCGTCGGGAGCTCCGGCGAGGGTCTAACGACCGCGGCCGCCACGACGCGTCTGCAGGAGCTCGGCCGGAACGAGCTCGCAGATCGCGGCCTTCTCTGGAAGCTGCTGGACTTCCTGCGCTCGGCGGCAAATCCGCTTGTGCTCATTCTCCTGGTTGCGGCCGCGGCTTCGGCGATGCTCGGTGACATTGCGGACGCAGTCATCATCGCCGGGATCGTCTTCTTGAGCGCTGCGATCAACTTCTGGCAGACGTTCACCTCCGACCAGGCGGTGAGACGGCTCCAGCAGCAAGTCGCCCCGACGGCCACCGTGCGCCGCGATGGCGCGTGGCGGGAGCTGCCCCGACACCAGCTCGTCGTGGGGGACGTCGTGCGGCTGGCGGCGGGTGACCTGGTGCCCGCCGACGCGCGCCTGATCGACGCGGTCGACCTTCACGTCGACCAGGCCGCCCTGACGGGAGAGTCACTTCCCGTAGAAAAGGCCGCCACGAGCGCTGCGCTGACTTCGACGGGCCCTGAGTCAGCCTGTCTGGTCTTCCTCGGAACGTCGATCGTCAGCGGCACCGCCACCGCAGTCACCTTTGCGTCGGGGCGAGACACGACCTTCGGGGACATCGCCGAGCGCCTTGCGGCTCGGCCGGACGAGACCGAATTCGAGCGGGGCATGCGTGGCTTTGGGGTGCTGATCCTGCAAACGGTCATCTTCCTCGTGCTGTTCATCCTGGTGGTGAACATCAGTCTCGGTCGCAACGCCCTCGAGTCACTGCTCTTCTCGGTCGCGCTCGCGGTGGGTCTCACGCCGGAGTTCCTGCCGATGATCACCACCGTGACGCTCGCGCAGGGCGCGACTCAGATGGCGCGCGAGAAGGTGATCGTGAAGCACCTGTCCGCGATCCAGAACCTGGGCAGCATCGACATCCTGTGCAGCGACAAGACGGGCACTCTCACGACGGGGACGATGTCGCTGAACTCGTCGCTCGATCCATTCGGGCGCACCTCGGATCGCGCGCTCTTCCTCGCGCATCTGAACAGCCGCTTGGAGACGGGAATCAAGAGCCCGCTCGACGCCGCTATTCTCGAGCGACCGGTCGCGGGCACCGACGGCTTCCGCAAGACCGACGAGATTCCCTTCGACTTCGAGCGGCGCCGGCTCTCGATCGTGGTCGAGAAGGACGGCGCGCACATGCTCGTCTCCAAGGGCGCGCCAGAGGGTCTTTTGTCGGTCTGCTCGAGCTACGAGTCGGACGGCGGGGTCCGGCCCCTCGACGACGCCGCGCGCGCACGCTGCATCGCCGTATTTCGCGAAGCCAGTACGCAGGGTTTCCGGACGCTCGCCGTGGCGCAGCGGCAGGTCTCGGGCCCCGGCGGCTTCACGGCTTCGGACGAGAAGGAGCTCACTCTTGCGGGCTTTGTGACCTTCGCCGATCAGCCGCTCGAAGGCGCCGCGGAGTCACTCGCCAAGCTTCGCCAGGACGGCGTGACCGTGAAGATCATCAGTGGAGACAACGAGCT
>JBGQIB010000274.1:0-2665 GCA_041498295.1 bacterium | reverse complement strand
GCCGACCTACGCCGGCAGCTCGTAGCCGATCGCGGCTTCGAGCTCGCACGTTCGCCGGACGGCGGGCCGCGCCATCATTCGCTCGTAGTGAGCCGACAGATTCGGGAACTCGCTCGGTGCCGGCTGGAGTGAGTTGCGGAAGCGCCAGTACAGTCGGAACAGGTGAATGTCGGCGATCGAGTAGCGGCCGATCGCCCACTCCCGATTGCCGAGCCGTCGGTCGGCAACGCCGAACACGCTGCGCGCGTGGTCGATTCCCTGGCGTCGCGCGGGATGCACGGTGGAAGCGATGAACGACAGCCACGAGACCACCTGCGCCTCCGCTTCGAGGTCGCCCTCGGGCCACAGGCCCGCGTCGGGAAAGCGCCGGGCCAGATAGAACAGGATCGCGGCGACCTCAGTCAGTGAGCGCCCGTCGATCAGAAGCGTCGGCACCGTGCCCTCCGGATTCAGCGCGAGATACGCGGGGGTGCGGTTCTCTTTTTTCGCGAGCGAGATCGGCCGGCTCTCGAATCGAACGCCGACCTCGTGCAGGGCGATGTGCGGCGCCATCGAGCTCGAGCCGGGTGCGAAGTAGAGCGTCAGCATGGGGGCTCCTCGATCCATTGAGCTACGGGCCCGGAGCGACGATGATAGGGATTCATGGATCTTCCGCTGCCGCTCTCGCTGCGCTCGCTGGCCGACGAAGTCGAGGGCCGGCTCGCGCGCATTCCGACGGGCATGAACGAATATGGATTCGACCCGTTCGGCGCGAGTCTCCAGTTCGCGCAGCGGGTCGGCACGATCGCCGCGTTCTTGTATCGCCACTACTTCCGGGTCGAGACGCACGGGATCGAGAAGGTCCCGGACGGGCGCGTGCTCTTGATCGGCAATCACGCCGGCAACACGCTGCCGATGGACGGCGCGATGCTGGCGACGGCGATGCTGCTCGATGCCGAGCCCCCGCGCTTCGTGCGCGCGATGGCGGAGTTCTATCTGCCGCGCATCCCGTGGTGGAGTGAGATGATCCACCGCGCCGGCGCGGTGGTCGGCACCCCCGAGAACTGCGTGCGCCTGCTCGAGCGCGAGGAAGCGATCATGGTCTTCCCCGAGGGCTCGCGCGGCTTCATCAAGCCGTTCAGCGAGCGCTACAAGCTGCAGCGCTTCGGCACCGGCTTCGTGCGCTTGGCCCTGCAGACCAAGACGCCGATCGTACCGGTCGGCATCGTCGGCTCCGAGGAGCAGAGTCCGGGGCTGATCGACGCGAAGCGCCTCGCCCGCCTGATCGGCGCGCCTGCGTTCCCAGTCACTTGGTTCTTTCCGTGGCTCGGGCTGCTGGGCTTCTTGCCGCTGCCCGTGAAATACCGGTTGCACTTCGGTGATCCGATTCGCCTCGAGGGCGATCCGAACGACGACGACGAGACGATCTCGCGCCAGGTCGCGCGCGTGAAGGACGAGATCGCGCTGCTGCTCGAGGAAGGGCTCGCGCAGCGCGAGGGCTGGTTCCGGTGACGAACCTCGAGCCGGTCGTCTGGCTGATCGTCTTCGTGATCTCGGTGACCGCGCACGAGGCGGCGCACGCGTGGGCCGCCTATCTCGGCGGCGACCAGACTGCCTATCTCGGCGGCCAAGTCACTCTGAATCCCCTGCCCCACATGCGGCGCGAGCCGTTCGGGATGGTGCTGATCCCGGTGATCACCGTGCTCCTGCGGGGCTTTCCGATCGGCTGGGCGAGCACGCCGTTCGACCCGAAGTGGGAAGCGCGCTATCCGCGGCGCGCAGCGTGGATGGCGCTGGCGGGCCCGGCAACGAACTTCGGGATCGCAGCGGCATCGCTGCTGTTCCTGCGCGCCGGCTTGTGGCTCGGGTTCTTCTTCGTGCCCGAAATTTCCGTGCATGGGACGCTGGACTACACGCGCCTCGTCGCGGGCGACGTCGACTGGATCGACGGCATGGGTCGCTTCACGTCGATGCTCCTCATGCTCAACACCATGCTGTGTCTGCTGAACCTGATCCCGTTCCCGCCGCTCGACGGCGCGAGCGCGATCACGCTGCTCCTGCCCGAGCAAGCGGGCTTGCGCATGCGCCAGGCGCTGCGCCAACCGGCGCTCGCGCTGGTCGGCCTCGTCGCCGTCTGGTACGGCTTCGGGATGGTGCTCTGGCCCGTGCTCCGCGCGGTCGCGCGGCTCGTGCACGCCTAGCCGGGAAATCGCGCGCCGAGTGCGCCGATGAACGGCACCGTGACCCTCGCCTTCGCTCTGTTCCCGGCCGTGTCCAGCGGAACGAGCCTCTGGAGCGAGACACTGAACGGTGTCGCCGTGGTCGACGGCGTGTAACAGCGTGGAGCTCGGCAGCGTCGTACCGCTCGACGCGAGCCTGCTGGCCGGGCCGGAGCGCTGGCTGCCGGTGAGCGTGAACGGCGAGGTCATGACTCCCCGCCAGCGCTTCGACTCGCAGTGAACGGCTCGACCTGCACGGCCACGATGGACGCTGCGGAGTCAGTGACGGCGACCTTCTTCTGCCCCGTCACCGGAGTCTGCGCGGGCAGCTAGAGCGCGAGCGCCCGGGCCAGCGCGAGACTGCTCGCGCGCTCGTCCCAGTTTCCCTGCACGCGTCCGAGGGGGCTGTGCGCGAAGCCGGGTGACAGGGAGCCGAGACCCTGCACGAGGACCTCGCCGAGCACGGG
>JBGQIB010000273.1:0-2721 GCA_041498295.1 bacterium | reverse complement strand
AGGACGGGCTCGAGACGGCGCTGGCGAAGGCGGTCGAAGGCGACGAGGACTTCGTCGTGCACATCGATCCGTGCCGGCCCGTGCACTGCGCGGGCTGCGCGCTGCCCGACTGCCCGGTGCGCGTCGCGCCGCTCTCGAAACGCGCCGTCTTCGACGTCGACCACCTCACGGAGCTGGGGCCGATCTGAAGCGCGCGCGGCGCGTGCTAGGTTCCCGCCATGTCGACCCCCCGCGGCATCGAGCTCCAGCCCGATATCCCCATTTGCCAGTCGGACTTGCCGCTCGACTGGTACCAGCCCGAGTTCAAGCCGTACGCCGAGGAATACCTGGCGCTGCCGGATCGCCTGCCAGCGACGGTGCTGCCCTGGATGGACCGCTACATCGAGCCGGCGCGCGCCGTGCTCGGCCCCGATCTCGTGCTGCTCGCGCACTACTACATGGGCGGCGAGGTCGTGAAGCTCGTCGAGCGCTACGGGGGGCTCGTCGCGGACTCGTATCAGCTCGCGCGCGAAGCGGTGCTGCATGCCGAGAAGCGCATCTTCGTCGAGTCGGCGGTGCACTTCATGGCCGAGGCGATCGCGCTGCTCGCCGCGCCACACCAACAAGTGTGGATCACGAACCCGAAGTCCGGCTGCACCATGGAGATGATGGCCAAGGAGTTCATGATCGCGCCCGCCTTCACGAAGCTCGCAGCGCGCTACGGCGAGTCACTCATGGTGATCGCCTACATGAACACGTCGGGGCGCGTGAAGGCGCTGGCGGGGCGCACCGGCGGAGCGGTGTGCACGAGCTCGAACGCGGCCGCGATCATGCGCTGGGCGCGCGCGCAAAAGAAGAAGATCTTCTTCGTGCCCGACCAGCACCTCGGGCGGAACGTCGCGGCCGAGGTCGGGATCGCGCCCGAGAAGATCGTCGTCGTGCCGCCCGGGCACGAGGGCGGCGACCTCACCGACACCGATCTGCGTAGCCTGGACCGAGCCGAGCTGCTGCTCTGGGGCTCGTTCTGCGGCGTGCACACGGTCTTCACGCCCGCGCACGTCGCGTACTGGCGCGAGCGCGGCTACCAGGTCGTGGTGCACCCCGAGTCGAAGCGCGAGGTGGTGGCGATCGCGGACGGCCACGGCTCGACGAGTCAGCTGTGGAAGCTGGTGCTCGAAGCAAAGCGCGGCAGCCGCTTCGCCGTCGGCACGGAGGGTCACTTCGTGAACAACCTGCGCGAGCAGGCGGCGCTGCGCGGCACCGAAGTGGTTCACCTGGCCGACGTGCCGGGCGACGCCGCCGCGGGCTGCGGCTGTGCGACCATGTCGCGAAACGATCCGCCGCACCTGGTCGCGCTGCTCGATCTGCTCGCCAAGGGCAAGGCGCCGGATCTGAACCGCGTGCTGCCCGGCGACGTCGTCGACGAAGTCAGCGGCGCGCGCGATCGGCTCGACGTCTCGGGTCAGGCCCGGGTCGCGCGCGAGGCGCGCCGCGCGCTCGAGCGCATGATCGAGATCACCGAAGCCGCGCGCTGAGAGGGAGTCATGGGCGACGTCTTCGAAGCCATTCCCGAGCGATTGCGCGCGTTCATCGAGGCGCAGCACGTGTTCTTCGTAGCGACCGCGCCGTCGGGCTCGGACGGGCGCGTGAACCTCTCGCCCAAGGGCCTCGACACAGTGCGCGTGCTCGACGAGCGCAGCGTTGCGTATCTCGACTTCGTGGGCAGCGGCGTCGAGACGATCGCGCACCTGCGCGAGAACGGGCGCATCGTGCTGATGTTCTGCGCGTTCGGCGGGCCGCCGAACATCGTGCGCCTGCACGGCCGCGGCGAGGCGATCGAGCCCTCGGACGCGCGCTTCGCGGCGCTCGTGGCGAAGTTCCCGCCCGCGGCCGGGACGCGCGCGGTGATCCTCGTCCACGTCGAGCGCGCGAGTGACTCGTGCGGCTACGGCGTACCGCTCTACGAGTATCAGGGCGAGCGCGCGCAGCTCGGCGCCTGGGCCGACAAGAAGGGCTCCGAGGGGCTCGCGCAGTATCAGAAGGACAAGAACGCGGCGAGCATCGACGGGCTGCCGGGTCTTCGCTGGCTGGGCAAGACCGACCCGTGACTCGCGCCGTGCTCTTCGATCTCGACGGCACGCTCACCGACCCGAAGCTCGGGATCACGCGCAGTGTCCAGCACGCGCTGCGCAAGCGCGGGCGGCCGGTACCCGACGCGGACTCGCTCGAGTCACTCATCGGACCGCCGCTCGAGCAGTCGTTTCGCGAGCACTTCGGAATGAATCCCGGCGACGCGCGCCAGGCCGTCGCGGACTACCGCGAGTATTTCGCCGAGATCGGTCTCTACGAGAACGCGGTGTACCCGGGCATTCCCGAGCTGCTCGCGAGCCTGCGCGAGCGCGGCGTGCGGCTCGCGCTCGCGACTTCGAAGCCGACGGTGTTCGCGGAGCGCATCCTCGCGCACTTCGAGCTCGCGCCGCACTTCGAGGCCGTCGTCGGCAGCTTCCTGGACGGGCGCCGCGTCGAGAAGCGCGAGCTGATCGCAGACGCGCTCGCGAGCTTGGACGGTGTCACGCGCGAGGACGCCGCGCACGTCGGCGACCGGCGCCATGACGTCCTGGGCGCGCGCGCGAACCGGATCGGCGCGATCGCCGTCGGCTACGGATACGGCACGCGCCCGGAGCTCCTTGCCGCGCAGCCCAGCGCGCTCGCGGAGTCAGTTGCCGCTCTTGGGCGGCTGCT
>JBGQIB010000272.1:0-2730 GCA_041498295.1 bacterium | reverse complement strand
CGAATGCCGTTCAATCTAGGGGGCCCGGAGCTCGTATTCGTTCTCGTGATCGTGCTCATCGTGTTCGGGGCGGGGAAGCTTCCGGACGTTCTCGGTCAGCTGGGCAAGGGCGTGAAGACGTTCCGCGAAGAGGCCAACAGCCCCGAGAAGCCCGCGGCCAGCACCGCGACCACGACCGAAAAGCCGAAGACGAACTAGACAGTCGCCTTCGCGCGCAGCGCGGTCATGCGGCGGTGGCGCGCGAGATCACAGTGCGCGCGCGCCTGCCAGTCCTCGGGGTGCTCGTCGCTGGAGTCGTACGTCGGGTCGATCGCGGGCCGGGGCGCGTCATCTTCCATGAACTCCGTCCTCCGTCATCGTTGACGGTTCCTGCTTCGGCGAGGACTGCCGCTAGGTACGGAGTTACGTCCTCTCGACAGGCGTTGCTGTCCGCGGGACTCGCGGCCAGTGCTACTAGATTCTTCGCGGCGTTCAAGTCTCGGTCCATTTCCAGTCCGCACCAGCCACATCGGAACACGCGATTGCCAAGTGGCATCTCTGCAGCGAGCCAACCGCAGCGCGAGCATTGCTTCGTCGATGGGAAGAAGAGCGGCGCGACGAGAATGCTGCCGCCCCTCCATCTGGACTTGTAGGTCAACTGCCGCAGAAGCTCGCCAGGTGCCGCGTCCCATAAGGATCCCGAAACAGACCGATTGCGGCTGAGTGCCTTCGCTTGAAAGTCCTCGACGACGATGAGCGACTTGGTTCTCGTCAGCTCGGTCGTGAGTTTGTGAAGCAAGTCATGACGACGGTCACGAATTCGCGCATGCAGAACAGCAACTCGTCGGACGGCCTTCTTCCAGTTTCGGCTGCCCTTCTTCCGACGGGCTTGCGTTCGCTGGGCACGTCTCAACTGCTTTTCGCTACGCCTGAACGAATGGACTCTTCTGTAGGTCGTCCCATCCGACAGCACGGCGAGATTCGTGAGACCAAGGTCGAGGCCAACGATGGGGCCATCGTGGGCCGCTGGCCGAGCGAAGGTGTAGCCGACGGTCAGTCCCACGAACCAGCGTCCCGCGCGCTCACTAACCGTCGCGGCGACCAGATGAACACCCGACGCCGGCAGATATCCGTGCTCCTTGAGCCGAACCCAGCCGATCCGAGGTAACCAAATCTGCGAATGCCCGACCTTGATCCCGTCCCCGGCGAACCGAAAACTGCCCGATCTCTCTCTTCGCGCCTTGTACCGCGGGAACCCATAGCGTCTCTTTCCCTGGCGCGCGCGAAAGAAACGTCGGAAGGCAGTCTCTAGATCCTTGAGCGCCTCGATGGGCACGTCACTCGAGATTTCACATAAGCAGGGCGAGTCCGAGCGCTTCCGGCGACCTAATTCCTTTTCCAACTCGAATCGCGTGCGAGTCCTCCCGGTCGCGCGGTACGTCTCGATCTTGCGTTGGAGGCCCCAGTTGTAAGCCCATCGAGCCGTGCCGGAGTACTTTCGGAACAGATCGACCTGATGGCGGCTTGGGTCTAGCTCGGTCTTATACCCGCGGAACACGGTTTCGCTTGCGGAAGACTGAATCATTAACACGATAGAACACAAGTTCTATCGTCGTGTCAAGCCTTTTGTGCCGATCCATGTAGGTGCATTTGATGGCGTGCGAGGTCGCAGTGTGCCCGTTGCTGCCACTCATCGGGATCGTCGTCGCGGCAGTCGTAAATCCGGCAATGCTCGGGTCGCGTTTCGTAGACGTTGCATCGCAATGTCGTCGTGTCGAAACCCTGACACTCGAACATCGGCTGTCTTCCGTCTTTCTGCTTGTGCCAGCCGACGATCTTGATGTCAGTTCCGGCTTCGAGGTAGATCGGCCGCGCGTCGGCGAGCGTGTACCACCCGTCCGCGTCGTCCATGAATTGCCGTCTGCAACATGGAGCCTCGCAGCTCTCGCAATCGGGATGGCTCTCGCGCGGCATGTGACTCTCCCCTGTGCCAGACTGGCGCTCCCGTCATGGTAGGTACGTTGCTCGAGGCGACCGTCAAGACCTTTCTCGATGACCGTTTCGCGCTCGAGCCGGTCGCCGCGACGGTCATGGGCAACCACACGCACGACCATCGCCTGGGCGATCTCAGCGCCGCTGGCTTCGCGGCGCGCAACGCGTTCACCGAGGACTGGCTGCGGCGCTTCATCGGTATGGGGGAGGAGAGCCTCGACCCGTACCAGAAGGTCGATCGCGCCCTGGTGCTGTCCGAGCTCCGCGGCGAGCACGCGCTGCAGCCGTTCGAGCGCTGGCGCCGGCAGCCCTCGCTGTACTCGGACCTCATCACGCGCGGCGCGTACTACACGCTCCTGCGCGGGTACAGCAGCGCCGAGGACCGGCTCGCGATGCTCGCCGAGCGTCTGTCCGAAGCTCCCGCCGCGCTCGACGCCGCGCGCGCGAATCTCGATCCCGCGCGCGTGCCACCGGAGTGGATCGCGATCGCGGAACGCACCGCGCCGGCCGGGGCAGCGTTCCTGCGTGACGAGCTGCCGAAGGCGCTGCCCGACACCTCGCTCGGGCGCGCGGTGGGTCTTGCGCTGCTGCCCGCCGCGAGAGCCGCGGCCGATGCGCTCGACCGCTACGTCGCGTGGCTGCGCGCGGATCTCCTGCCCCAGGCGCGCGGGACGTTCGCGATCGGACGCGAGGCGTTCGAGACGCTGCTGAAGGAGAAGGAGCTGCTCGACCACGACGCGTCGAGCCTGCGCGCGTTCG
>JBGQIB010000271.1:0-2740 GCA_041498295.1 bacterium | reverse complement strand
GGGTGTCGAGGGACCGGGGTGGAGCTCAGCCCGTCAGCCCTCCAAGTCGGTCGGGCGAGTGCCGCATCTCTTGGCATCGATGCCCTCCTCTCGATTCGCGAGGCCGATTTGAACGAGTCACTTCCGTTCGATCCCCACTCGACGCTCGTCGATCTGTCGCCGGGCATGCTCGAAGTGAGTCGAGCGCTGAACCCGGAGTGCGAGCACGTGCAGGGCGACATGCGGACCGTGCGGCTCGGGCGCGAGTTCGACTGCGTGTTCATCCACGACGCGATCGTGTACATGACGACCGAGGCCGATCTACGCCGAGCGCTCGAGACCGCGTTCGCGCACTGCCGCCCGGGCGGAGCCGCGATCTTCGCTCCGGATCACGTGCGAGAGACCTTCTCCGCCTCGACGGATCACGGGGGTCACGATGGCGGCGGCCGCGGACTCCGGTATCTCGAGTGGACCTGGGATCCAGATCCCGGCGACACGACGTACACCGTCGACTACGCGTATCTGTTGCGCTCGAGCGACGGCTCCGTGCACGTCGAGCATGACCGCCACATCGAAGGGCTCTTTTCGCGCGCTGACTGGCTGCGACTGCTCGCCCTCGTCGGCTTCGACGCGCGCGTCGTGCCGTTCGATCACTCCGAGCTCGAGCCGGGGAAGCACGAAGTGTTCGTGGCGACGAAGGCTTGATGATACGCTTGTCTCATGCCCACTCGCTTCAGCCGAGTCTCGAGGGCGCTTGTGCTCGGAGTTCTGGCGCTGGCACTCACTCTCTTCGGTGGAGGGATCTGGGCGGCGCTGCTCATCGCGAATCTGGCAACGAGTCCCGCGATCCCCTGGTCGGTTCCCGCGATGGCGCTCGTCCTCTGGGCTGCGTGGCGGTATCTGGGCGGGAGCGGGCCGCCGCGGAGTACATCGGAGGTTCGGCGGCGGCATCTCCGGGCCGACCGCGTTTCCGGTCAGGCGCTGATCTGGGCGCTGCTGGCCGGTGCTCTCTCGATCGTGGCGTTGACCGGATTCTGGATCGTGCTGTTCCAGCTCGCGAAGGCTCCGGGCAACACCCTGCCGGATTTCTCGAAGTATCCCCCGGTGACTGTCGCGCTCGTGCTGGGCATGGCTTCGCTCGTGGGAGCCGTCACCGAGGAGGCTGGCTTCCGCGGCTATCTGCAGGGGTTCCTCGAGCGGGAGTTCGGCGCACGCGCCGCGATCTTGGGCGGAGCTCTCATGATGGCTCCCGGGCATGGACTCACTCAGGGCTTCGTCTGGTCCACGATGCTGTTCTACCTGTTCGTGGACGTGACGTTCGGGGTGACTGCGTATCTCACCGCCTCGATTCTGCCGGGCATCGTGACTCACACCGCTGGCCTCCTGACGTTCTTCACGTTGATCTGGCCGTACGATGCAGCCCGGCACTTGGTCTCGGAGGAAGGCGCCACGCCCTGGTTCTGGATCCATGTCGCCCAGGCGGTCACGTTCTCGGCGCTGGCTCTGCTCGCCTTCAGGCACCTGGCGAGCATCACGGGCCGCGTCGAGCGCGGTTGAGCGGATGCCCGAAGTGACCTCGCTTCGCATTCGCGCCTTCATCCCCGCCGACTACGCAGCCGCCCGCGCACTCTGGGAGCGCACGGCGGGCGTGGGCCTGAACGAGTCGGACAGCGAGGCTGCGATCGCGAGCTTCCTGGACCGTAACCCCGGCCAGAGTGCCGTCGCCACGACCGCGAACGGCGAACTGATTGGCGCGGTCTTGTGCGGTCACGACGGGCGCCGCGGCTACCTGCATCACCTGGCCGTGGACGAGACCTACCGCGGTCAGGGCGGCGCGCGGAATCTCATCGAGTTCTGCTTCGCGCGGCTCGCGGCCGACGGCATACCGCGATGCAACATCTTTGTGTACGAAGAGAACGGCGAAGGCACGAAGTTCTGGCTCCACAATGGCTGGTACGAAGCGACGTGGTTGACTCTGCAGAAGCGCGTCGAGGCTGGAGAGTAGAGAGGGAGAGTGAGATGACCCCGCAACAGCGCGAGGAACGAGTCACTGGCCTGGCCGCTCTGGGCACCGTCGTGTTGGCGTTGCCGGTGTTCGCGATCGCCGTGCTGTATCCCACGCCGCCGGCCTCCGCGGGCGCGGAATCCCTCGTCGCAAATCTGGCCGAGCATCGTCTCGCCTTCCAGGTGGGGCTGTATCTCAGCGCGCTCGGCTGGAGCGGTGTGCTGCTCGTGTTCGCCGCGGGGCTGTGGGCGATTCTGCGGCGCGCGGAGGGCGACAGCGGGGTTTGGTCGCTGGTGGCGTTCGGCGCCTGCGTCGCGACGTCAGCGGCGATCCTCGTCTGTATCCTGCTCGCCGCCGCGCTCGTCTATCGCGCCCCCAACATCGACGCCGCGACGGCGTCGGTGTTGAGCGACGCATCGGGGATCGCCAATCTGATGACCGCGTTCCCGAATGCCATCTACGTGATCGCCGCCGCGATCGTCATCCGACGCACTTCGGTGCTACCGAGCTGGCTCGCGCACGGCGCGCTGGCGGTGGCTGCGATCCATCTCTTGTCGGCGACGTCCCAGGCTCGCTCGGGGCTATTCGCGCCGTTCGGACTCTTGCCGAGCCTCGCGCCGCTCTCGCACACCGCGTGGCTCGCCGGCGTGGCATTCGTGCTTCTGCGGCGATAGCGCGCGCTTCGAGCGCATTCCCAGTACGTTCTCGGGGTGACTGAATCCGACCCGTATCTGTTGGGCTATCGGCGAACGGAGC
>JBGQIB010000270.1:0-2746 GCA_041498295.1 bacterium | reverse complement strand
TCGACGAGGGCAAGCATCCCTTCTTCGTGCGCGCGCTCGGTGCGCAGATTCCCGTGCGCGCGGCCTGTCTGGACCTCGGGCTCGCGCGCCTGCCGAAGCCGAGGCGCACGTTCGCGCTCGGCATCGATCGGGCGCTCTACTTCTCGGTGCACTCTGCAGTGGCGAAGCTGGCGCCCGAGGGCGCGGCGCTCGTTCAGCTCGCGCGCTATCTCGCGCCCGACGAGCACCCGGAGCGCGAGGAGCTCGAGGGGGAGCTCGAGCGCATGCTCGACGTCGTGCAGCCCGGCTGGCGCGCGCAGCTCGTGACTCGCCGCTTGATGCGCGACCTCGTCGTCACGCAAGACCTGCCGCAGGCCGCACGCGGCGGGCTCGTCGGGCGCACGCCGGGGCAAGTGACCGGCGTCGCGAATCTGTGGCTCGCCGGGGATTGGGTCGGAGCGACGGGCATGCTGGTCGACGCGGCGTTCGCGAGCGCGCGGGCGGCGGCGCGGGGAGCGGTGGGCGCGGGCGGGATCCGCGTGGCAGCATGAGTGAGGCCATGCCCGACGCGTCACTCGCTTCGACGGACCTCGCGCGCGTCTTCGCGGAGGAGCGCCGGCTGCTCTTCGGCCTGTGCTACCGCATGACGGGCAGTGCGGCCGACGCCGAGGACATCGTGCAGGAGACCTTCGCGCGCGCACTCGCGCAGCCGCCGGTGCGCGCCGACATGCCATGGCGGCCTTGGCTAGTGCGGGTCGGGCTGAACCTGGCGCGCGACGAGCTGCGCCGCCGCAAGCGCCGCGCCTACAAGGGTCCGTGGCTGCCGGAGCCCGTCGACGACGCGGAGCTCGTCGAGCCCGCGCACGAGCCCGCCGCCACCACGGGCCGCTACGAGCTGGTCGAGAGTGTCTCGTTCGCGTTCCTGCTCGCGCTCGAAGCACTGACTCCGGCGCAGCGCGCGGTTCTCCTGCTGCGCGACGTGTTCGAGTACACGTCGGCCGAGACGGCGGCGGCGCTCGATCTCTCCGAGGCGAACGCGCGCGTGCTCTTGCACCGGGCACGGCGCGCGCTCGCGGACTACGACAAGGCGCGCTTCGTGCCCGACCGCGCGACGCTCGAGCGCTCGGTCACGCTCGTCGGCCGCTTCATGGCGTGCTTCGCGAAACAGGACGTCGCAGGCATGGAGGCGCTGCTCGCCGAGGACGTCGTCACCTTGAACGACACCAATGGGCGTTACCCAGCGGCCGGCGTCGCCGTGGTCGGGCGCTCGAAGGTGGCGCGCTTCCACGCGGGCATCGCGCGCCTGCGAGAGGGCTACACGCCGCGCGTCGCACTGCACTGGTTCAACGGCCAGCCCGCGATGTTGGTCGAGTTCGATCCGACGCCGCAGGATCGCCTCGCGCCGCGCTTCGTCACGCTGGGCGAGCTCGACGCCGCGGGCCGCGTGCGGCGGATCTACACGTTGCTCGCGCCCGAGAAGATCCGGCGCGCGTTCCGTGCGTTCGCCCCAGCGCTCAACCCATCGGGTACAGAATCTCCTTCGTGACCGCGTCGCATGCGGCGAGCACCTCAGCGGACAAGCGGACCTCCGCGGCGCGGAGTGAGTCGTCGAGCTGGTCGACCGAGGTGGCGCCGATGATCGTCGAGCCGACGAAGTCATGCGCCAAGGTCCACGCGACGGCGAGCGTCACCGGCGCGAGCCCCGCGTCGGCGGCGATCTTCGCGAAGCGCTCCGTCGCGCCCAACGTCTTCTCGTTCACGAAGCGCCGGGTCATGATCTTCCCGCGCGGGTCGTTCTTCCCGTAGCGCGAGAAGCGCGCGCCCTCCGGAAACGCGCCGCCCTGATACTTTCCCGAGAGCACGCCGCCCGCGATCGGGCTGTACGGCAGGAGACTCAGCTTCTCGCGCCGGCACACGTTGGCGAGCTCGTCCTCGAAGCGACGGTTCAGCAGCGAGAAGTTGTTCTGGATCGTCTCGTAGCGCGCCAGACCGCGCGCGTCGGACGCCCAGAGACTCTTCGTGAGTCCGTAGGCCGTCTCGTTGCTGCAGCCGACGTAGCGCACCTTGCCCGCCTGCACGGCGCGGTCGAGCGCCTCCATGACCTCGTCGTAGGGCAGGTCCGGATCGGGCCAGTGAGTCTGGTAGAGGTCGATGTAGTCGGTGCGCAAGCGCGCGAGGCTCGCGTCCACGGCGCGTGCGACGTTGTGGCGATCGAGCGCGGTGCGGCCGCCGCGCACCGCGGCGCGGAACCAGCCGCCGCTCGGGCCCGCGATCTTGGTCGCGACGAAGAGTGTCTCGCGCCGACCGCGCTTCTCGAGCCAGCTGCCGACGATCTCCTCGCTGCGCCCCGCCCACTTCTCGTCGGGCGGCACCGGGTAGATTTCGGCGACGTCGAGGAAGTCGACGCCGGCCGCGTCGGCGCGGTCGAGGATCGCGTGACTCTCCTTCTCGTCGGCAAAGCTGCCGAAGGTCATCGTCCCCAGACAGATCTCCGACACCACGAGTCCGCTCTTGCCGAGTCGCCGAGTCTTCACGTCTTCTCCTGCCCCCGAGTCAGTGGGCGCGACATCTTACACGAGTTCGGGGCTGACGCGGCGAGGGCCGCCCCGAGCCGCGTCCGCAAGCGCCGAAGGCGCGCGCAGCGAGGCGCAGCCGAGCGAAGTCAACGTGAGACGCGGCGAGGGCCGCCCCGAGCCGCGTCCGCAAGCGCCGAAGGCGCGCGCAGCGAGGCGCAGCCGAGCGAAGTCAACGTGAGACGCGGCGAGGG
>JBGQIB010000269.1:0-2753 GCA_041498295.1 bacterium | reverse complement strand
TGGTAGCGGGGACAGGATTCGAACCTGTGACCTTCGGGTTATGAGCCCGACGAGCTACCGGACTGCTCCACCCCGCACCGAGGTGGCGGAAGATGGGCTTCGGGGGGGGTTGTGTCAATTCGCGCGCGGCGAGCGGCGCTTCGCTCGACGAGCTGCGTGAACTCCGTCGCGCAACTCAGCGGCAGAGCGACACTTTCCGTCACCGGGGTGCCACTTCTCGGCAGTCGCCCCACGTCTTGGCGATCACCGGAGGGCATGAACATGACGGCAGGGAAGTGGGTCATCGCAGCGGCGCTCGCATTCGGCCTCTTGCCGCGCGTCGCGGCGGCGGAGTACTGGCGCTACGAGACGGACTCCGGCAGCACGGCGTTCACCGACGACGCCAAGAACATTCCCGCGAAGTACCGCGACAGCGCGGTGAAGATCGCGGAAGAGTCACTCTTCACGTACAAGCGCCTCTCCGTGGTCGAGCCGGTGGCGCCAACACCGCGGAGTGTCGCGAGCGGGGCTCCGGCGGTGCCGGTGTTCCCGTGGCCCGCGGGCTCGGCGCCGCAGGCGACCCAGGAAGACAATCACCCGCGCGACCGCGTGAGTGTCGACGTGGAAGGCGTGCGCGTCGACGTGGATGCCGACGGCGAAGAGCCGATCTACATCGACAAGCAGCAGTACACCGACCTGAACGGCGACTACATCGACCACAACGGGTTCATGGCGCCGACCACGATCGTGCGCCGCGGTGACAAGGCGCTGCTCTACATCGACGAGCGCTGAGGGCTAGCGGCGAGCGCCGCCGGAGGAGACGTCTTCGCGCAGGACCGAGAGGTCCGGCGTGACGACCCACTTCTCCATCGTCACGTCGTAGCGCCACTTCTGGATCTGCCGGACCTTGCGCTCCTGCACGGACGGCAGCCGGTAGTACTCGAGCGCGACGAGCAGCTCCATCTCGGTGCCGTCGTCGGAGAGCGGCTTCGCCGTCAGCATCTCGACGGACGTGAAGCGGTACGGGCGCTCGTCTTCGTCGAGCAGCTTCAGGAACGCGCTGCGGCGCTCCGGCTCGACCTGCGCGGCCGCTTCGTGCCAGCGACCCCAGCGCACGTCGTTATTGTACTCCTTGGCGTATTCGTCGACCAAGGGCGTCTCGCGGGGGAGGATCGGGGTGACGCACCCCGCGAGCACGAGCAGCGCGAGCGGGAGCACTCGATTCTTCATGTGTCTCTCTCCCCCAGGACCGATGGGGTGCAAAGTGGCATTTTTAGTGAAGCGTCGGCAGGGGGGCGGAGCTTGGCGGGCGACGGAGCTGAGAAGGGCGCGGAGCAGGGGATCTTGCTCGGCATCGACATCGGCGGGACCAAGCTGAACGTCGCGCTCGGCCGCACGAGCGGCGACTTGGTGCGCGAGGCGCGCATCAACGCTTGGACCAGCGGCGACGCGACGCGCGACGTGGCGCGTATCGCCGCGACCGCGCGCGAGCTGCTCACCGCCGCCCGCCTCGAGCCCGGGGATCTCGCCGCCATCGGCGTCTCCGCGCCCGGGCCACTCGATCCGTCGGCGGGAGTGGTGCGCGATGCGCCGAACCTGCCGGGCTGGCACGAGGTGGCGATCTCGGCGCAGCTCGCGCGCGCGTTCGGCCGGCGCGTGCGGCTCGAGAACGACGCGAACGCCGCGGCGCTCGCGGAGTGGCGTTTCGGTGCGGGCCGCGGCTCGCGCGCGTTCGCGTTCCTCACGATGAGCACCGGGGTCGGCGCCGGGTTCATCTTCGACGGGAGCCTCTACCGCGGCGCGCGCCACGGCGCGGGCGAGGTGGGGCACATGCCGGTCATGCGCGACGGGCGAGCGTGTGTCTGCGGCCTGCGCGGCTGCCTCGAGGCGTACACCGGCGGCGCCGCGCTCGCCGCGCGCATGCGCGCCGACGTCGCGGCGGGCGCGCGCACGTCAGTGTTGGAGCGCGCGGGCGGCGACCCGGCGCGCATCCGCGCCGAGCACTGGGTCGAGGCGCTGCGCGCGGGCGAGCCGTACGCGCGCCAGCTCGCCGAGGAGTATCTCGACGTACTCGCGCAGGCGCTCGCGATTCTGATCCTGTCACTCGACGTCGACTGCATCGCGTTGGGCACGATCGTCGCGCGCAACACCGATTTGTTTCTCGAGCCGCTGCGCGAGCGCGTGGCGGCGCGCGTCTGGCCGCGCCTGCGCGACACGCGCATCGTGCCGATGGAGCTCGGGGCCCGGCTCTCTGCCTACGCAGGGCTGTGTACGGCGCTTCTCGAGCTCGAGTCGCCGACGCCTGCTTCCGCGTAGCGGGCGCGCCAGCGCGCCGCGAACGCGGCGAACGTGCCGCTCTCGATCGCCTCGCGCGCGTCGCGCAGCAGCTTCATGTAGTACGCGAGGTTGTGCAGCGAGAGCAGGCGCGCCGCGAGCGCATCGCCGGAGCTCAAGAGGTGACGCAGGTAGGCCCGCGTCCAGCGCGCGCAGACCGGGCAGATGCAGTCGGCATCCAGCGGAACGCGCTCGTCGCGGTGCCGCGCGTTGCGCAGGTTGAGCCGCCCGCGCGAGGTGAACACCGATCCGTGTCGCCCGTGTCGCGTCGGTACGACGCAGTCGAAGAGGTCGACGCCGCGCGCCAGTGCGGCGATCAGATCTTCGGGCAGGCCGAGCCCCATCAGGTAGCGCGGCGCCGCGGGCGGGAGCGGAGCGAGCGCGGCCGAGACGAGGCGCGCGCGCTCGTCGGGGGACTCACCGACGCCGAGCCCGCCGAT
>JBGQIB010000268.1:0-2758 GCA_041498295.1 bacterium | reverse complement strand
GCGATCCATGAGTAGTTCTTGCAGGAGTGCGGCCAGCTAGGGCGGGACCGCTCCGCAGGTTCCCGCGCTCCCCGCCGCGCAGGTGAGTGGGCAGGTCGTGCGCTCCGGGCCGGGCAGCTGAGGCGCGACCAGGAAGAGGACCCACAGCAGCCAGCGGGAGGCAATCGCGACCGCCTTCATTGCGACGATGCGACCACGACGCAGTACGAGCCACTCAATCGCCGAACGACCCGTGTCTCCCGGCGCCCTTCGCGAAGCGGGTCGCGCCTTCGAGTGTCTCGCCGGAGCGAATCACTTCGAGGCCGAGCTCCGTCTCGAGGCGCAGCGCACGGTCGAGCGGCAGCTCCCATTGGCGGTAGGAGGACAAGCGGTCGCTGCGCAGACAGCGCTGCGGAAACGCGGCGAGCTGTTTCGCGAGCGCGCGCGCTTCGTCGAGCGCGCGGCCCTTCGGGACCAGACGATTCGCCAGGCCCATCATGCGCGCCTCGTCGCCCGCGACGCCGCGGCCGGTCAGGATCAGATCGAGCGCGTGCGAGTGACCGACGAGACGAGTGAGTCGGATCGTCCCGCCGTCGATCAGCGGCACGCCCCAGCGGCGGCAGTAGACGCCGAAGACCGCGTCCTCCGCGGCCACGCGCATGTCGCACCAGAGCGCGAGCTCGAGCCCGCCCGCGACCGCGAAGCCCTCGACCGCCGCGATGACCGGCTTCGAGAGCAACATGCGCGACGGGCCCATCGGACCGTCGCCTTCGAGACGCACCTGATTGCCGCGCGCCTCGCTGACGCCCTTCAGGTCGGCGCCCGCGCAGAAGGTGCCGCCGACCCCGGTGAGGATCGCGACCGCGAGTGACTCGTCCGCGTCGAAGCGGCGGAAGGCCGCGGCCAGATCCGCGGCGGTCGGGCCGTCGACGCAGTTGCGCACCGCGGGGCGGTCGATCGAGACGATCGCGATTGGGCCGTCGGTCTCGTAGCGAACCGTGCTCATGTCTTCTTCTCCTCGCGCTTGCGGCTGCCGTAGTCGCCGAACGGATCGTCGCGCTCGCGCACCGCCTGGCGAAAGCCGGCCTCGTTCGCGCGAGTCACGAAGTCGAGCCCTTCCTGCGTGTGGCGCGCGATCCCGTCGAAGAGCGTGCCGAGCGTGCGGCTCGATCCGAGCCCCATGTTCTCGGCCGTCTGATTGCAGAGCAGCTTCAGCATCACGAGCTGCGTGGTCGGCACGCGCGCCATGCGCTTGGCGAGCGCGAGCGAGTGACTCGCGAGCTCGGCGTCCGGCACCGCTTCGAGGATCAGCCCGATCTCGGCGGCTTTGCGCGCCTCGATCTCGTCGCCCGTCAGCATGTACCGCTTCGCGCGCTCGAGACCCATCCGGTAGACCCACATCGCGGTCGTCGGCGTGCCCCAGACACGCGACGGTGGATAGCCGAAGCGCGCGCCCTCCCCCGCCACGATGATGTCCGCGCAGAGCACGAGATCCGTCCCGCCGCCCACGCACCAGCCCTGCACCGCGGCGATCGTCGGCTTCGCCGCGTACCAGAGCTTCATGTAGGTCGCGACGAAGCGACCCATCATCCTCATGTCCGCGACCGAGTCCCAGACACGATCCGATGAACGCGCTCGGTCTGAGCGCTCCGGACCTTGTTCCGCCAACTGCGCTGCCGTCGACCAATCGAGGCCGTAGCCCGCGCAGAAGGCTGGCCCATCCGCGCGCAGCAGGATCACGTGCGCTTCCGGATCCGCGTCGCCCGCATCGATCGCCGCCGCGAGCTCGTCGCGTAGCTCCGGCGTGATCGTGTTGTACTCGGCGGCGCGCGTGAGCGTGATCGCGAACACGCCCTCGTCGACGTCGGTGCGCAGCGTCTTGCCGATCATCTGAGCGCGAGTCTACTCGATTGACCTCGGGGCACGCTGAGGCGGAGACTGGGCGCCATGAGCTCGCGCCGCGTCTATCGCTCCGCCGTCTTCGACAACCGCCGCTGGGACGAGTTCAAGCACCGCCCGGGCGACATCTTCGTGTGTACGCCGCCGAAGTGCGGCACGACCTGGATGCAGACGATCGTCGCGAGCCTGCTCTGGCCCGACGGCGGCGCGCCGGGACCCGTGATGATCCTGAGCCCCTGGCTCGAGGCGGCGTTCTACGACTGGGACGAGATCCGCACGCGACTCGACGCGCAGACGCACCGGCGCTTCATCAAGACTCATACCCCCGCCGACGGTATCCCGTTCTTCCCGGATGCGAAGTATCTGTTCGTCGGGCGCGACGGACGCGACGTGTTCATGTCCGTCTGTCACCACCGCGAGGTGTTTCGGAACGAGGTTCGCGAGTCACTCAACATCCGCGCCCTCGCCGAAGGCGTTCCGCCGATGCCGGCCTGGGACGGCGACGTGCACGGCTTCTTCCGCGGTTGGCTCGAGGAGGCCGCTCTCCATCAGCACGTCGCCAGCTTCTGGCCGCAGCGCAAAGCCGCGAACGTTCTATTCGTCCACTATGCCGACCTGAAGGCCGATCTCGCGGGCGAGATGCGCCGGGTCGCCGCATTCCTCGAGCTCGAGCCGCCCGCGTCGCTCTGGCCCGCGGTCGTCGAGCGCTGCACGTTCGAGGCGATGCGCGCGCGCCCCGCCGAGATCGGCACTTTCTGGAACTTCGACGGCGGCGCCGAGAGCTTTCTCTTCAAGGGCACGAACGGCCGCTGGCGCGACGTGCTGACTCAGGACGAGCTGTCTGCGTATGCGCGCCGCGTGGCGGAGATTCTGCCCCCGG
>JBGQIB010000267.1:0-2919 GCA_041498295.1 bacterium | reverse complement strand
GCAGCTTCTCGAAGAACGAATTGATGCGCTCCGCGTGGCGCGTGAACATGAGCACGTTCAGCCTGATGCCCGTTTGCGCCGAGAGCTCGCGCAGCATGTCGAAGCTGCCCAGGTGCGAGCTCAACAGGATGGCGCCGCGCCCCTCGCGCACGAGTGCGTCGACGAGCTCGCGGTCGCGGTTCTCGATGCGGATGCTGCCGACGTCTCCGCTCCACAGGATCATCCGGTCGAGGATGTTCTCGGCGAACGCGAAGAGATGCCGGAAGACGTGGCGCAAACGGGGCGGCACGCCGAGCCGCTCGCGCCCCTCCGGGGTCGCCCAGAGCGCGCACAGATATTCCCGCGAGGCGCGGCGCGCGCTGCGCCCCGTCACGAAAAAGTACGTCACGATCGGGACCAGCATCGCGACCGACGCGCCGCGTCCGAAGGTACGGTACCAGCGGCGCAGCATGAACAGCGCGCGCAGTGACCCGCGCTCCGCCATGCTGGCCCATGTGCTCTGCTCACCCACTCGCGTCTCCGTAGCGAAGCGTGCGTGAGTATGCACGAAGGGGGCCCGCGCGTCGGCTCGCGTCGGTTATGCTCGAGCGAATGGCAGTACTGCAGGCGCTGCTCGTCATCGCATACCCGGTCACGGTGTATTTCGCGCTCGGAATCGCGTCGCCGCGGGCGATCGCGCTCTGTACGCTCGCGCTGCTCGCCGCGCGCCTGGCCGTGATCTCCCCCGCGCGTCTCATGGCGTTCGCCCGCGTGTTCGCGCCCGTCGCGCTCGCGTACGCGTCGACCAGTCTCGCGACGCTCGTCTGGAACGACGCGCGTGGGCTCTTGCTCGCTCCCGCGCTTTTCGACTTCGCGCTGCTCGCGGTCTTCGCCGCTTCGTTCGCGCAGCGTGAGACCGTGGTCGAGTCGCTCGCGCGCGCCCAGGTCGGGACGCTCAGCGCGGAGGAGCGCGCGTACTGTCGCCGTGTGACCGCGGTGTGGTGCGCGTTCTTCGTCGCCAACGGCGCGATCAGCGCGCTGCTCGCCCTCGCCGGCTCACGCGCGAGCTGGGCGCTCTACACCGGGGTCATCGCGTACGTGTGCATGGGCGCGCTGTTCGCGACCGAGTACGTGTATCGGCACTGGCGCTTCCGCCGCTACGTGGGCGCGCCGACCGACACACTTCTGCGTCGGCTGTTCCCGCCGAAGCTGCCGTGATGCCGGGGCGGCGCTCCGCGGAGCACGCGCGCATCGCGACCTCGCGCCCGGACAGCGCGGGTGAGTGGAAGCAGCTCGGCCCGTACGTGAGTGAGCGCGCCTGGGGCAGCGTGCGCGAGGACTACAGCGCCGACGGCCGGGCCTGGGAATACTTCCCGCACGAGCACGCGCGCTCGCGCGCGTATCGCTGGAGTGAGGACGGGCTCGCGGGGATCTGTGATCTCGAGCAGCGCATGTGTCTCGCGCTCGCGTTCTGGAACGGCCGCGATCCGATTCTGAAGGAGCGCATCTTCGGTCTCACCGGCAACGAGGGCAATCACGGCGAGGATGCCAAGGAATACTGGTGGTACGTCGATGCGACTCCGACGTCGTCGTGGCTGCGCTGGCGCTACCACTACCCGCAGGCGGAGTTCCCGTACACACACCTGCGCCAGGAGAACTCTCGGCGCGGCAAAGCGGACCGCGAGTTCGAGCTAGTCGATACGGGCGTGTTCGAAGAGGATCGCTACTGGCAGATCGAGGCCGACTACGCCAAGGCGTCGCCGGACGACATCTGCCTGCGGCTGCGGATTCGCAACGCGGGCCCCGAGCGCGCCGAGCTGCACGTGCTGCCGACGTTGTGGTTCCGCAATCGCTGGTCGTGGGACGAGGGCAGCGCGCGTCCGGAGATCCGCGCGGACTCGCCGCCCAGCGCGAAGCCAGACAGCGCGAGCGCGGTCGCCGTCGAGGAGCGACTCGGCACGTGGCGGCTCGAGGCGGGACCGGACCCGGAAGGACGGCCGCCCGAGCTCCTGTTCTGCGAGAACGACACCAATCTGCGACGCGTGTTCGGTTCGGGCGGCGACGTGCCCTACCCGAAGGACGGCATCAACGATCGCGTCGTCGCGGGCGCCGCGACGGTGAATCCCGCGAAGCGCGGCACCAAGCTGGCGTGCTGGTATCGCGTGACGGTGGCGCCCGGCGCGAGCGTCGAGCTCCGGCTCCGCCTGGCCCGGGCGGACGCCGCCGCCGCGCTCGACCTCGGCGCTGGCTTCGCGCACACGCTCGCCGAACGCGAGCGCGACGCCGACGAATTCCACGCCGCTCTCACACCCGCCGACGCGAGCCACGACGAGGCGTTGGTGATGCGCCAAGCCTTCGCGGGAATGGTCTGGAGCCAGCAGCTCTACCACTACGACGTCTCGCGCTGGCTCGACGGCGACCCCGCGCAGCCGGCCCCGCCCGAGTCACGGAAGTCCGGCCGCAACACCGAATGGCGTCACCTCAGCAACCGCGACGTGATCGCGATGCCCGACAAGTGGGAGTACCCGTGGTACGCGGCCTGGGACCTGGCGTTTCACTGTGTGACTCTGGCCTACCTCGACCCGGCCGCAGCGAAGCACCAGCTGCTCCTGCTCTGCCGCGAGTGGTACATGCACCCGAACGGCCAGCTCCCCGCGTGCGAGTGGAGCTTCGGCGACGTGAACCCGCCCGTGCACGCCTGGGCGGCGCTCGCCGTGTTCCGCATCGACGGCGGCCGCGACTTCGAGTTTCTCGCCCGCGCGTTCCACAAGCTGCTGATCAACTTCACCTGGTGGGTGAATCGCAAGGACACACTCGGCGACAACATCTTCGAGGGCGGCTTCCTCGGGCTCGACAACATCGGACCCTTCGACCGCTCGGCGATGCTGCCGGCGGGTGAGGTGCTCGAGCAGTCGGACGGCACGGCGTGGATGGCGAAGT
>JBGQIB010000266.1:0-2937 GCA_041498295.1 bacterium | reverse complement strand
TGCGAGGTTCGCCCACGGCTCGAACTCGCCCTCGGCGCGCGGAAAGAGCATGCGCTGCACCCAGGCCAGCACCGCCGGCGCGCGGCCTTCGATCCACGCGCCCGGCGTCGGGTCGGTCCACGCGTTGTAGATCTGGCCCCAGAGCCCGAAGTCCGCGAACGCTGGCCGCCCGCCGAACAGATACGGTCGCGTCGCCAGATGCGCCTCGAGTAAGTCGACCGTCTCGCGGAACGACGCCTCGATCTGCGGCGCGGTCGCGGGACTCGAGCCCACGAACCACACGCGGCCCACCATGCGGCCGCGTATCTGCGCGCTGAGCGCGGCGTGTTGCTCCTCGCTCGCGAGCGGCATCGACGCGCGCGCGATGCGGCCCGCCGCCGAGATCTGATCGACCTCGCGCGCCCAGCGGTAGTGGAACATCCATTTGTTGCCCCACTCGTCGCCGAACTCTTCCAGCAGCGCCGAGACGAACGCCGCGACCGGCTCGCGCGGGTGGATCGACGGCTCGGGAAACCTCGCTTCGTAGGCATCGAGGATCGGCGTCGAGTCCTGAATGCACTCGCCCTCGGGGCTCACCACGAGCGGCACCAGCGGCAGCTTCGCGTACTTCTGAAACTCGCCCTGTGTCTCCCCGCTGCGCACGATCCACTGGTGCGGAATCGCCTTGTAGCGAAAGTACGAGCGCACTTTGACGGAGTACGGCGAGAGCTCGATCCCGAAGATGCGGTGTGCGGTGGTCATGAGGCGCATCGTGGCACGGGGCCAGCCGAGTCGCAAAAAAGTTCGCCACGCTTCTGCGCCGAGCGCCGACTCTTAGATGGGGGCTCGGCAACAAGAAGGGGGAATGCGACGGGCTGGGAATCCGAAGGCAGGCACAGCTGCGGGACTGCTTCCCTCTCTCCGCGGTCCGCTCGCCTGCGGTTTCCAGCTCAGCGCATTCCGGTTCGAAGCCGTCGAGATCGGCGCGGCCGGCTCCGCGCCGGTCTCGCGGCGACCGGCGCCTGACTCGTTCGGTGTGTGCTGAGTCTGCGTCACTTGGCAAGTCTCACGGAGGGAGTCACAGATGACGACAAGAGTCTCCCCGTGCTCGCGAGTGACTCACGTCTACTCGTCGCCCATGCCACCCACTGAGGAGAACTCGATCCCGAAGATGCGGTGGGCTGCGGTGAAGCGGGGCTACGAAGGGCCAACTTGCCCCGGTCAACCCGCCGCCTCTGGCGATCTTCGAGTCGGCAACGATGACGATCCACTACGTCCGGGCGGACCCTAGCGGAAGCGGGGCAAATCGCTCGGGATAGTCTTGTTCAAAGCCTCACTGCGCTTCCCGAGCCGTCGCTTGGCGCGCTGCTGCTGGCGGCGCTCTCACTCGTGACTCTCAGACGAAAACGGGCCCCGGAAGCGTGAGCTTCCGGAGCCCGTGAAGAGTCAGTCTCTCCCGAGGGAGTGACTCACATGTCCATGTCGCCCATGCCGCCCATTCCGCCCATGCCTCCGCCGCCACCACCGCCGCCGCCCTTCTTCTCGGGCTTGTCGGCGATCATCGCCTCGGTGGTGAGCAAGAGACCGGCGACGCTCGCCGCGTTCTGCAGCGCGCAGCGCACGACCTTGGTCGGGTCGATGACGCCAGCCTTGACCAGGTCACCGTACTCCTCGGTCGCGGCGTTGAAGCCGAAGGAGCCCTTCTCGTTGCGCACGCGCTCGACGACGACGGAGCCCTCGTGGCCCGCGTTCTCGGCGATGCGGCGCAGCGGCGCCTCGATGGCGCGGCGCACGATGCTGACTCCGGCCTTCTGGTCGTCGTTCAGGTCGCCCTCGATCTTCTCGAGCACGCCCTGAGCGCGAAGTAGGGCCACGCCGCCGCCGGCGACGATGCCTTCCTCGATGGCCGCACGCGTGGCGTGCAGCGCGTCCTCGACGCGGGCCTTCTTTTCCTTCATCTCGGCCTCGGTCGCCGCGCCGACGCGCACGATCGCGACGCCACCCGCGAGCTTGGCCAGCCGCTCCTGCAGCTTCTCCTTGTCGTAGTCCGAGGTGGTGTCTTCGATCTGCTTGCGGATCTGGTTGATGCGGCCCTCGATGTCCTTCTTCGCACCGGCGCCGCCGATGATCGTCGTGTTGTCCTTGTCGATCGTGATCTTCTTCGCGCGGCCGAGATCCTTCAGAGTGAGGCTGTCGAGTTTCACGCCGAGCTCTTCGGCGACGAGCCGACCGCCGGTGAGGATCGCGATGTCCTCGAGCATCGCCTTGCGGCGATCGCCGAAGCCGGGCGCTTTCACCGCGGCGACGTGCAGCGTTCCGCGGATCTTGTTCACGACGAGAGTCGCGAGCGCTTCGCCCTCGACTTCCTCGGCGATGATCACGAGCGCGTCACCGCTCTTCGCTACCTGCTCGAGCAGCGGCAGCAGGTCCTTCATGTTCGAGATCTTCTTCTCGTGCAGCAGGATGCGCGGGTTCTCGAGCTCGACCATCATGCGCTCGGGGTTGGTCACGAAATACGGCGAGAGATAGCCGCGGTCGAACTGCATGCCCTCGACGGTCTCGAGCTCGGTCGTCATCGACTTCGCTTCCTCGACCGTGATCACGCCTTCCTTGCCGACCTTCTCCATGGCCTCGGCGAGGATCTTGCCGATCGACTCGTCGGAGTTCGCGGAGATCGTGCCGACCTGCGCGATTTCATCGGAGTTGCGCGTCGGCTTCGACATTCGCTTCAGCTCTTCGACGATCGCTACCGTGGCCAGGTCGATGCCGCGCTTCAGGTCCATCGGCGCGCAGCCCGCCGCGACGAGCTTCGTGCCCTCGCGGAAGATCGCCTGCGCCAGCACGGTCGCGGTGGTGGTGCCGTCGCCGGCCACGTCGGAGGTCTTCGAGGCGACCTCCTTCACCATCTGCGCGCCCATGTTCTCGAACTTGTCCTCGAGCTCGATCTCCTTGGCGACG
>JBGQIB010000265.1:0-2973 GCA_041498295.1 bacterium | reverse complement strand
CTGCCTCTCGCCTGGCGGCCACGTCGAGTTTGTATCGTGGATACGCCGGAGTGTGTCAATCGCCGTTATGCTTCGCGCGTGAGCGACTCACGTCCGCTGGTCGTCCGGGATCCGCGCTTCCGCGAGCACACACCCTCGCGACCGCACCCCGAACGGCCAGAGCGGCTGGTCGCGATCGACCGGGCACTCGATCCGCTCGCCGATCGGATCCGCGCGCTCGCGCCGCGCGAGGCCAGCGAGGACGAACTGTTGCTCGCGCACGGGCGCGAGTACCTCGACGCGCTGGGCCGGCTCGAAGGCCGATCGGGCCAGCTCGACCCCGACACCTACGCGTCGCCACACACGCTCGAGGTGGCGCGCCTCGCCGCCGGCTCGCTCGTAGAGGCCAGCCTGCGCGTAGCCAGCGGCGAGGCGAAGCGCGCCTTTGCCGCGCTGCGCCCTCCCGGCCATCACGCCGAGCGGCTGGCGCCGATGGGCTTTTGCGTGTTCAACAACGTCGCGATCGCGGCGCAGGCACTGCGCGCGCGAGCCGGCGTCGAGCGGATCGCGATCGTCGACTGGGACGTGCACCACGGCAACGGAACGCAGCACTTGTTCGAGGCCGAGCGCGACGTGCTGTTCGCGTCGCTGCACCAGTTCCCGTTCTATCCCGGCACGGGCGCGCTCGACGAACAAGGCCACGGGCGCGGCCTCGGCGCGACGGTGAATTTCCCGCTGCCGGCCGGCTGCGGCGATGCCGAATACGGTCAGCTCTTCGACGAGCTGCTCGTCCCGATGCTGCTGGCGTGGCGGCCCGAGATCCTGCTCGTGTCGGCCGGCTTCGATGCGCACGCGCGTGACCCGCTCGGCGGCATGGAGGTGTCGAGCGCGGGTTTCGCCGCGTTCGCCGCGCGCGCCTGCGCCGTCGCCGACGAGGTCTGCGGCGGGAGGCTCGTGCTGGCACTCGAGGGCGGCTACGACCTCGACGCCCTGGCCGAGTCAGTCGCACAAGTGGTGAGCGTGCTCGCCGAACCACGGCTCGGCCGGCGCGAATTTCCCGCGCCGACGCCCGGTGGGATGCAGATGGCAGCAAACCTGCGCGCCGCCCACACGACTCACTGGCCGGTGCTGCGCGAACGCATCCAGGCCTGAGTTACAGCGACCCCCAGATCTTGAGGCTGCTGGATCAGAGCGCCCTAGATGCAGTGGGCGCAGAAGCGGCGCACTCCGCTTCGCCAGATACCTGATTTTTCTCGGGCTTTCTTTGCATTTCGGGGTTGACTCGTGGGATCGAGTGGCGGTACGATCCCACTCAGTGGGATAGGGCCCCAAGGGCTCCAGGTGCTGTTCAGGGGGGGAGCACCGAGTCTTTGGGGCCCCCTTCCCACCGGTGCGCGCGGGAGCCGGTGGAGACGATGTTCTGGGGGTGCCACGAGCACGTTCTCGATGAAAAGGGGCGCACCAGCCTTCCGAAGGAGTTTCGCGAGCTCCTGAGCCGAGCCAGCGAGTCACCCTGGCTCACGGCTGGTCAAGAGTGTCTCAGCCTCTTCCCGGCCGAGGTCTTCAAGCGCCTGCGCGACCGGCTGGCGGCCGAAGTGCTGAACGACTCGGCCGAAGCGCTCGAGCGACTCATCGTCGGAAATGCGACACCGTGCGGTGTAGATCGTCAAGGCCGGATCCTGATTCCGCCGCCGCTGCGCCGCCGCGCGCGGCTCGAGCGCGAGATCGTTTTCACGGGGCTCACCGATCGCGTCGAGATCTGGGATCGCGCCCGCTATGAGGCGGCGATCGCGAACACGCAGGAGAACTACGCGCAGCACTCGCGCCTGCTGCGAGGAGTCACTCGATGAGCGGCGCGCACAAGCCGGTCATGGTCGACGAGGTTCTCGAGCTGCTCGAGCCGCGCCCGGGTGCGCACATCGTCGACGCCACGACCGGGCACGGCGGTCACGCCGAGGCGATCCTCGAGAAACTCGGGCCGGACGGCGTGCTGGTCGGCCTCGATCGCGACGCGGAGATGCTCGCCGTCGCCGAGGAACGGCTGCAGCGCTTCGGCCAGGCCGCGCGCCTGTTTCACGCGCGCTTTTCGTTTCTGCGCGAAGTCCTGACGGGCGCGAGTGTCTCGCCGGTCGACGGCGTGCTCTTCGATCTCGGCGTCTGCTCCGACCAGCTCGATCAGACCGAGCGCGGGCTCTCGTTTCGCCCCGGTGAGGCACCCGTGCCGCTCGACATGCGGCTCGACCGCGGCCGCGGCGAGACGGCTGCCGAATTGCTCGCGCGCGTCGGTGAGGAAGAGCTCGTCGAGCTGCTGCGCCGCGGGGACGTGCCGTTTCCGGGACGGGTCGCCCGAGCCTTGCTGGCGAGCCGGCCGATCGAGACCGTTCAGGCGCTGCTCGCGGCGCTCGAAGGCATCCGCCTGCCCCGTCGCCGACACCATCCGGCGACACTCGTCTTCCAGGCGCTGCGCATGGCGGTGAACGACGAGCTCGACGAGCTCGACACGGGCCTCGCATCGGCGGTCGAGGTGCTCGCGCCGGGCGGACGGCTCGCGGTGCTCTCGTATCACTCCGGCGAGGACCGGCGCGTGAAGGAATTCCTCGCGCGCGAGGCGCGCGGCTGCATCTGTCCGCCGCAGCTGCCCGTCTGCGGCTGCGGTCGCCAGCCGCGCATGCGCCTTCTGGGGCGCAGCCGCGGCCCCCAGCCGGCCGAGGCGCGGCGCAATCCGCGCGCGCGCAGCGCGCGCTTGCGCGGGGGCGTGCGGTGCTGAACGCGCGCTTGCGCCGCAGCGGGCCGTGGTTCCAGGTGCTGCTGGCGCTCGCGCTCGGTGTGATCGCGGCTTCGGGGGGCCTGGTGTACGTGCGCACGCGACTCACTTCGCTGCGCTACGAGCTCGGTCGCCGCGTCGCCCAGGAGCACGCGCTGTCACTCGAGGTCGAACGCCTGCGCGTCGAGGCCGCGGCGCTCGCCGCGCCCGAGCGGATCGAGCCGCGCGCG
>JBGQIB010000264.1:0-3044 GCA_041498295.1 bacterium | reverse complement strand
CGGTCGTCTTCATCTCGGGCAACATGCCGCTGCGCACCGAGATCGTGCCGCTGCTCATCGTCACCAAGCTCGAGCAGTACGACTACGCGGGCGCGACCGCGATCGCGACCGTGATGTTGCTGTCGTCGTTCGCCCTCCTGCTCGCGATCAACGCGCTGCAGGCGATCGGCCGCCGGCGACTCGCGGGCGCGGGAGCCGCACCGTGACGAGCGCGGCGCTGGAACACAAACAGGGCGACGCGGCGCCATCTGTGCGCGCGGCGCTCGAGGATCCGCCGCTCGTGCGCGCGACGCTGATCGCGCTGGCGCTCGGCTTCGCGGCGCTGTTCCTGCTGCTGCCGCTCGTGGCGGTGTTCGCCGAGGCGTTCTCCGGGGGCGTGCGCGTGTACTGGAACGCGATCAGCGAGCCTGTCGCGCTGCAGGCGATCAAGCTCACCCTGATCGTCGCCGCGATCTCCGTGCCCGCGAACGCAGTCTTCGGCATTGCCGCGGCGTGGGCGATCGCGCGCTTCGATTTCGCGGGCAAGAACCTCCTGGTCACGCTGATCGACCTACCGTTCGCGGTGTCACCCGTGATCTCGGGGCTGATCTTCGTGCTGCTGTTCGGCGCGCAGGGCGTGTTCGGACCGTGGCTCATCGAGCACGGCGTGAAGATCATCTTCGCCGTGCCGGGCATCGTGCTCGCGACCACGTTCATCACCTTCCCGTTCGTGGCCCGGGAGCTGATCCCGCTGATGCAGGAGCAGGGCTCGGAAGAGGAAGAGGCGGCGATCTCGCTCGGCGCGAGCGGCTGGCAGATGTTCCGGCGAGTCACTCTGCCGAACATCCGGCTCGGCCTGCTCTACGGCATCGTGCTGTTGAACGCGCGCGCGATGGGCGAGTTCGGCGCCGTGTCGGTCGTCTCGGGTCACATCCGCGGACTCACCAACACGATCCCGCTGCACGTCGAGATCCTGTACAACGAGTACCAGTCCGCGGCGGCCTTCGCCGTGGCGTCGCTGCTCGCGTTGCTCGCGCTCGTGACTCTGGTCGCGAAGCGCGCGCTCGAGTGGCGGATCCGCCGGGAGACACGCGCATGAGCATCGAGGTCCGCGAGATCTGGAAACGCTTCGGCGACTTCACGGCGCTGCGGGACGTCTCGCTGCACGTCGAGCCGGGCGAGCTGCTCGCGCTGCTCGGGCCGTCGGGCTCGGGCAAGACGACCTTGCTGCGACTCATCGCCGGGCTCGAGCGCCCCGACGCGGGCTCGATCTCGTTCGACGGCGAGGATGCGACCGAACGCAGCGTGCGCGAGAGGCGCGTCGGCTTCGTGTTCCAGCACTACGCGCTGTTCCGCCACATGACGGTGTTCGAGAACGTCGCCTTCGGGCTGCGCGTGCAGCCGCGCACGCGGCGGCCCAGCGAGGAGAAGATCCAAGCGCGCGTGCACGAGCTGCTCGACCTCGTCCAGCTCGAGGGCCTCGCGCGACGCATGCCGACTCAGCTCTCCGGTGGTCAGCGCCAGCGCGTCGCGCTGGCGCGCGCGCTGGCGGTGCAGCCGCGCGTGCTCTTGCTCGATGAGCCGTTCGGCGCGCTCGACGCGAGGGTGAGGCGCGAGCTCCGCCGCTGGCTGCGCAAGCTGCACGACGAGCTGGGCATCACGAGTCTGTTCGTGACTCACGACCAGGAAGAGGCGCTGGAGCTCGCCGACCGCGTCGTGGTCGTGAACGAGGGGCGCATCGAGCAAGTCGGGGCGCCCAACGAAGTCTATCGGCGACCGGCTACGCCGTTCGTGTTCGGCTTCCTCGGCGAAGCGAACTGGCTCTCGACCACCGTCGATGGCCGCAAGGCACGCGTCGGCTTCCGCCCCGACGACCTCGAGCTCTCGCTCGGTCCGCTCGAGGGTCACGCGTTCGCCGCGCGCGTGCGTCGCGTTCAGAGTCTCGGCGCGCGCGCGAAGCTCGAGCTCGTCTCGACCGCCGGCGGGGTCGTCCAGGCCGACGTGCCCGCGGAGCGCGTGCGCGCGCTCGCGCTCTCGCCGGGCGCCGAAGTGTTCGCGGCCCCGCGCGACATGCAGGTCTTCTTCGACGATACGGCTGCGTGAGATTGCAAGTCCGAGCGCACGCTGGAATCGGAGCCGGGTGATCGAGGGGAAGACCGGGGAGCCGGCGCGAGTGGGTCCGATGGACGAGCCGCCAGCCTCCGACGGCAGTGTGACTCCCTGCACCTCGCGAGAGCTGCTGCTCTATTTCCTGCGCCTCGGGACCTTCGGCTTCGGCGGACCGATTGCGCTCGTCGGCTACATGCAGCGCGACCTCGTGGAGCAGCGGCGCTGGATCTCGCACAAGGACTACGTCGAGGGCCTCGCGCTCGCGCAGCTCGCGCCCGGCCCGCTGGCGGCACAGCTCGCCTTCGCCCGGCGGTCGTAGGTCGCTCTACGTGCCCGAAGTGGACCGACTGTTCGTGGCCGTCCGCGCGGGTCCGTCGCACTCTCTAGCCTCGATCCTGGTCTTTCGCCCGACGCCCTGAGTAGACTGGCGCCGTGAAGCTCGGCATTTCGCTGCGCACGATGGGACCACAGTCGACAGCGGAGATACTCGGCGCGTGCGCGCGGGCGGCGGAGGCAGCGGAGCTCGACGAGATCTTCGTGCCGGATCACATCGCGATTCCGCCGGACGACGTCGAGGGCTCGGGCGGGCGCTATCTCGACCCACTCACGGCGCTCGCTTGGCTGGCTGCGCGCACGGAGCGCATCGGCCTGGGCACGGCCGTGCTCATCCTGCCGTATCGGCCGGCGCTTCCGACCGCGAAGGCGATCGCGACGATCCAAGAGCTCTCGGGGAATCGCCTCACAGCGCTCGGTGTAGGGGTCGGCTGGATGGAGCCGGAGTTCCGCGCGCTCGGCGTGCCGAAGCAGCGCCGCGCGGCGGACTCGGACGCGGTGCTCGAGTTTCTCGGGCGCGCGTTCGCGAACGACGTGGTCGAACAGAACGGCCAGCCGTTCCTCTTCCTGCCTCGGCCGCCGCGGCCCGCGCTGCTCGTGGGCGGCGCCGCGCCGCACGCGCT
>JBGQIB010000263.1:0-3112 GCA_041498295.1 bacterium | reverse complement strand
TCGACACGATTGCGCGCCAGGTGGACGAAGCGGTGGCGGCCGGCGCGCGCGTGCTCGTCGGCGGGCACAAGAACGCGCGGCTCGGCGGCCTCTACTACGAGCCGACGGTGATCGTCGACGTGCGCTCCGACATGGCGCTGATGCGCGAAGAGACGTTCGGCCCGGTGCTGCCGATCGTGCGCGTGCGCGACGTCGACGAAGCGATCGCACGCGCGAACGAGACGAGCTACGGACTGGGCGCGAACGTTTGGACGCGCGACGCGCGCCTGGCGGGCGAGATCGCGCGCCGCATCGACTCGGGCAGCGTTTGCGTCAACGACTTGACCATGACCTACGGCGTGCCCGAGGCGCCGTTCGGCGGCCGCAAGGAGAGCGGCGTGGGCCACGTGCACGGGCGCGACGGCCTGCGCGGGTACTGCCACGCGCAGCCGCTGATTCGCGACCGCTTCGGTGGCCGACAAGCCGCGAGTCACTACCCCTACACCGAGAAGCGTGACGCCGGAATGAAGAAGCTGATCCGCTTCCTGTTCGGGACGTCGCTAGGGCGCTGGCTCTCCTGAGCTGAGAGCGGTCCGCTACGCGCCGTGGCGCTTGCGGGCCACGACCAAGCCGGCCAGTCCGAGACCGACCAGCAGCACCGAACTCGGCTCGGGCGTCGCGTGCTCGACCTGGAAGAAGCCCTTGGTCGACACCGAGTCTCCGGCGGTCAGGCTGAACTGCCACTTGATCTGGATGTTTCCGCTGGCCGGCCCGAACGGCGCGCTCGGAATCGGCGTGCCCCAGGACTGCTGCGAGAGGTTGCCGAAGATACCGGGACCACCGTTGGCGTTGAGGCCGGGCGGGAACGGGAAGGAACCCAGACTCTGCGAGACGATGCCGTTCACGAGCGCCTGGTAGAACGGATTCGTGCCGACGGTCGCCAGAGTCACATCGCTATTGCCGTTGACGTCGGTGTACTGCGTACCGGGAATAGGGTCGCCCGCGTTGCCGCCGAAGTAGCCGCCCTGTACGGTCGTCGGCCCGAGGGCCGCGATCGGCAGCGTGACGTTCATGATGAAGTTCTGCGTGACCCCAGAGATGTTCGTCAGGGTGAACGTGCTGGTGATCGACGGATCTGGATTGACCGTGATCGACCAGTCGCAGTTGAAGCTCGCGCCGTAGCCGATGCCGCCCAACCCGAAGGTGCCGTCCGGATTCGCTGTCGTGTCAGTCGGTCCGGTCGAGTACGTGTCGTACGGGCTGCCGCTGTCCGGCGCACTGATGTCGACGCTCACGACGGGCGCGGCTCCAGCCGAGCTCGCCGCCAGAATCACCGCTGCCGCTACACCGAGCCGTGTAAGCGTCCCCCACAGCTCCCTCATGATCATAGTCTCCCTCCGAAATCACCCGCGCATGATGCGATGCGCAGCCGGGCGGCAGATGCGTCAACCACTCGTAGGCAGAATCCTACCAGAGCGCCTCGCGCCACCGGAAGCTTTATCTCGCGCAAATGTGAAAAGAATCACGGCGGCGGCCACGGCGAGGAGGGCCGCCAGAGACGGTTCGGGTACGACGACGAATTCGAACGGGACCTCGATCATGTCGTGCGCAGTCAGCTCGAACCCGGGAAAGCTGACCCCGATCGAGCTCGCAACTCCGGGACCGGGGGTCGGAATCGGCGTGCCAAAAGTCTCCTTCGAGAGCGTCCCAAAGACGCCCGGGTCCGAGGATATCGCCGTGAAAGCGAAGGACCCGAGCACCTGAACGGTCGAGCCGTCGATCTGGGCCTGGTAGAACGGGTTGGCGCCGAAGCCCAGCATGCCATCACCGACCCCGGAGCCGTCGTTCGTATCCGAGTACGTCGTGTCTCCGAAGAAGCCGCTCATCCGGGTCGGCCCGGCGAGCGGCAGAACCCCGAGCGTCGCCGAGACCGTGAAGGTCTGCGTCGCCGACGAGAGATTGACGAGCGTGAAGCTCCCGCTCATCGACGGGTCAGCGTTCAGCGAGACGTTGAAGACCAGCGAGAAGCTGGACTGGGTCGTCCCGCCGCTCGCGGAGAAGCTGCCGTCCGGATTCGGCGTGAGAGTCGGTGTGAGCGTCACGGTGTCGCCGCCGACGCTCGACGACGCGCCTAGCCGGAACGCGGGCGGTCCACCCGCAATCGCGCCCGAGACGGCGCTGTGTGCAAACGCGAAAACCAGAACAACAGCAAGAGATATGACTCGGAGCTTCATACCCCCAGGATACCCCTTGGGCACGCCGATTGTGGGAAAAAATCCCTACCGGGTCGGGTCGAGCAGAATCTTCATCACGCCGTCACGGCGCGAGTCGAACAGCTCATATGCTGCGGGCCCCTGGGAGAGCCCCATCCGGTGGGTGAACACGGACTCCGGCCGCAGGCGCTCCGATTGAATCAGGGGAACCAGATCGTCCCAGAGCTCGGGCACGGGGCAGATGCCGATTCGGAACGTCAGGTCCTTCATCAGGGCCATCAGCAGGTTGAACGGGAAGGCCATGTTGGTGCTGACCCCGATCACCGACACGACCCCGGCGACCCGGACGAGCTGCAGCGACAGGGAGATCGTCTCGTCCGCGCCCACGGCTTCGATCACGGCGTCGACGCCTTGCCCCGAGGTCGCGGCCTGGATCTGCGCGACCGGGTCGTCCGCCGCGTCGATAGGGATCGCGCCCTTCGCGCGCGCGGCCGCGAGTCGCGCGGGCACGCGATCGACGGCGAACACGCGCGCCGGCCCGAACAGCTGGGCGCAGTCGAGCGCGCACTGCCCGACGGGTCCGAGCCCTACGATGGCGATCGACTGCCCCGGCCGGATGTCGGCGTTCTTCGCGCCGTAGTAGCCGGTCGGCAGGATGTCGGTGAGCAACACCGCCTGCTCGTTCGACACGCCGTCGGGGATGCGCAGCAGGGCGCTGTCGGCCGCGGGGATCGCAACTGCCTCGGCCTGGCCGCCGGGGAGCTCGAGCGAATTCCCGAACACGCGCGTCCCGTGGCGCTCGCAGCGAATCGGATGGCGTATGGTACAGAAGAAAGCGCCCGCAGGGCGTGTGGCGCATCTAGCCTGGATAATTCATGAAGGACTCTTGAGATGATGGCGAGTCGAGTTCCGAGCCAGTT
>JBGQIB010000262.1:0-3154 GCA_041498295.1 bacterium | reverse complement strand
TCGTCTCCGGCGATCGGCACCGCACCGGGCTCGTGCTCGACCTCTCCGTCGCCGAGAACCTGGTCCTGCCCGAGGCCGCGCGCGGCGGCGCGCCGCCGGTGTTTCGCGCCGGGATCGTGATTCCGAGTGAGCTCGAGAAGGCGGCGAGCGCGGCGATCGAGCGCTTCGAGATCCGCGCGCGGCCGGCCGATCCGGCGCGTGCGCTCTCGGGCGGGAACCAGCAGAAGCTCTGCGTCGCGCGCGCGCTGCGCGCGGGTCCGGGCGTGCTGGTCGCCGTGAACCCCACGCGCGGGCTCGACGTGCACGCCACGGCCGCGGTGCGCGAAGAGCTGCGCGCCCAGGCGCGCGCCGGCACGGCCGTGCTCGTAATCTCGACGGAGCTCGACGAAGTGCTCGAGCTCGGTCAACGCATCTCGGTGTTGTTCCGCGGGCGGCTGCTCGACGTGCCACCCGAGGCGCGCACGCGCGAGGCGATCGGCCGGCGCATGCTCGGCGAGACTGCAATCGCGTGAGCCGCCTCACAGGTCGGACGTAGCCCGGGACGATAGCTTTCGAGGGGCCTCCAACCGCCCGCGGGACGAACGGAATGAGGGACGCTTCCGCGGCACGAACGCTCCGAGCCGCCTCATCCGCCGCTCCGGCCCGCCGCTCGCCGCTCGTGCCGGCGGCGGCGTTGGCGAGCCTGATCGCGATCGTCGTGGGCTACCAGCGGCGCGAGGACGCGTATCTCGTTCCCGACCGTGGGATCGGTTACGCGCTCGGCATCGTCGGGCTCTCGATGATGCTGCTGTTGCTGCTCTACTCGCTCCGCAAGCGAGCGCGCTGGCTGCGCGGCTTCGGCCCGATCCGTTACTGGTTCGAGGTCCACATGCTGCTCGGCATCCTGGGACCACTCGCGATCCTGTTTCACGCCAACTTCGCGGTGAAGTCGGTGAACGCGGGGGTCGCGCTCGTATCGATGCTGATCGTCGCAGGCAGCGGCTTCATCGGCCGCTTCGCCTACGCGCGCATTCACCACGGGCTGTTCGGACAGCGGGAGTCACTCGCCGAAGTCTCGCAGCGAGCGGAGGCGAGCCGCAGCGCGCTGCACACCGCGCTGCGCGCGGTGCCGGGCGTCGAGGCGTGCGTGCGCGAGTTCGAGTCACAGGCGCTCGCGCGCAGTCCGAGCACGCTCGGCGAGCTGGGCCGCGCATTCGTTCTCGGCCATCGCACCCGCACGACCTTCCGCCGGGCGCGCCGCCTCCTGCGCAAGAGCCCCCCGGGCTCGCTCGCGGTGCCCGCCGACGTAGTCGCGCGCGCGTTGCGCCGGCACCTCGCCCTGGTCCGGCGCGTGGCCGAGTTCGGCTTCTACGAGCGCGTGCTCGCGCTCTGGCACGCGCTCCACGTTCCGCTCGCCGTGGTTCTCTTCAGCGCAGCGGTGGTCCACGTGATCGCCGTGAATCTGTACTGAGTCGTGCGCGCCGCCACCCGCGCGCTCGGCGCCGCGGCCGCGGCGTTTCTGGCTCTCGCCCCGGGAGCCGCGCGCGCGCAGACGATCGAGAAGCTCGTGATGCCCGGCCCGGTCGCGCAGGCGCACGCCAAGATCGAAGGCGAGTGCGGGAAATGCCACGTGGCCTTCAAGGCGTCCGCGCAGACGCCGCTCTGCCTCGAATGCCACAAGGACGTCGCCGCGGACGTACGCGCGAAGACCGGCTTCCACGGCCGCTCGCCGGCCGTCGCGGGTGTCGACTGCAAGACGTGTCACACCGACCACGAGGGCCGCGACGCCGACATCGTCGGCCTGAATCGCGATGCGTTTCGCCACGACCAGACCGACTACGCGCTCCACGGCGCGCACGTGCACGTCGCATGTGAGCGCTGCCACGTGGCGGGAGCGAAGTTCCGCGACGCGCGCTCGGGCTGCGTCGATTGTCACTCTCGCGACGACGCGCACCGCGGGCGCCTCGGCAGCGACTGCGCGCACTGCCACGAGGAGAGCGCTTGGCGCAAAGCGGAGTTCGACCACGCCAAGACGCGCTTTCCCCTCGATGGCAAGCACGCCGGCGTGGACTGCGCGGCGTGTCATGCCGGCGAGAAATACAAGGACACGCCACGCGACTGCGCGAGCTGCCACGTCCTCGACGATGCGCACAAGGGCCGCTTCGGGGCGAAGTGCGAGACGTGTCACGCGACGTCCGCCTGGAAGACCGTGCGCTTCGACCACGCGCGCGACACTCATTTCGCATTGACCGGCGCGCATCAGAAACTCGGCTGCCAGTCGTGTCACCGCGCAGAGCTCTACAAGGAGAAGCTTGGCAGCGACTGTCTGTCGTGTCACCGGGGAGACGACGTTCACAAGGGGAAGAACGGCGCGAATTGCGCGGACTGCCACGCCACAGCGGCTTGGAAGCCCGCGCGCTTCGACCACGATCGCAACACCGACTTCCCGCTGCACGGCGCGCACCGCAGTCTCGCCTGCGAGGCGTGCCATACCGGCCCGGTGCACGAGCAGAAGCTGGGCCGCGCGTGCGCGGATTGTCACCGCAGCGACGATCCACACCACGGCCAGCTCGGCGCCGAGTGCGCGCGTTGTCATCCCGAGAGCGGCTGGCGCGACAAGGTGAGCTTCGACCACGATCTGGCGCGCTTCCCCCTGCTCGGCATGCACGCCGTCGTCGCCTGCGAGGAGTGCCACGCGAGTCGCGCGTTCCGCGATACCGAGCGCTCGTGCCTGGGCTGCCACGCGCGCAACGACGTCCACGAGCGCAAGCTCGGGCCGCGCTGCGAGGCCTGTCACACGCCCAACGGCTGGAAGCTCTGGAAGTTCGATCATGCGGTGCAGACGTCGTTCCCATTGCATGGCGCGCACGAGTCACTTGCCTGCGAACGCTGTCATCGATCCGCGGTCGACGGTGACGCCTCGCTGCCGACGAGCTGCAACTCCTGTCACGCGGCCGATGACGCGCACCGCGGCGGCTTCGGTCCGAACTGCGCGAAGTGCCACGGCGAGAAGTCTTGGAAAGAGCTGCGAATGGGGCGCTGAAGCGGCGCAGTCACTCGAGCAACTTCGCGATCTCGTCGTGATGCTGCGCGCGCGCGAGGTCCGCCGCGCTGTTGCCCGCCTGGTCGCGGAGCCCCGGGGCGGCGTGCTTGCGCAAGAGCGCCGAGACCGCGG
>JBGQIB010000261.1:0-3246 GCA_041498295.1 bacterium | reverse complement strand
CGAATGCCGTTCAATCTAGGGGGCCCGGAGCTCGTATTCGTTCTCGTGATCGTGCTCATCGTGTTCGGGGCGGGGAAGCTTCCGGACGTTCTCGGTCAGCTGGGCAAGGGCGTGAAGACGTTCCGCGAAGAGGCCAACAGCGCCGAGAAGCCCGCGGCCAGCACCGCGACCACGACCGAAAAGCCGAAGACGAACTAGACAGTCGCCTTCGCGCGCAGCGCGGTCATGCGGCGGTGACGCGCGAGATCACAGTGCGCGCGCGCCTGCCAGTCCTCGGGATCGTCGTCGCGGCAGTCGTAGGTCCGGCAGTGCTCCGGGCGTGACTCGTACACCGTGCAGCGCAGGTCCTTCTTGTCGAACGCCTGGCATTCGAGCATCGGCTGCCGTCCGTCCTTCTGCGTGTGCCAGCCGACGATCTTGACGTCCGTTCCCGCCTCGAGGTAGATCGGCCGCGCGTCCTTGAGCGTGAACCAGCCGGTGTCGTCCTCCATGAATTGCCGACGACAGCACGGGGCTTCGCAGCTCTCGCAATCGGGATAGCGCTCGCGCGGCATGTGACTCTCCCCTGTGCCAGACTGGCGCTCCCGTCATGGTAGGCACGTTGCTCGCGGAGACCGTCAAGACCTTCATCGAAGACCGGTTCACGCTCGAACCGGTCGCCGCGACGGTGATGGGCAACCATTCGCACGACCATCGCCTCGGCGACCTCACCGCCGACGGCTTCGCGGCACGCAACGAGTTCACCGAGGACTGGCTGCGGCGCTTCGTGGGCATGGGGGAGGAGAGTCTCGACCCGTACCAACGCGTGGATCGCGACCTGGTGCTGTCCGAGCTCCGCGGCGAGCACGCGCTGCAGCCGTTCGAGCGGTGGCGCCGGCAGCCATCGCTCTACTCCGACCTCATCACGCGTGGCGCGTACTACACGCTCCTCCGCGGGTGGAGCACCGCCGAGGACCGGCTCGCGATGCTCGCCGAGCGGCTGGCCGAAGCGCCTGCGGCACTCGATGCGGCACGGGCGAACCTCGATCCCGCGCGTGTGCCGCCGGAGTGGATCGCCATCGCCGAGCGCACCGCACCGGCCGGCGCCGCGTTCCTGCGCGACGAGCTCCCGAAGGCGCTGCCCGACACGCCGCTCGGGCGCGCGGTCGCTCTCGCGCTGCTGCCCGCCGCGAAGGCCGCCGCCGACGCGCTCGACCGCTACGTCGCGTGGCTGCGCGCGGATCTCCTACCCAAAGCGCGCGGCACGTTCGCGATCGGACGCGAGGCCTTCGAAGCGCTGCTCAAAGAGAAGGAGCTGCTCGACCACGACGCGTCGAGCCTGCGCGCATTCGGCGAGGACCTCTTCCGCGAGACCGAGGTGAAGATCGCCGAGGCCGCGCGCGCGCTCGGGGACGAAGACTGGCGGGACTCGGTCGCGCGCCTGCGAAGGGACCATCCCGACGCCGACCAGCTCGTCAACACCTACCGGGTGGAGATGGAGCGCTCGCGCGAGGCGGTGCGCGTCTCGTCGATCGTGTCGATCCCATACGGCGAGGACCTCACGGTCGAGACGATGCCCGACTTCCAGCGCACGACGTATCCGTACGCCGCGTATGTCGGCGCGGCGCCGTTCGAGTCGAACCGCCGCGGCCGGTTCTGGGTGACGCTGCCGATGGCCGACGACGACGAGCGCACCCGCCGCGAGCGCCTCGAGGGCCATCCGCGCGCCGGCATCCCGGTCATCGCCTGCCACGAGGGCTACCCCGGGCACCACCTGCAGCTGACGTACGCCGCTGACAACGCGTCGCTTGCGCGCAAGGCGCTGCGTAGCAATCTCATGGTCGAAGGCTGGGGCCTCTACGTCGAGGAGCTCATGACCGAGATCGGCTTCCTCGATTCGCCGGAGACACGTCTGCTCCGTCTCAAGGATCTCCTGTGGCGCGCGGCGCGTGTGGTCGTCGACGTCGGTCTCTCCACCGGCGAGATGAGCTTCGACGAGGCCGTCGCGTACATGGTGGAGCGGCCCAAGCTCGAGCCGGCGAACGCTATCGCCGAGGTGCGCCGCTACACGCTCACTCCGACGCAGCCCTCGTCGTACGCGCTCGGGCGCGCGGCGATCCTGGGTCTGCGCGACAAGGCACGCGCGAAGGGCTGGGGGATGCGCTTCTTCCACGACAAGCTGCTCGGCGCCGGGTCGCTGCCGCCGGCGCTCCTCGCGAGGGATGTGGATCTGAGCTAGGGGGGGGCGCGGCTGCTAGGAGCTCTGAGCGATCGTGCCGGCGCTGCGAACGGCGACGGCATGCGGGGCGGAGAGCGTGATGAGCATCCCCCGCGCGCCGTCGGGCGCGACCAGCATCAGTTTCCCCGCCTGCGCCTGCATCAGCAGTCGCGCCAGGTCGAGATCGTCTTCCTCCAGCCTGGCGCGGGTGCGGATCTCCACCACGCCGTGGTCCGCCGAGTCGCGCACGAGGATCGCCACCGACTCGTACGGGGCCGCTTCGATCGCCTTGGAGATGACACTCGCCACGGCGTGACGAAGGCGATCCGCATCCGCACGGACCGACACCGGCGTGTCGCCGGTGCTGAGATGCAGCTGGTCGCGACGGAGCGACTCGGCGACCGCTTCACGCACGATCTCGCGAAGGTCAATGGGGTCGGCTCGTAGTCTCAGATGACTGCGCTGCAGATCGCCGATCGCGAGTAGGTCGGTGGCCAGGAACTCGATGTCCTGCGCGTGGTGTTCGATCGCCCGCTGGTTGGCGAGCGCAGTGGCGTCCCCGGGCAGGAGCCCGGGGCGCAGTGCTGCGGTGCGGGTGCGCAGCGCGGCGATCGGCCGGGGGAACTCCCGTTCGAGCACCCCGAGGAACGTCTTCCGCTCGGCGTCGCGAGCCCGATGGCGCTCGCGCTCCTCGTACAGGCGGCTCGCGAGAAACGCTGCGGCGACGTAAACGACGAGCCGCAGCGCCGCGTTGAACGCGGCTGCCTGCTGCACGTCTGGGCGAAGGAAGTCATCGGCCAGAAGCTCGGTGACAAGAGCCGTTACTCCGGCAACGAGGGCGGCCGATCGTCCGATCCACCACGCGGCCGCCACGACGACGGCGAGGTAGAAGAGCTCGAAATCGACCTCCGGCGGTGCGACTAGGTCGACATAGCCGGTCGCCACGATGGCCACTATGGCCACCAGGGCGACAACGCCTCCTCGCCAACCTCCTCGCATGGGCGGCGATGTTCGCACGTCGCCGCGCAGCGGCGCGATCAATTGAGTGT
>JBGQIB010000260.1:0-3331 GCA_041498295.1 bacterium | reverse complement strand
GACCTGGCCCACCTCGACCGCGCCGTCCGGCGCGTGGACGGCGGCCGAGAGCTCGCCACGCTCGAGCAGGTAAAGCTCGTGGGCCTCGGTGCCCTCGCGCATTATCTCGGTGCCCACCGTGACGTCGATCGGCTCGAGCGCTCCCGCGAGGCGCGCGAGGCTCACGCGATCGAGATCGCGGAAGTACGGAACGAGTCGGAGGAGTCGCTCGAGCGCGTCATCGTGGTCGTCGGACACGGCGCGCGAAGGTTAGCGCCTGCGACCGCGGGGAGAGAACCTCTCAACGATCGTTGTCAGGACGTGCTGGTCCTCGCTTGCTAGAATTGCGATGTCAACCGATGACCCCGTAGCTCAGTTGGATAGAGCGCTTGCCTACGAAGCAAGAGGTCGACGGATCGTGCCCGTCCGGGGTCACTTGGCTGTATCCATGTAGGTTACATCGACCCCGTAGCTCAGTTGGATAGAGCGGCAGACTTCGAATCTGCAGGTCGACGGATCGTGCCCGTCCGGGGTCACAGTCGGTGTGATTGAGCCGTCCACTCCAGACGCGGCTCGCTGACGCGTATCCCGCCCGGGTGGTCCACCTGAGCTAGTTCTCGGTAGTGGCCGCGGGCCTTCGCGGTCCTGCGTCGGTGGCAGTTGGCGCACCGCACATCGCATTGTTGGATCTCGGCGAGGACGTCCGTCCAACTGGCGCGTCTGCGCATGAGGTCAACGATCTGTGCCCGCTTGTTGGCCCGATGATCGAACTCAAGTACGACGGGTTCTGTTTCCCCACAATCGACGCACGGATGCGCCAAGAGGTAGTCCCATCGTTGCCGCCTCGCGCCCAGGGGGACATTGCCGGTCGGTTCTTGCAGGTCGAGGTAGTAGCCGCGTGTCCGTGCTGTCTTGCGCCTATGGCAATTGGCACAACGAACATCGCATTTCTCGATCTCAGCGAGGATCTCGGCCCAAGTGGCGTGCTTCCGCATGAGTTCCATGATTCCCGCGCGCTTCTGCGCGCGATGGTCGAACTCGAGTAGTAGCGGGTCGCGCTCGCCGCAGTCCACGCACGGATGTCCGAGGAGATACAGCCATCTTCGACGTCTCGCGTCGAGACGCACAATCGTCCTCTCCGGATAGGGCTCAGTCCGCGCGCGGTTCGCTCGGGCGCGCGCAATCTGACGTTCGCGGTTTCTGCGGTACCACTCCTTGTGGTATGCGCTCTGACAGCTGCGGCAGTATGAGCTCGGCTGCGGAAGCTCCCGATACTTCGGGGCGAAGTCCTCGAGTGGCCTCAGCTGACTGCAACGACTACAGATCCGTCCGTCCGGTGTGTCGTTCAGGCTCGCGTACGAGGGCGTCCGAGTCCGCGGCCGGCAAGCCCTAAGCGAGGCGATCGCCGGTCTCGATCTGCGCCTCCGGCACCGGCGACAGACGATCGGGCGGCCTGAAATCGCAGCGGAGATCCTCTCCCAGCACCACCCCGAGCGGACGAGACCGCGGAACGTCATCGTTCGGTCGGATAGCTCCAAAGTCAGCATGTCGGGATCCCGCTCCCCGCAGTCGATGCAGGCGCGATTCGCCAAAGACGCGGTCAGCCGTTGTCGAACGTCGGTCTCACGCCTGAGCCTCGACTTGTGAATTCGTTCACGCTCGCGTTTCGCGTTCTTGGCATAGTGCTTTGCGCCGTTCTGCGCGAAGCACGCCCGACACCAATAGTGAAGTTGGAACTCTCCGCGCCTCCGTGGCGGAAACTCGGTCGCGAGTTTGAGCTGACCGCACCGCGAGCAACGGAACATGTCGGCGCCACCGAGACGACGTGGTAATGAAGGGGTGCTCGGCGGACGCTGTGCGCGTAGCCACTCGCGCTGGTAGTCGCGCCGGCAGTCCTTGCATTGTGTGGCTGGCCTACCAGTGTCGGCACGAAGGTCGAACTCCGCGAGCGGCTTCGTCTGGTGGCACGTCCGACACGTCTGCTCGGCCTCGGCGATCTCGTCCACATCGTCTCCACGAGTAAGGCTAGTCTTCGGTAGAACGCCTGTTCTATCACTTTCGCGGCGCGAACGCAAGACCGGTTGAGCCGATCCGGCGCAATCGCATCGGCGAATCGTTCGCTAACGTTTCGCCGCTGCGGCAGCAGAAGGCGACGACCTCGGATGCAAACTTGAGCATGCCGCGAGTGGCCACGTTCGCGGGCAGCGCGTGACTCAGTAAGTTGCGGCGTGCGCTGTCGGAGAGCGTCGAGTCTGCTGAGCGGAGGTGGCCCATGCCCGGCAAGAAGAAGTTCGGCGAAGACGAAGAAGAACCCGATCGCGACCACTGCCCCAAATGCGGTGTGATGCTCACGCAAGGCGAGAAGGATGCCAAGCGCTGCCGCAACGGTCACGCGCTCTCATAGGTAGCCTCTAGCGCATCGACACCCCCATCGTCCCCGGCCGCACGAAGGTGGCTCGCGCTCGTCGCGATCGGCGCGAGCGGATTCCTCTCCACCATCAACACGAGCGCGATCGTCACCGTCCTCCCGATCATCCAGCAGGAGCTCGGCGCCGACATCGTCACGATCGGCCTCACCCTCACGATCTACCAGCTCATCACCGCGAGCCTCATGCTCGCGTTCGGCCGCCTCGGCGACCTCCGCGGCCAGCGCCGCATCTTCCTCGCCGGCTTCGCGATCTTCATCGCCGGCTCCGCGCTCTGTGGCCTCGCGCCTACCGTTCCGACGCTCATCGCCGCCCGTGCCGTCCAGGCGCTCGGTGCCGCGATGCTCTTCTCCAACTCGATCGCGATCCTCATCGGCACCTTCGGCACGCGCGAGCGCGGCCGCGCGCTCGGGGCGGTCAGCGTCTTCACCTACTCCGGACTCACCGCCGGCCCGCCGCTCGCCGGCTTTGTCACCGACGCGATCGGCTGGCGCGGCATCTTCACGCTGACGTTCGTCCTCGGCCTCGCCTGCTTTGCCATCTGCTGGCGCGCGCTGCCGACCGACCGCGAGGTGCGCGCCCGCGGCACGTTCGACCTCCCCGGAACGATCCTCCTCACGGCCACCGTCTCGACGTTTCTCATCACGCTACAGGAGGCGACGAGCTGGGGCGTGACCTCGGCGCTCACGATCGGCGGCATCGCCGCGAGCATCGTCCTCGCCGCCGCGTTCGTCACGACAGAGCGCCGCGTCGCGAGCCCGATCCTCGACCTGCGCCTGTTTCGCACCCGCGCCTTCAGCGCCGCGACGCTGTCGTCGACGGCGAACTACGTCTCCGTCGCCGCGGTCTACGTGCTCATTCCCTTCTATCTCATCCACGGCCGCGGGCTCTCCGCGACGAGCACCGGACTCATCATCGCGGCGCAG
>JBGQIB010000259.1:0-3562 GCA_041498295.1 bacterium | reverse complement strand
TCGTGGCGCGCGAGGCGGGGCCGCTGCGCACCACGTCCGGCATCGAGCTCGTAGCAGATCGCACGCTGCGCGACGTGCGCGGGCCGATCGACTCTCTGCTCGTCGCCGGCGGCGAGGGCACGCGCGCGGCGCTTCGCGATCGCGTGCTCGTCGACTTCATCCGGCGCTCGGCGCCGCGCGCGCGGCGGGTGGCCTCGATCTGCAGCGGCACGTTCCTGCTCGCCGAGGCGGGGCTCCTCGACGGGCGGCGTGCGACGACTCACTGGGCGAGCTGCGCGGCGCTGGCGCAGCGGTATCCCAAGATTCTCGTCGAGACGGATCCGATCTTCGTGCGCGACGGCAAGATGTGGAGCTCGGCGGGCGTGTGCGCGGGCATGGACCTCGCGCTCGCGCTGGTCGAGCAGGATCACGGCCGCGAGCTCGCGCTCACGGTCGCGCAGTGGATGGTGCTGTTCTTGAAGCGCCCGGGCGGGCAGTCACAATTCAGTGTCGGCCTGGCCGCGCAGGCGACCGAGCACGAGCGCATCCGCGAGCTGCAGGCATGGGCGCAGGCGCACCTCGGCTCGGATCTCGGCATCGCGAAGCTCGCGAAGCGCCTGGCGATGAGTCCCAGAAACTTCGCGCGCGTCTTCTCGAAGGAAGTCGGCGAGACACCGGCGCGCTGGGTCGAGCGCGCGCGCGTCGAGGCGGCGCGCCGCATGCTCGAGGAATCCGACGATGGCGTGGACGCGGTCGCGTCGCGCTGCGGCTTCGGCACGGCCGAGACGCTGCGGCGCGCGTTCCTGCGCCAGCTGCGCGTGGCGCCAAGCGCCTACCGCGCGCGCTTCCGCTCCGCGGCCGCCTGACTGACACCGTACACCGGAAGGAGACGCACGATGGGCATCACGACGGGGATCCTGATCTTCGACGACTTCGAGGAGCTCGACGCGGTCGGCCCGTGGGAGGTCTTCACGATGGCGAAGATGCTCTCGCCCGAGGACCGCGTGGTCATGATCGCGGCGACGCGCGAGCCAGTTCGCGCAGCGAAGGGCATGCGCATCCTCCCCGACCACTCGTTCGCCGACGCGCCAGCGCTCGACGTCGTGCTCGTGCCCGGCGGGCAGGGCACGCGCCGCGAGGTCGCGAACCCCGAGCTCATCGAGTGGCTGCGCAAGGTCGGCGCGCAGTGCAAGTGGGTCACGAGCGTGTGCACCGGTGCGTTGCTCTTGCACGAAGCCGGCTTCGCGAAGGGCAAGCGAGTCACGACTCACTGGGGCTTCGTCGAGCAGCTGCGCAAGCGCGGCGACGTCGAGGTTCTCGAGAAGCTGCGCTACGTGCGCGACGGGAACCTCGTGACGTCCGCCGGCGTCTCGGCGGGCATCGACATGGCGCTTTGGCTCGTCGGCCAGATCCACGGCGTGCAGGCCGCACGCCAGGTCCAACACTTCATGGAGTACGACCCGGCGCCCCCGTACTCGGCGGAGGTCTGAGCAATGAAGATCGCGATCGCCCTCTATGACCGGTTCACCGCGCTCGACGTGATCGGGCCATACCAGGTGCTGTCGGCCCTGCCCGGCACGGAGACGCTCTTCGTCGCGGCGAAGCGCGGACCGGTGGCCGACGACAGCGGCGCCGTGCGGCTCGAGGCCACGCGCAGCTTCGACGAGGTGCGCGAAGCCGACATCGTGGTCGTGGGCGGCTCGCCGTTCACGCACACGTTGATTCCGCACGACCCGATCATCCCGTGGCTGCGAGACATGCACGCCCGCACGCGCTGGACGACGTCGGTGTGCACTGGGTCGCTGCTGCTCGCCGCGGCGGGGCTCCTGCGCGACGTCGAGGCGACCTCGCACTGGATGATGCTCGACTTCCTGGGCGGGCTCGGCGCGAAGCCGACACTGCAGCGTGTCGTCTTCGCCGAGCGCATCGTCACGGCCGCGGGCGTGAGCTCGGGCATCGACATGGCGCTCGCGCTCGTCGAGCGCATGTATGGGCGCGATCTGGCCGAGACGGTGCAGCTCGCGATCGAGTACGACCCACAACCGCCGACCGACGCTGGCTCGCCCGCGAAGGCGCGGCCCGAGATCGTCGCCGGCGTGCAGAAGCTGTTCGCGGGCATTCTCGCGTCGTCTGCATAGTCCGGGTTAGGATCGCGCCCGGCGGAGGGCGCTTGGCGGAGTCTCGGAAAGTCGCGGAAGTGGTGTGGGCCCATCTCTCGCGAGTGTTTCCGAAGCGGACGATTTCGAAAGCGAGCTTCGCGACGCACGAGCTCGTCGTGAATCTGCCCGAGCTCGCGGTCTTCGAAGTCGCGCCACCTGACGGCGAGACGAGCGCGCCGTGGCTCTACGTGACTTCGGGCGCGTCCGCCGAGGCCATGGACGACGGCTACGGCCTCGAGTTCGTCCTGTGCGCGGCGGCTGCGGAGCCGCTGGCCGCGAAGCTCGTCGCCATGGTCGCGAACCTGCACGCCGACCCGCGCTATGCGATGTCGCTCGGCCAGGTGGTCGAGATCGGACATCCCTGGCTGCCGGGCGCGAGCGCGGACCATTTGATCGTCGCGCTGCCCGGTATCTTCGACCCCGAGCTCGAGTGGCTCTCCGATCGCGACCACACGACCCGCTTCATCTGGCTCGTGCCGATCACGCGCCGCGAGGCGGAGTTCGCGAAGCAGCACGGCCTCGACGCGTTGCAGTCACGTCTCGGCGCCGCTCAGGCGGATCTCAGCGCGCTCACTCGCGAGTCCGTGGTCCCCTAAGACCCGCGGTGTGACACGCGGAAGTGTAGCTCCTCGCCCGGCGGCCCGGCGCGGCGGCGCAGGACTTCGAGGCGGCTCTCGAGGCCTTCGAAGAGGCCCGCGTCGAAGAGCGCGCGCCGGCGCTCGATGCGCGCGCCGAGCGTCGCGAAGGCGCCCGAGGCTCCGTGTGAGCCGAGCAGAAGCGCGGTGGCGCGCGACTCGCGCAGCGCGCGCGAGAGCCGCGTCCACACCGAGGCGCCCAAGCGCGCGAACTCGCGCGCGGGCGCGCCCTCGAGATCGAGCACGACGAGCGCGAAGCCGGTCTTGATCAGAAGCTCGGCCGTGCGCAGCGCCGCCTGAAGTCCGGGCGGCCGCGCCCAGAGCACGTCTTCGAGCCGCACCCCCGCGCGCTGCAGGTAGCGCGGGTCGAGTGAGTCGGGCAGATCGACCCAGCCCACGAGCTCCCCGCGCGCCGACGCGAACGCCGCCATGCGGTAGGCGAGGGCAGTCTTGCCTGACGAGAGCTCGCCGTAGAGCTCGATCAGCCGCCCCTCGCGGGCTTGGAAAGTGGGGCGGAGGAGAGCGTCCGGGGAAAACGTCTCCTCCGTCCCGGGGGTTTGTCCTTTCGTCCTTTCCAACGTGCGGTGGGTTTGCGAGACCGGCGCAGCTTCGGGTGGGGGACTCGAAGCGCCGACTCGAACGCGGTCCGCGAGCCCTGCTTGAAGCAGGATCTCGCGCAGCTCGTCGACTCGAACCGATCCCGTTCGCACGAGGCGATTTTCGCCTTATTTTCGCTCTCGCGTCAAGTACTCCGGATCCTCCTAGAATCCGCACTTTCCAAAGGAGAAC
>JBGQIB010000258.1:0-3638 GCA_041498295.1 bacterium | reverse complement strand
CCGTAGAGCCGGAACTCTCTCAGGACTTCCAGACGCTCATGAAGTGGGCCGATGGCGTGCGCCGTCTGCGCGTGCGCGCGAACGCCGACACGCCGGCCGACGCCGTGGTCGCGGCGCGCTTCGGCGCCGAGGGCATCGGCCTGTGCCGCACCGAGCACATGTTCTTCCAGGCGGAGCGCATCGTCGCGGTGCGCCGCATGATCCTGTCCGAGAGCGCGGAGGAGCGCGCGGGCGCGCTCGCGCAGATCCTGCCGATGCAGCGCGAGGACTTCGCCGGAATCTTCCGCGCCATGGGCACGCGGCCGGTGACGATCCGGCTGCTCGATCCGCCGCTGCACGAGTTCCTGCCGCACAGCGGCGAGGAGATGTCGAACCTCGCCCGCGATCTCGGCGTTCCGGAGCTCGAGCTGCGGCGCAAAGTCGAAAGCCTGCGCGAGTTCAACCCGATGCTCGGCCACCGCGGCTCGCGGCTCGCGATCACGTATCCCGAAATCTACGAGATGCAGGTGCGCGCGATCGTCGAGGCCGCGTGTGTCTGTGCGGATCAGGGCCTGCGGACGCATCCGGAGATCATGCTGCCGCTGGTCATGGGCGCGCGCGAGCTGAGCTTGCTGCGCGAGCTCGTCGACCGCACCGCGAAGGCGGTGATGAAAGAGCGCGGCAAGACCGTCCGTTACCACGTGGGCACGATGATCGAGGTTCCGCGCGCGGCGATCGTCGCCGACCGACTCGCGGAGGTCGCGGAGTTCTTCTCGTTCGGAACGAACGACCTGACGCAGATGACGTTGGCGCTTTCGCGCGACGACTCGGGTCGCTTCCTGCCCGCCTATCTTCAGCGCCAGCTGATGGACGACGATCCCTTCGTCACCCTCGACACGGGCGGCGTCGGCGCATTGATCCGCATGGGCATCCAGAATGGTCGCAAGACGCGTCGCGACCTGAAGGTCGGGATTTGCGGAGAGCACGGCGGGGAGCCGCGCTCGATCGCTTTCTGTCACGAGGTGGGGATGGACTACGTGAGTTGCTCCCCGTATCGGGTTCCGATCGCGAGGCTCGCGGCTGCGCAAGCGGCGGTCGCGAGACGCGGCGGATGAGGTTCGGTGCGGGTCGCGCGCTCCTCCTCGCCCTGATTCTCTGCACCGCGTGTTTCGGGGGCGCGGCTCCGCCGGTCGCCGCAACCAGAGCGCAGCCCTCCAACGACGAGGTCCAGGCGTTCTCCGCGCGCATCGAGGCGTTCTACGGCGGGCTCCAGGACGTTCCGCTCGATGCCCTCGTGACCTATGAGAACAAGCAGCTCCGCGAGTGCTTCGCGACCCAGGGCGCGTTCTCGGACTACTTCTCTGCGCTCGCGACCCAGGCGCGCGAGATGCAGTTCCGCGATACCACCGCGCGGAAGGTGCGCATCCTCGAGTTCGACTTCGGCGCTCCGGACCAAGCCAGCGTCGACGTCAGCTTCACGAGCGTCAACCAGCGAGAGATCCGTTTCTGGAGCATCGGTTTCGACCGCCACGACACCTGGAAGCAGACGGACGGCGTCTGGCAGATCGTGCCCGACAAGCTTTGAAGTCTGTCCAGCTTGGTGGCGCAGTGTGAAGTTCTTTTCCCTCTAGTGGGTAGTGCGCTTCACTTGCTAGCTACCGAGGCCTTCGCCTCGGACCCGAAAGCGAGCACCGAAACCCGAGCGATCTCCGCGAAGTGGCATGGCTTTCGTCTACAGACGCGCTTGGCATGTGGCTTGCTCAACCGAGCTGCGTGAAAGAAGCCGATCGGAGCATCGTCGACGCGATTCGAGGCGGTGACCCCGCCGCCTTCCGCGAGCTCTATGAGCTCCACTTCAGGCGCATCCACAACTTCGCGGTGCGTCGCCTCGGCGACCCTGCGGAAGCGGAGGACGTCACCCAGGAGGTCTTCGAGGCGGTGTACAGCTGCCTCGACCGCTTCGAGGGCAAGTCTGATCTCGTGGTCTGGATCTATGGGATCACGCGCAACATCCTGAACAACCGCCTTCGCCGCCGCGGCGGCGTGCGCCTCGTCTCCATCGACGATGTCCCGCCCGAGGCGGCACCGCTCGATCTCGGCCCCGAGCCGCTGGCTCAGGCGCGCCAAGCGCTCGGCCGCGTGCGCGCGGCCATCGAGCGACTTCCGGGCGAGCAGCGAAAGATGCTCGAGCTGCGCCACGGCAAGCGGCTGAACATCCGCAAGATCGCGCAGCTGACCGGCCGCTCAGAAGACGCCGTGAAGTCCAGTCTGTACCGCGCGCGCCGCACGCTCGCGGCGCAGCTCCCGGGCGAGCGCCTCTCGCTCTGAGTCGCGGCCCCGAGCCGCGCCACCAAATCCGCGCGCATTTCCACCTTACACTCGTAGGGACGCGGGATGAGCGAGCGGGCGAAACAGCGACAACGAGCGCAGCATGCGACGGGCAGCTTGGAAGCCCGGCATGGCGCCACTTTCTGGGACGGCGTCGAGCACGAGATCGAGGCGCTCGACGTCGCCGACTTCGCGCTCTTCATGCGCGCGGACGGCCTGTCGATGGAGCCGCGTCCCGGGTTCGCGCGCTCGCTCTCGGGTCGGCTCGCGTCGCTCGTCCGCGCGCGCTGGTCGAACTGAGCACGCGCCGCTACCACTTCGCCGCATGAGCTTCGTGAAGAAGCGCCTGCGGCCGCGACTGCTCGCGGTGTACGCGATCGCTGTAGTCGCCCTCTGGCTGTCGCGCCCGACGCTCGCGTCGATCGCCAGCGGCGCGCTGCCGATCGCGCTCGGCGAGGCCCTGCGGCTCTGGGCGACCGGCCATCTGCACAAGAACGACTCGCTCACGATCACCGGGCCCTACGCATTTCTGCGTCACCCGCTGTATCTCGGGACGCTCTTGATCGGCGCGGGCTTTCTGATCATGGCCTGGAGTCCGGTCGCGCTCGCGCTCGCCGCGGTCTTCGGCGGGGTCTACTTCGGCTACTACATGCCGTACAAGGACCGGATCGAGAGCGCGCGGCTCGAGAGCCTCTACGGAGACGCGTATCGGCGCTACGCGGCCGCCGTGCCGCGACTGATTCCGAGGCTCCATGCGTACGCGCCGCTCGCCGCCGAGCGCGCGCGAGAGACGGGCTGGCGAGGCGGCCGCTTCGCCGACAACAACGAGACTGGCACGGCCGCGGCGGTCGTCGTCGGCGTGCTGTGCATGGTGGCGCGCTGGGGCCTCCTCTAGAGCGCGCGGATCTCGAAAGTCCGCGCGTCGCCGTGCTGAACGTCGGCGGGCTGGCGAACCCGGACGTGCTGCTGGTTCGGCGCGAGCGCGACGTGCCGCTGGTGGTGAAGGACTGGAGTCGGCGCGGCGCGCTCGTGCGCGCGTTCCTCGCGCCGTTGCTCGTGCGCCACGAGCTCGCGATGCTGGAGCGCGTCGAGGGTCTGCCGGGCTTGCCGCGGCCTCGCCAGCGCATCGATCGACTCGCGCTCGCGCTCGAGTTCATCGACGGGCGGCCGCTGCGCCGGCGCACGCACGGCCGCGCGCTGCCCGAGTCTTTCTTCACGGCGCTCGAGGGAATCCTCGAAGGACTTCGACTGCGGGGCGTCGCGTATCTCGACCTGCGCAGTCCGACGAACGTGCTCGTGACTCCGAGCTGCGCGCCCGCACTCGTCGATCT
>JBGQIB010000257.1:0-3677 GCA_041498295.1 bacterium | reverse complement strand
CTCGCGTCTGCCCCGATCGTGGGAACCCACGGGCTCCGAGCGAGCGGCCGGGCCGGTGTCGCGGGGCAAGCTCACAGCGAAGGTGCGGAAGGCTGCGCGACGGGCGCGCAAGCGGAACCGAAAGAAGTAGTGGTGCAGCGCGGCGGATGTCGCGGCGGCGGGAATGTTCCGCGGGTTCGATTCCCCGCCTCCACTTCCAAGGCCAAGAAACTCGGCGAACTCAGACCGACACCGGCGCCCGCACCCACAAGCCGATCACGCGAACCGACCCCTCGGACCCCGAGGAAGCGACCGTGATCCCGGCGACGCTCTCCAAGCCCAAGCACGCGGCCTCCGAGTACGGCCAGGCGCTAAGCGACGCGCCGTGGGAGAAGCGGATCGACACGAGCCGAGATCTGGCAACGGCATCGACCCGGACATACTGCCTCCAGAACAGTTCCTCGAGTGACTTCGGCGCCTGCGACGCCGCCTGAAGGTCACGTGCAGGCTGCCGCGGTCGTCACGACCTCCGCGAACTCGTCCTGGAGGTTGATGCCGGTCATGCGCGCGATCTCGGCAGCCGGCACCACCTCGCCATCCGGGGCGGCGCTGTCGAACGTGTGGGTCGCGTCGAGGACGAACCACACGTCGTACCCAAGGTCGGAGCCGATGCGAGCGGTCGTCTCACAGCAAAAGTTCGTCTGAATCCCGCACACCGCGATCGCGCCGATCCCGCGCTCGCGCAGCCATGCGTCGAGATCGACATCTCCGTGAAACGACGAGTGCACTGTCTTGACAATGCGCACATCGGGCTCGCCGGCGACGGCCTCTTTCAGCTCGAAGCCGGGCGTGCCGCGCTCGAGCGGTCCACCCCGCCAATCGTGCTGAACGACCACGATCGGGTCGCCGCGCCGGCGCCACGCGGCAATCAGCTTGGCGACGTTCTCCTCGGCATGGGGATTGTCGCGGGGTCCGAGCGCTGGATCCTCGAAGCCGCGCTGAACGTCGACCACGAGAAGCGCACGCTGTCCGATCATGCGGCTGACCCTACCGTAGGCCGCCCGAGGCGGCAGCACCAGTCGCTCGTTCGGACATGTCGAAGGTGCCTTCCGGGAAGGAGACGATCCTCTTGCTCAGCTGATGCGGATCAGCTTCTTGTTGACGAACTCGTCGGCCCCGTAGCGGCCGAGCTCGCGTCCGAAGCCGGAGCGTTTCGTGCCGCCGAACGGCAGCTCGGCACCGTCTGCGCCGACGATGTTCACGTAGACCATGCCGGCGTCGATCCGGTCCGCGACGCGCTCGGCCTGCTCCAGGTCGTTCGTCATCACGTATGAGCCGAGCCCGAACGGCGTGTCGTTTGCCAGCGCGACCGCCTCCTCCTCCGACGGCACGCGATAGACCTGGGCGGCCGGGCCGAACAGCTCTTCACGGTAGATGTCGTTCTCCGGCGTGATGTCCGTCAGCACCGTCGGCTCAAAGTAGTTGCCGTTGCGCTTGCCGCCGGCGACGACCGTCGCGCCCTGCTCGACCGCGCGCCGGACCTGATCCTCGAGGCGGTCGGCCGCGACCTGAGAGGACAGCGGCCCGCACTCGGTCTCGCGCTCGCGCGGATCACCCTGCTTCACAGCGGTGAGCGCGGCCGTGAACTTCTCGAGGAACGGCTCGTAGAGCTCGTCGATCACGATGAACCGTTTCGCGCCGTTGCACGACTGGCCCGCGTTGTCGATCCGCGCGGCGACAGCGTCCTCGACCGTCTTGTCGAGGTCGTCAGTGCTGAGGACGATGAACGGGTCGGAGCCGCCGAGCTCGAGAACGACCTTCTTCAGATGCCGGCCAGCGATCTCCGCGACGGCGGCGCCGGCGCGCTCGGAGCCGGTGACGGATACGCCGCGGACGCGCGGATCGGCGATTACCCACTCGATCTGCTCGTTCGTGGCGTAGATGTTCACGTATGCCCCGTCGGGGAAGCCAGCATCGCGGAACATCTGCGCCATCGCCTCAGCCGACTGCGGGCACTGGGGCGCGTGCTTCAACAGAAGCGTGTTGCCGATGATCAGGTTCGGCGCCGCGAAACGTGCGACCTGGTAGTAGGGGAAGTTCCACGGCATGATCCCCAGCAGGACGCCGAGTGAGCTGCGGCGGACGACCGCCGACCCCTCACCCTTGAGGAGCTCAATCGCCTCGTCTGCCATCAGTGCTTCCGCATTGTCTGCGTAGAACCCGTAGATCGACGCACAGAAGTCGACCTCGCCCCGCGCTTGCCGTACCGGCTTGCCCATCTCGGCGACGATGATTTCCGCAAGCTCCTTCCGCCGTTCCGAGTGCAGCTCGCCGACGCGCCGCACGAGCGAGGCGCGGTCAGCGACAGTCGCAGCCCTCGACCACTCGCGGTGTGCCCGGTCGGCGCGGGCGATCGCGTCCCGCAGCTCGTCGTCCGTGATCGTCGGGTACTCCTTGAGCGTCTCGCCGGTCGCGGGGTCGACAACTGCGTACATGCTCATCACTTCGTTCCTCCGTCGGTCGGACTGAGGCCGACTCTACGCGCTCAGTCGGCACGATGATGTCGACTACCCCTCATGTCGGCGGGTCCGCCGGCGCACCTCCGCGATGAACTCCTCCGCCGTCGGCGTCTCGTAGTCCGGGCTGATCTGGTCATCTGGCATCAGGCGCCCAATCTCGCAGCCGAAGCGCGCGGAAGCACGTCCTCCACCGCCGCCAACCATGCCGCTGCCGTCCGGATCACGCGACGAAACGGACCGGTCGCGGGGGCAAGCTGCTACTGAGCCCCCCGTGGCACGGAAGGGCGGGAGAACCAGACACGTCAGGACGGTTTGCGGCGGGAATCTTGCGCGGGTTCGATTCCCGCCGCCTCCACTCCGCCGGGAAATCCGGCCCGCTTCGCGGGCCATGATGATTTCCCGGCGATTCTTTTCTCCGAGAGCGTTTGCGGCCGCGACGGGCTAAGCCCGCCGGGCGGTGAGTGCTCGAATGCAAGACCTGAAACGCGAACTCCGGACGACACCGGAGCGTTTAGCATGGACGGATGCGTGCCTTGGTCGCAGTCGCGCTCGCTTTGGCGTTCGTCGTGGGTGGGTGCGGCAGCACGAGTTCACAGAGCACGTCAGGGGCTGGGGCTTCTGCCGCGCTGACAAAGGCCGCGTACCAGGCGATGCTCACACGCGCGAACGCGCGTGTGACGAAGGTCGAGGGAGCAGCGGAGCAGGGTTTGTCGCCGGGGGCAACACCAGCGCACGTGAAGGCACTGGTCCTCGCTTGGGCTCATACCGAAACGCAGCTCGGAAGATCCTTCGCCTCTGTGCGGCCTCCTGCGAGCGCGGCGAGCGCGAACGCGCTACTTGCCAGAGGCGAGATCGCTTTTGGCTCTGAACTGGCAGCCGCTGCGAACCACCTTCCGCAGAAAACGGCGGCGATCGGGCCATATCTGCAGCGAGTGCTTGGACACGCAAAAGGGCCAGCGATGATCGACCGGGCGCTCGCAAAGCTGAAGGCCGCCGGCTACGGCCGGCCTGGCTAGATCTCCTGCTCGACCAGCGCAATCACGCAGACGAACGTCGGTGACGCGCCAGGCTTTGAGCCTCGGTCGCGATTGAAATCTTGTTCGGGTTCGAGTCCGGCCGCGATAGCGTGCCGGGGGACGGGCTTCGCGTCCGCCTCTTCCGGGGCCGCGAGGTTCACGG
>JBGQIB010000256.1:0-3696 GCA_041498295.1 bacterium | reverse complement strand
CGGTACGAGCGGCGTGTTGCAGATCGGAACCGCGGCCGAGAACGGCTGCTTCTGCTGACCCGGAACCGCGACCGGCGCCGAGGTCCAGTCGACGTACGTGCCGGCTTCGGCGAAGTACGACTCCTGCGACGTTCGAATGCCGGCCAGGTTGACCTTGCTCTCGCTCGCCTTCGAGCGGAGCTGGAACTTGATGAAGTTCGGGATGGCGATGGCCGCCAGGATGCCGATGATCGCCACGACGATCATCAACTCGATGAGCGTGAAACCTTCACGCTTTTTCAGATTGCGAAGCATCATTTCTTCTCCTTGCTGAGTACGGTACCCAGGAATCGCTTTGGTTCGGTGCCGGGCTCGGCTGAGCCGCAAGCGCCGTTGCGGAGGGTGAGAGAGCAAGCCCCGTGCCCTGCTCGAGTTGCCGGATCGAGAGTACGCAGTGACTGCAGCGAGGTGCTCGGATCGGCAGCGCATCTCGCCGCGGCTGCGCGCCCGCTGGCGAAGGTGTCCAACCTCACCGAGTGACGTTTCGCGCGCGCGCGAGTGACGGATCTCGTCACCGACGAGCTCGCCATCAGTCACTCCCGTCGTCGAGACGGAGCTTCTCGAGCCGGTAGCGCAGCGAGCGAAAGGTCACGCCCAGAAGCTGCGCGGCGCGCTTCTTCACGCCCTTGGTGCGCTGCAAAGCCTCCTGGATGAGGGAGGTCTCGTACGCCGCGAGCAGCGCGTCCAGGTTCACGCCGTCCGCGGGGATGCGCGCCGTGATGGGAAGCTCCGCCGGGCGACGCACGGTCGCGGGCAGACAGTCGAGCGTGATGCCGTTCGTGCGTGCGAGCGTGACCGCGCGCTCCACCAGATTCTCGAGCTCGCGCACGTTGCCCGGAAACCCGTAGGCCTCGAGCGCCGGGAGCACGCCCGGGTCGAGCTCGCGCACGTCCTTCCCGAGCTCGGTCGAGTATTTCTCGGCGAAGTGCTGCACCAGCTGCGGCAGATCTTCCGGCCGCTCGCGCAGCGGCGGGAGCTCGATCTCGATCACGTTCAGCCGGTAGAAGAGGTCCTCGCGGAAGCGGCCCTCTCTCACTTCGATGTCGAGACGGCGATTCGTAGAGCACAGGATGCGCACGTCGACGTGGATCTCGCTCGTGCCGCCCACGCGCTGGAACGTTCGATACTGAATGGCGCGCAACACCTTCACTTGCAGGCCCAGGTCCATCTCCCCGATCTCGTCGAGGAAGAGCGTGCCGCCGTTCGCGACTTCGAAGAGGCCGGGCTTGTTGGCGCTGGCGCCGGTGAACGAGCCCTTCACGTGCCCGAAGAGCTCGCTCTCGAGCAGGTTCTCGGGGATCGCGCCACAGTTCACGGCGACGAACGGCGAGTCACGTCGATCCGACAGGTTGTGGATGGCGCGCGCGATCAGCTCCTTGCCGGTGCCGCTCTCGCCGGTGATCAAGATGTTCGCGCGCGTCGGCGCGACCTGGCGCACGAGCGCGAAGATTTCCTGCATGCGCGAGCTCTTGCCGATGATCGTCGGGAACGCGCTCTCGACTTTGAGCTGCTGGCGCAGGCGCCGGTTCTCGTGCGAGAGGTCGCGCTTCTCGAGCGCCTTCTCGACCACGAGCCGGATCTCGTCCACGGAGCACGGCTTGGTCAGATAGTCGTACGCGCCATGCTTCATGGCCTCGACCGCGGACTCGGTCGTGCCGTGCGCCGTGATCAGGATGACGGTGGTCTCGATGCTGAGGCGCCGGATCTGGTCGAGCAGCTCGAGCCCCGACATACCGGGCATGCGGATGTCGCTGATGACCAGATCCCAGTCGTCGCTCTCGAGCGCGACGAGCGCTTCACTCGCCGAGCCGCACGAGCTGACCTCGTGACCATCGCGCTGCAGGAGGATCTGGAGAAACTCCTGCATGCTGGTCTCGTCGTCGACCACGAGAATCCGCGCCAAACGTCCCCTCCCGGGCTGGCGGATCGGAACCTGGGCGGATGCGCTTAAGGTCGCGACTCGGGCAAGAAGACGCGTACCGTCGTGCCGCGTCCGGGTTCGCTCGTGACGCCGATGCGGCCGCCATGGGCCTCCACCACTCGGTGTACGGTGGCGAGCCCGAGGCCTGTGCCCTTGGGCTTCGTGGTGTAGAACGGCTCGAACAGGCGATCCATGGTCGCAGGCGCGATACCGCAGCCGCGGTCTTCGATCGAGACCTCGACGCCGTCGTCGAGACGCGCGGCGCGTACGTGCACCGCTCGATCCCGCGGATCGCTCTGCGCCGCGTTCAACACCAAGTTCCAGAACACCTGGCGCAGCTGGTCGGGGTTGCCGAGCGCTTCGAGCTCGGCGGGCACGTCGACGTTCACCTCGATGCCCAGCGACGCATCGCGCGCCACGAGCTCCGCGATCTCCTCGAAGAGCGCTCGCAGCGGCACCGGCTCGCTGTGTCCCGGCCCGGGCCGCGCATAGGTCAGAAAGTCAGTCACCAGGCGATTGAGTCGCGCGGTCTCGCGCTGCACGATCTGCGAGAGTGTCTGCGAGTGCCGGTCCGAGTTGGGGAGGTCCGCGGCGAGCAGCTCCACCGCGCCCGAAAGCGACGCGAGGGGATTGCGGATCTCGTGCGCCAGACCGGCCGCGAGCTGACCGATCGCGCCGAGTCGCTCGCTCTTGTGGAGCTGCTCCTCCATCTCCACCAAGTGAGTCAGGTCCTGGAAGATCAGGATCGCGCCCTCGGGCGCGCCCGCCGGATTGCGCAGCCAGGAGAGCGACATGCCGAGGTGTAGGTTCCGTCCGCCGCGGTCGCGGTACTCGAGCTGGATCCGGCGCTGGCGCTCGGCGACCTCCAACGGGCCGAGGCTCGGGAACAGATCGCACAGCGGCCGGCCGAGCATCTCGTGCGCGGCGAAGCCGGTGATGTGCTCCGCCTCCTGATTGAACGACGAGATCACCTCCGCTCGAGTCACGGTGAGCAAGCCCGACGAGACGTTGTCGACGATGCGGCGGTGCAGCTCGCCGAGCTCCTGAAGCTCTTCGCGCCCGGCCTGCACCTCCGCCGCGAGCCGGCGCGCCAGCAGCGCAACGGCGAGGAACGCCACCGCGTGCGCGCCGACGGAGGCGCCGGCTTCGTGACTCTGCATGGCGAACTCGGCGCTGTACGGAGGGAACCAGCCCGCGATCGGCCCCCACGCGATCGTGAAGTGAGCGATGGTCGCGAAGGCGCAGGCGAACATCGCTCCGCGTGAGCCGAGCGTGAGCGCGGCGTAGACGATCCAGATGATGAACAGGAAGCCGAAGATCGAGCGCGGCCCGCCCGAGCAGTACACGAACCCGGAGATCAAGACCGCGTCGCCGCTGAGCTCCAGCACGTGCAGGCGCTTCCACGGGCTCCACGCCGCGAGCGCGCCGTAGGCGAGCGCGAGCAGGAAGCCCGCGAGCACCAGGACGTAGAGCGCGCTGAGCTCGCTGCTCGAGTACACGCCGCCCCCGCGCAGCTGCGCGAGTACCGCCAGCGTCAGGATCGCGGCAAGCGCGACCAGGCGCGTGGCGAAGGCATTCGCCGGGATCGCCCCGTGCCCCGCCCTCTCCGGCATGCGCGCGCTAGACGACGTTGTCGGCGATCTTGAAGATCGGCAGATACATCGCGATCAAGAGACACCCGATCGTACCGCCCAAGCCGACCATGAGCAGCGGCTCGAGCAACGAGGTGAGCGCGT
>JBGQIB010000255.1:0-3736 GCA_041498295.1 bacterium | reverse complement strand
GGCATCAACGGCGCGACCGGCGTCCTCGCGTCCGTTCTCGCGGTCATGTTGAGCATGACCTTCGGGATCCGAGTCACTCTGTTCGCCGCCGGCCTCTGCTACCTGTGTCTCATCCCGGCGGCCCTGTCACTCATTCGGATGGGAAGCCGAAAGACGGCCGCGTCGCCGTAACTCGACCCGACCTCGCCGACCTCCGCGATCACTGTCGAGGTCCAGACTCGCGTCGGAGCTCTTGCGATTGCGGCACGAGCGTAGCGCCTCGCCGCGCGATGGTTCAAAGGATCGACGGGCCGCGGACGAGGCTCGCGAACTCGGGGCGCTTGGAGAGACGCGACCCGCGGTAGAACGCCTCGCGGAACGACGCGAACCAGCTGATCTCGTTCTCCGGGCTGGAAGGGTTTGCTTACGCCCGAGACCTGAGTTCAGAATGGCGCCTTGACGGCTTGGATCGTGCCCCGGAAAACCGAGGCGTACAACCAACCGCTGGACGATCGCTCGCTGCTCGCGTGCCCCGACTGCGACCTGGTGCAGACGCTCCCCGACCTGGCCGCCGGCGCATCGGCGCGTTGTCCGCGTTGCAACGCGGAGCTCGCCCGAAACCGCGAGGACTCACTCCAGCGGACGCTCGCGCTCGGGCTCGGCGCCGCGATCCTGTTCGTGCTGGCGAACACCTTCCCGATGCTCGGGCTCACGGTCGTCGGCCGCTCGGCCGAGACGACGGTCGTCGGCGGGGCGAGGCAGCTATGGAGCGACGGCCGCGAGATCGTTGCCGTCCTGGTGCTGTTCACCGTAGTGATCGCGCCGGCGCTTCAGATCGGCTTCGCGCTCGCGCTCGCACTCGCCGGCCAGCGCCGACGTGTACCCCGCTGGGCGGGGACGCTGCTCCGCCACCACCACATCACGCAGACTTGGAGCATGATCGAAGTCATGCTGCTCGGCGTGCTGGTCGCGCTGATCAAGATCGCCGAGCTCGCCACCGTGATACCAGGCTTGGCGCTCTACGCGCTCGGCGCGTTGGCGTTCGTGCTGGCCGCGGTCCAGGCCGCCTTCGATCCCGACGAAATCTGGCAACGCGTCGAATGGGCGGATCGGGAGTGACCGCGGTCGGCGTATCGGCGCTGCAGCTCGGGCTCCAGAACTGCGAGAGCTGTGGACTTCTGTCGCGCCCTGCGGCGGGCATCGCCGACGGACTCTGCCCGCGCTGCGACGAGCGCGTATCGTTCCGCGCACACCAGAGCCTGCAGCGCTCCTGGGCGTTCCTCATCGGCGCGGCCATCTGCTACGTGCCTGCGAATACGCTGCCCGTGCTGGCGACGAACACTGCGACGGGCACCGACTACGACACGATCCTCCAGGGCGTCGCGCTGCTCTGGTCGCCGACCGGCTGGCCGCTCGCGCTGATCGTGCTCGTGGCGAGCATCATGATTCCGAGCGCGAAGATCCTCTCGATGGGCTATCTGCTCATCTCGGTGCAGCGCGGCACGACCAGCGGAGGCGAGCAGCGCGTGCGCCTGTATCGCATCGTCGAGTTCGTGGGGCGCTGGTCGATGGTCGACGTCTTCGTCGACACGTTCACCGCGGCTCTGGTGCAGCTCCAGCCGCTGATGTCGGTCGAGCCGGGACCGGGGCTGTTCTTCTTCGCGGCCGTGGTCGTGCTGACCATGCTCGCGGCCGAATCCTTCGACCCACGCCTGATCTGGGACGCGGCGTTACCGAGCGGGGTCGCGAGTGTCTGATCGAGTGCCGGAGTCACGAAACGTCCCGAAGCGGAAGACTCGCCTCTCTCTCGTATGGGTGGTGCCGATCATCGCTGCGCTCATCGGCGCCTGGGTCACCGTCGCGCGCATCCTCGGCGAGGGCCCGAAGATCGAGATCGTCTTGAAGACCGCGGAGGGACTGGAGGCCGGCAAGACGAAGCTTCGCTACAACGGCGTCGACGTGGGCGAGGTGACCGCGATCCGATTGTCCGACGATCACGCGAGCGTTCTCGCCACCGCGCAAATGGCTCCGCACACGGAAGGCTTCCTCGTCGAGGACACGCACTTCTGGGTGGTGCGGCCGCGCATCTCGGGCGCGAACGTGAGCGGCCTCGGCACGCTGATCTCGGGCGCATATCTCGGCATGGAGATCGGGCAATCGAAGGAGACGCGCCGAGAGTTCGAGGCTCTCCCGGAGCCGCCCGTGATCGCGGCCGACGTGCCCGGACGCTACTTCGCGCTCGAGTCTCCCGACCTCGGCTCGCTCGAGAGCGGCACGCCCATCTTCTTTCGCCGCCTGCAGGTGGGACAGGTCGCGTCGTACGAGCTCGCGAAGGACGGCCAGTCATTCCAGATCAAGGTCTTCGTGAACGCCCCTTATGACCAGTACGTGACTCCGAACACGCGCTTCTGGCATGCGGGTGGGATCGACGTGTCGCTCTCGGCGAGCGGGCTCAGCGTGCAGACGCAATCGTTCTTGTCGATCCTGATCGGCGGCATCGCCTTCGAGACACCGGCGACGGGGCCCGTGCTCCCGGCTGCCGATGCAGGCACGCACTTCGATCTCTTCGCGAACCGCGCCAACGCGTTCAAACCGGCAGCACGCGATCCGCAGACCTACATCCTGGTGTTCCGTGAGTCCGTGCGCGGGCTCGACGTGGGGGCCCCTGTCGAGTTCCGCGGCATTCCGATCGGCGAGGTCACGAACGTCACGGCGCGGGTCGACGCGCGGACGTTCACGTTCGCCGCACCGGTGACGGTGCGGCTCGATCCGCAGCGGCTCGGTGTGGCGGTGGGCGGCCTGGCGCCGGGCCAAGACCTGGAGACGGTGCGGCGTACGCTGATCGACAGCCTGGTGGCGCACGGCGTACGGGCGCAGCTCCAAAGCGGGAACCTGCTCACCGGATCGCGCTTCGTCACCTTCGACTTCTTCGCGAACACGCCGCCCGCGCGCGCGAACTGGTCGGCGAGCCCGCCGGAGTTGCCGACGATCCCCGGTCAGCTCGAGGCAATCGAGACACAGGTTGCGAGCATCATCCGGAAGCTCGACGCGGTGCCCATCAAGGGCGTCGTCGACGACCTGCGCAAGGCGATCGTCCAGGCCGACGGCACGCTCGCCTCTGCGCGCGGCGCGCTCGACAGTGCAGGAAACCTGGTGGGGCCGAGCTCGCCGCTCAGCGCTCAGATGGAGAGCACCATGCAAGAGCTCAGTCGCGCCGCGCAGGCGCTGCGCGTCCTCGCCGACTATCTCGAACGTCATCCCGAAGCACTGATTCGCGGCAAGGCAGGGGAAGCGAAGTGAGCGCGCGCGTCGCATTCCGATTCTCGGCCGCATTCGCCGTCGCGCTCGCCTGCGCCTGCGCCTCGCCGATGTCGAGCTTCTACACGCTGGACTCCACCGCGACCTCCGACGGCGGCCCGGCGACACACTACGCCGTCGTCGTCGGGACAGTCACGATCCCGTCGTCCGTCTCGCGCCCGCAGTTCACGGTGCAGCTCTCCGCGAACCAGGTCGAGATCGACGAGTATCACCGCTGGGCCGCTCCACTCGACGAAGCGATCGGGCGCGTCGTGGCGCGAGACCTCGCGGCCCTGCTCGGCACGCCAAACGTTGCGTCCGGATCGGTCGGGAACTTCACACCTGCCTATCGCGTGACGATCGACGTGCAGCGCTTCCAATCCACGCTCGGCAGCTCCGCGCTCGTCGATGCGCTCTGGACGGTGAGCAAGACGGGCGGCGGCCCACCGCGCTCGGGGCG
>JBGQIB010000254.1:0-3746 GCA_041498295.1 bacterium | reverse complement strand
TGGACTGGGGAAACGAGGACGCGCCGCCGCTGCTGCTCGTGCACGGCGGCCGCGACCACTGCCGCAACTGGGATTGGGTGTCGGAGCGGCTGCGCAACGACTGGCACATTCTCGCGCCCGACCTGCGCGGTCACGGCGACTCGCAGTGGGTCACGGGCGCGAACTACGGAATGATCGACTACGTGTACGACGTAGCGCAGCTGATTCACCAGAAGAAGCTCGCGCCGCTCACGATCATCGGCCACTCACTCGGCGGCTCGGTGTCGCTCTCCTACACGGGCATCTACCCGGACCGCGTGAAGAAGCTGGTCGCGATCGAGGGGCTCGGGCCCCCGCCCGCGATGATCGCGCAGCGCTCGAAGCTCGGCATCCACGAGCGCATGCGCGAGTGGATCGGCCAGATGCGCGGGCTCGCGTCGCGCACGCCGCGCCGCTACGCCTCGATCGAGGAGGCGTACACGCGCATGCTCGAGGAGAACCCGCACCTCTCACCCGAGCGCGCGCGCCACCTGACCATTCACGGCGTGAACCAGAACGAGGACGGCACATACTCCTGGAAGTTCGACAACTACGTGCGCGCGTTCTCGCCGTACACGTTCAACACGCAGGAAGCGCAGGAGCTCTGGCAGCGAATCACTTGCCCCACCCTGTTGGTGCGCGGCATGGAGAGCTGGGCTAGCGATCCGACGAAGGACGGGCGTGCGAAGTTCTTCCAGAACGCCGAAGTGGTGAACGTCGAGAAGGCGGGTCACTGGGTGCACCACGATCAGCTCGAGAAGTTCCTCGAGGTCGTGAAGGCTTTCCTGGCGGGCTAGTACTGGATCGTGCCCGGCGGGTGGGTTGATCGCAGAATCAAGATTGACCCGAGCTCCGGCGCGCGCCAAGTTGGCGCAGTGACCCAAACGCTCGAGATTCTTCGGCAGCTCTGGTCACTCGGGGGAGGCGATCCGCAGGCGCTCGGGCGCGTGTCGCTCACGGGTGCGGACCCCGCGCTGCCGTCGTCCTTTCGGGTCGGAACCGCCGCGCAAGTGTCGATCGCCGCGGCGGGGCTCGCTGCCGCGGAGCTCTGGAAGCTGCGCACCGGCCGCGCGCAGCGCGTGTCAGTCGACATGTGCGCCGCGGCCGTCGAGTTCCGCAGCGAGCGCTATCTGCGCGTGGTCGGGAGACAGCCACCGCCGATGTGGGATCCGGTCGCGGGCGTGTATCGCAGCGGCGACGGACGCTTCGTGCGCCTGCACACGAACTTCGCGCACCACCGGCGCGCGATCGTGGAGCTCTTGGGCGCGAGTGACTCGCGCGAGGCGGTGCAGGAAAAGTTGAGCGCGTGGAAGGGCGAGGATTTCGAGACGGCGGCAAACGGCGCGGGTGGGGTCGTGGCGATGATGCGCAGCGCCGAGGAGTGGAGCGCGCACCCGCAGGCGCGCGCGCTCGCGCCGCTGCCGCTGTTCGAGATCGAGCGCATCGGCGACGCCGCGCCGCGACCGCTCGCCTCGGCGCCCCGGCCCCTGTCGGGGGTACGCGTGCTCGATCTCACGCGCATCGTCGCCGGCCCGGTGTGCGGCCGCACGCTCGCCGCGCACGGCGCCGACGTGCTGCGCATAGCGTCCCCCAAGCTCCCGTTCATCGAGTGGGTCGTGATCGACACTGGCCGCGGCAAGCGTTCCGCCTACGCCGACCTCGACGGTGACGAGGGTCGCGCGGCACTCACTCGCCTGCTCGCCGATGCGGACATCCTGGTGCAGGCCTATCGGCCCGGCGCGATCGCGGCGCGCGGTTTTTCGCCCGCCGACGCGGCGCGCATCCGACCCGGAATCGTGTACGTCTCGCTGTCGGCCTACTCGCACCTCGGGCCGTGGGCCGCGCGCCGCGGCTTCGACTCACTCGTGCAGACGGCGACGGGCTTCAACCACGCGGAAGGCGTCGCCGCGGGTGTCGAGGGGCCAAAGGAGCTGCCCGCGCAGGCGCTCGACCACGGCTCGGGCCAGCTCATGGCCGCGGCCGCGCTGTTGGCGCGCGCGCGCCAGGCGCGCGAAGGCGGCAGCTGGCACGTGCGCGTCTCGCTCGCGCAGACCGGCCGCTGGCTCTACGGGCTCGGCCGCGTGGAAGGCGGGCTGCGCGCAGCCGATCCATCGCTGGACGACGTGCAGGACCGCATCGAGGAGAGCGACTCCGCATTCGGCCGACTGCGCGGCGTACGCCACGCCGCGGAGCTCTCCGAAACGCCCGCGTACTTCGCGCGCCCCGCGGCGATGATCGGCTCGAGCCCTCCTACCTGGGCGGATTCGTAGTCGCGTACAATCGCGACATGAACGAGCGACCACTTCTCGAGGGGCTGCGAGTCGTCGAGCTGGCCACGTTCGTGTTCGGTCCCGCCGCGGGCACGGTACTGGGTGACTTCGGCGCGGAAGTCGTGCACATCGAGCACCCGCAGACCGGCGACCCGTACCGCATGCTTCCGCAGCTGAAGCCGCTGCCCGAGTGCGAGGAGAACTACTGCTGGATCCTGACCGCGCGCGGCAAGAAGTCGATCGCGCTCGACGTTCGCAAGCCCGAAGGGCGCGAGGTCGCGCGCGCGCTGGTGCGCCGCGCCGACGTGTTCATCACCAACCTACACCCGTCCGTGTTGCAGAAGCTCGGCATGGACTGGGAGTCACTCGAGGCCGAGAACCCGCGGCTGATCTACGCGCACGCCACCGGCTATGGCGACCAGGGCCCTGAGGTGGAGAAGCCCGGCTACGACGCCACGGCGTGGTGGGCGCGCTCGGGTCTGATGGACGCGGTGCGGCCCGGGGGCGCGGAGTTCGCGCTCGCCACCGCGGGCATGGGCGATCACCCCAGCGCCATGGCGCTGTTCGGCGCGATCGCGCTGGCGCTGTTCGACCGCGAGCGCACCGGCAAGGGCCGGCGCGTGCGCACGTCGCTCGTCGCGAACGGTGCGTGGTCGAATTCGATCCTGATCCAGGCCGCGCTCTGCGGCGCGAAGCCGTACGTGCCGCCGACGCACGCGGGCTCGGCGAACGCGCTCGTGAATCACTATCTGTGCGCCGACGGCCGGGGGCTCTATCTCGCGATGGTGCAGGAAGCGGTCGAGTGGGAGCGCCTGACTCAGGCGGTCGGCCGGCCCGAGCTCGCGTCCGATCCGCGCTTCCGGGAGCTGGCACTGCGCCGGGCGAACGCGCCCGCGCTGGTCGCGATCCTCGACCAGGTCTTCGCGCAGAAGCCGCTCGAGTTTTGGCGCGCCGAGCTCGACCGGCACACGGTCACGTTCGGGATCATCGCGCGCATCGAGGATCTGCCGGACTGCCCGCAGCTCGCCGCGAACGGCATCTTCCGACCCGTCACGGGCGTTGGCGTGCGGCCCGGCCTGCGCACCGTCGACAGCCCGATCCAGCTCGACGGCGCGGCGAAGGGCCCCGCGCGCCGCGCCCCCGCGCTCGGCGAGGACGGCCGTGAGATCCTCCAGTCACTCGGTTACGCCAAAGAGCGTATCGATTCCCTGGTGCGCGACGGCGTCGTGCGCGTGTAGGCGAGGCGAGGGCCGTCCCGAGCCGAGCCCGCAAGCAGCAAAGCTGCGCGCAGTGAGCCGCAGGCGAACGAAGTCAGGCGGTCGGCGCGAGGCGAGGGCCGTCCCGAGCCGAGCCCGCAAGCAGCAAAGCCGCGCGCAGTGAGCCGCAGGCGAACGAAGTCAGGCGGTCGGCGCGAGGCGAGGGCCGTCCCGAGCCGAGCCCGCAAGCAGCAAAGCTGCG
>JBGQIB010000253.1:0-3886 GCA_041498295.1 bacterium | reverse complement strand
CATGGTCGAGGCGCTCGCGCGCTCGCCGAAGCCGCCGGCCGAGCGCGTGGTCGAGGTGCTGTGGCGACAGGTCGCCGCGTCGGTCGGGATCGATCCCGCCTCCGGCGCGTCGAAGCGGCCTGGCAGGAAGCGATGACCGTGCATTTCGAGAGCGACGGCGCGATCGCGATCGTGACCCTCGACCGGCCCGAGGCACGGCATGGCGACCTTGCGCACCGGCGAGATGCTCGGCGGGCTCGAGCGGTTCGCCTCGGGGAGCTGGCGCAAGGGCTGACTTGAGGCGACGCCGGAGCGGAGCCGCTACGGCGCCTTCCGCGGCTCGCTGGGCTGGAGCAGGCGCTGCGCGGCGGCTGCCCCGCTCTGGCGGTCTTCGTGGATCACGATCCGCCCGTCCGCGTAGCGCTCCTCGCGCAGCGCTCCGCTCGCGTCGTAGCGATACCAGACGCGAACGCCCGAGGCGTCGATCGCCGTGAGGGGCCGACCCGAGTGATCCGCGGGCGCCGTCCCGTCGTCGGGGCGCGCGCTCCCGGGTGCGACCAGAACGAGCGCGGCACAGCCGGCCACCACCGCAATGCACAGAGCACGAGTCACGAGGCTCACTCCTTCGCAGTAGGTCACCGCGGAACGCATCGGAACCCACTCTTGCCGACGCCAAAGGTCAGGCGGCAGATCGGCTTCTTCGCAGCGGAGCGGGCCAGGAAGCAGCGCGCCAGGTCGAGCGCGCCGTCGATCGATATCGCGGAGCAAAGCTGCGCGTTCGTACAGCCGTTCGAGTTGACCTTGGATCCGGCCGGCGAGCTCGGGCACGAGTCGAGAAGGTCGACGACGCCATCGCTGTCCGCATCCACGACCGAGCATTGCGCGTTCGCGAGCTCGTCGCGCAGGTTCGCGTTCTCGGCGCTCAGAGTCGCGACAGACCCCTGCAGCTGTGCGATCTGCGCCGACTGTGTCATGAGTGTCTGCCCGAGCGCGTTGCGGTCGACGAGACAGGCGCCGAGATCGTCGGGATCGTTCGGATACGGATCACACGCGTCGCCGCGCGAGTCGCCGTCGGCATTGGCCTGATTGGGGTTTGGCGTCGTCGGGCAGTTGTCCGCGAAGTCGAGCACCTGATCGCCGTCTCGGTCGACCTCCGCCGGCGCGTGCTCGGCGTTCACCCGTACGGATCCGAAGAGCGCGGCGGGGACGCCCTCGCAGTGCTGTTCGAAATCGATCGCGAGATTCTGTACGGAGCCATCGTCGCGGAACACCGCCTCCAACACGACGAAGCGGCCCGTCAGCGTATTGCAGCCGCGCGCATTGCCGAAGACACTCAGGCCCGGCTGGCCAGACGCTTGGAACGGGTAGCGCACGGCATTCTCGTAGGTGCCGGCGCCGAACGACCGCGATGCCGGCGCAGCGAAGTCGAGGTACCAGGATCCACCGGCATCGAAGTACACCTCGACGCCACCCCCGGAGAGGCGACTCGCGTGGATCGGTGAGTCGGCGTTCGTGTAGGTCTCCACCTCTCCCGAGCCGACGTAGTCGCCCAGCTGGCTCTCGAAGTGGACGAGCGTGATGCCCTGGACCGGATCGCAGGCGTCGCCGATCCCGTCGCCGTCGACGTCCGTTTGGTTCGGGTTCGCGGTGGCGGGACAGTTGTCCTCGATGTCCATCCGGCCGTCCGAATCGGCATCCTGGATGCCGACGTCGCTGTTGATGCGAATCACTCCGAACAGCGCGGGGTAGTCACCCTCGCAGTGCTGTTCGAAGTCGATCGCGAGCTTCAGCGCCGCTCCGCTGGCATCGAGGACGGCTTCGTAGACGATGAAGCGTCCGGTCAGCACGTTGCATCCGGCGCTGTTGCCTGAGACGCTCAACCCAGGGCCGGTGGGCGAATTGAAGGGATAGCGGGTCGCACTTTCGTACACGCCGGGAGCGATCGATGCGCCGTTCGGCGCCTCGAATTCAAACGTCCAATACTGAAGCGAGCCCCCGTTGAACGCGACCGTGAGCGATTTGTCGAACGTACCCCCACTCGTCGTCAGGGATCCGGTCGCCGGTGTGAGCGTCCGCTGAATGCCGCCGCCGATATAGTCCCCCGCCTGACTGTCGAGCAGGATGCGGGTATCCGCATGACTCGTCGCGGCGCAGAGCGCCACTGCGAAAGTCACGAGCGACATCGACCCGCGGCGCCACACAGTCACGCCCTCTATCCTACTCCGAGGCGTTCGCGCTGAGAAGGGGCAAGTCTGTCTGCGCGCGACAAGGGCGGTCTTGTGTGAGTCCGTGCGCGGAGTATTCAGCTCCCATGCGAGCCGTCCGCAAGCGAGATTCCAAACCCACAATCAGCGCCGGCGGCGGTGCGCGCACATGGCCTCTTGGCCGTTCAAGGGAACATCCTGATCACCCTCTGGGCGCTCGGGCCGATGCCGATCGGCGAGCGATGGAGAAGCCGAGCTCTTGCGCCTGCCGCGCAAGATCGGAGGTCCCGACGAGCGCGAGTGGGCGTGAGCGCCGGCGGACAGCGGCTCGGCGCCCCTGCCCTGCTATCCTCAGGGCATGATCCAGCTCCGCCGAAGTGAGCAGCGCGGGCACGCGCAGCACGGCTGGCTCGAGAGCCGCCACACGTTCTCGTTCGCCGACTACCACGACCCGAAGCACATGGGCTTCCGCGACTTGCGCGTGATCAACGAGGACTGGGTGCAGCCCGGCAAGGGCTTCCCGCCGCACTCGCACCGCGACATGGAGATCGTCACCTGCGTGCTCGAGGGCGCGCTCGAGCACAAGGACAGCCTCGGAAACAGCTCGGTGATCCGGCCCGGTGAGCTGCAGCGCATGACCGCCGGGACGGGAGTGACTCACAGCGAGTTCAACGCCTCGCGCGACGCGCTCGTGCACTTGCTGCAGATCTGGATTCTGCCCGCGGTGCCGAACCTCCCGCCGGGCTACGAGCAGCGCGACTTCGGCTCCGGGGCGATGCGCGACCGCCTGCGCTTGGTGGCTTCACCCGACGGCCGCGAGGGCTCGCTCACCCTACACCAGGAGGTGACGCTCCACCTCGGACGCTTGCCGAAAGGCGCGAAGCTCAGCCATCCGCTCGCCGCCGAGCGCCACGCCTGGGTGCAGGTCGCGCGCGGCGCTCTGACCTTGAACGGCGAAAGTCTCGCGGCCGGCGATGGCGCCGCGCTCTCCGGGGAACGCGTGCTCGAGATCGAAGCGCTCGATTCCGCGCACATCCTGGTGTTCGATCTCGCGTAGGACAGCGCGAGCGTAAAGTCCGCGTGCTCCTCGCACGGACACTTCGGACGCTTCCTCGGTTCGCGTCCGGTTTCGAGTCGCACACCGGACGATCGCGGCGAGTTCGTCTCGCTGCGTAGGAAGACCGTGCGCGCGAACTCGGCCATCTTCGACCTGCGGATACTTCGCGCTTCGCTCCGTCTTGCGGTCGAAGAGGAGATCATCCCGATGCTTCCGTTCAAGATCCGACTGCTGAAAGCGACTCCGCGCTAGATCATCTTGTTTGACCGCGACGACATCCACGCGCTGCTCGCAGCGTGTACAGACGAGCGGGTCCACATCTTCCTGGTGATTGCGGCCGCTACCGGACTCCGAAAGGGAGGTCAGGCGCTAAAGTGTCTGACGGTGACCGATGAGTACGGTCCGTCGCCGCCCAAGCATTGCCCCTAGGGAGCTATAGCCAAGTTGTCCGTGGTCACTTTGTTCGAGCTTTCGTTCGGGCCGCAGACACCGTCGTCTCCGGTCGCCTTCGACGGGATCGAGAAGACGTTCCCCGTCACTAGGTTGTCCGACGACGGATTGTCAAAAAAGATCGCGCAGCTGCCAAAGGGGGGTGCCCCCTGAACAAAGCCGTCGAAGGTGTTGTTGGCGATCACGGTTCGTCGGT
>JBGQIB010000252.1:0-3902 GCA_041498295.1 bacterium | reverse complement strand
GGTTCGGCATGCGCGACGAGCTCACGCACAGCTCGCACTGGGGCGGCTTCACGGTGCGCGTGCGCGACGGCGAGATCGACGCCGTGGAGCCCCTCCATGATCCGGACCCGTCGCCGCTCTTGCGCAATCTGCCGGGCAGCCTGCGTCACGCGACGCGCGTCGCGCGACCCGTCGCCCGCCGCGGCTGGCTCGAGAACGGGCCGGGTCCGTCGCGTGATCGCGGCAGTGACTCGTTCGTGGAGCTTCCCTGGGACGAGGCGCTCGACCGCGCCGCGGCGGAGCTCCAACGCGTGATCGCAACGCACGGGAACCAGGCGATCTACGGCGGCTCGTACGGCTGGGCCAGCGCCGGCATGTTTCACCAGAGTCAATCGCAGCTGCACCGCTTCCTGAACGCGATCGGCGGCTTCACGTCGCACCGCAACAGCTACAGCATCGGCGCGTCGCTGGTGCTGCTGCCCCATCTCGTCGGAAGCTCGGCGGCGGTGTTTCGCCGCGCGACGCCGTGGACGGTGATCGCGAAACATACCGACCTGCTCGTGGCGTTCGGCGGACTGCCGCTGAAGAACACCTTCGTCGCGCCGGGCGGCATGGCGCGCCACGGCCTGCGCGGACACCTCGAGGCCGCGCGCCAGCGCGGAATGCGGATCGCGCACTTCAGCCCGCTGCGCGACGACGTCGTGCCCGAGGCACAGGCGCGCTGGTATCCGCTCGTGCCGCTCTCCGATGTCGCCGTCATGCTGGGCCTCGCGCACGTGCTGGTCACGGAAGGCCTACACGATCCGGTGTTCCTCGAGCGCTACTGCGAGGGCGGAAAGCAGTTCATCGCGTACGTCCTCGGCGAGCGCGACGGCATCGCGAAGAGCCCGGAGTGGGCGGAGGGGAAGTCCGGCATCGGCGCAGCCGACCTTCGCGCGTTGGCAAGGCAGATGGCCACATCGCGCACGCTCGTCACGGTGTCGTACTCGCTGCAGCGCGCGCAGCACGGCGAGCAACCGCTCTGGGCCGCGCTCTCACTCGCGGCGCTGCTCGGTCAGATCGGCTTGCCCGGCGGCGGCTTCGGCCACGGCTACGGCTCGATGGGCGATCTCGGCAGCTCGAGCGCGCCGCTCCCGCTGCCGTCGTTGCCCGAGGGCCGCAACGCCGTGCGCGCGTTCATTCCCGTCGCGCGCATCGCGGACCTGCTGCTGCACCCCGGTGAGTCGTTCGACTACAACGGCGCGAGTCACCCGTACCCCGACGTCCGGCTCGTGTACTGGGCCGGCGGCAACCCGTTCCACCACCACCAGGACCTGAACCGGCTGCGGCGCGCGCTCGGTCGGCCCGACACCGTGATCGTGCACGAGCCTTACTTCACGCCGATGGCGCGCCATGCCGATCTCGTGTTCCCCGCGACCACGTCGCTCGAGCGCAACGACATCGGCTCGGGCCGCGCCGACGCGCGCATCATCGCCATGAAGCGCGCGGTCGCCCCCGTCGGCGAAGCGCGCAACGACCACGACATTCTCGCCGCGCTCGCCGAGCGCTTAGGTGCGCGCGACGCGTTCACAGAAGGTCGAGACGAGCGCGCCTGGCTCGAGCACCTCTGGGCGCGCATCCGTGAGTCACTCGCAGAGGCCGGCGCCGATGCGCCCGACTTCGCCGAGTTCTGGGCGCGAGGGTCACTCGCGGTGCCGGACTCGGAGTCCGAGCGCGTCCTCTTCTCCGCGTTCCGCGCCGATCCTGTCGCGGAGCCACTGAAGACGCCCAGCGGAAAGATCGAGCTCTTCTCCGAAACGATCGCCCGCTTCCACTACGACGACTGCCCCGGCCACGCCGCCTGGCTCGAGAGCGACGAGTGGCTCGGCTCTCCGCGCGCCGCGCGCTTCCCGCTCGCGCTGGTCGCCAACAACCCGGCGACCCGCCTGCACAGCCAGCTCGACGCCGGCGCCTACAGCCAAGCCGCCAAAGTCCGCGGCCGCGAGCCGGTGCGCATGCATCCGAGCGACGCCGCCGCGCGCGGCATCGCGAACGGCGACGTCGTGCGCCTCTTCAACGATCGCGGCTCGTGCCTCGCGGGCGCGGTCGTGACCGACGACGTGCGGCCCAAGGTCGTGCAGCTCTCGACCGGCGCATGGTTCGACCCCGACGACTCACGCGCCGAGCTCGCCACCTGCGTACACGGCAACCCGAACGTACTGACTCGCGACGCCGGAACCTCGAAGCTCTCGCAGGGCTGCTCGGGCCAGCACGCGCTCGTGGAAGTCGAGCGCTTCGTCGGCGAGCCGCCGCCCGTGCGGGCGTTCGAGCCGCCGAGGATCGAGAAGAGGAATCCATGAGCCTTCCTGGTCGCTTGGTCGAAGTGAACGGTGTGCGCCTCCACGTGAGCGAGCAGGGGCCGATCTCGGGCGCGCCGGTGTTGTTGCTGCACGGATTCCCCGATTCGTCGAGCTTGTGGCGGCATCAGGTGCCGGCGCTCGTCGGGGCGGGCTACCGCGTGATCGCGCCGGATCTGCGCGGCTTCGGGCTGTCGGATCGGCCGGCGGGAATCGACGCCTACGCGATCCCTACACTGCTCGGTGACACGCTCGGCCTCTACGACGCGCTCGGCATCGCGCGCGCGCACGTGGTGTGTCACGACTGGGGCGCGGCGCTCGGCTGGGGGCTCGCGATGTTCACCCCCGAGAAGGTCGACCGCTTCGCGGCGCTCCCCGTCGGTCACTTCGGCTCGTTTTTCGACGCGGGCATCGCGCAGCGCGAGAAGAGCTGGTACATGCTGTTCTTCCAGTACGAGGGCATCGCCGAAGACGCGCTGTGCGCGAACGGCTGGAAGCTGTTCCGCGAGTGGACGCGCAATCACTCCGAGCTGCCGCACTGGATCGAAGATCTCTCGCGCCCCGGTGCGCTCACCGCCGCGCTCAACTGGTACCGCGCGAACGTGAACCCGGCGCGGCCCGGGCTCGAGGGCACACCTTTCCCGCCGGTGAAGGTCCCCACGCTCGGCATCTGGAGCACCGGCGACGCGTACCTGACCGAGTCACAGATGACCGGTTCGAAGGCCTTCGTCGCCGGCGACTGGCGCTACGAGCGGCTCGAGAACGCGAGCCACTGGATGCAGCTCGATCAGCCGGAGCGCGTGAACGCGCTGATCCTGGACTGGCTGGGACGCTGAGAAGAATTCCGGCGCCCTGTCGGAGCGGCGGCTCGTCGTTCGTCCTAGGAGCAACATGATCACCATCAGCGCTTTCAAATGGGTTCCACCAATGGTTCAGGGCTTCGTGCGCGACCTTCGGGTGCGCTGGGCTTGCGAGGAGGCCGGCCTCAAGTACCGCACGCTGCTGATCGGCCCGGGGGATCAAGCGTCCGCGGACTACCGCGCGCGCCAGCCGTTCGGCCAGGTGCCGTACTTCGAGGAGGATGGACTCGTTCTGTTCGAGTCGGGCGCGATCGTGCTGCACATCGGGGAGCGGAGCGAAACGCTTCTGCCGAAGGACGACGTCGAGCGTGCGCGCGCGGTCACTTGGTTGCTCGCGGCGCTCAACACGGTCGAGGTCGTGGTGCAGCCGCTCGCGGAGCGCGATCTGTTCTTCCCAAACGAGCAATGGGCGAAGGATCGGCGGCCCGTCGTGGAGCAGGCGGTCCGGAAGCGCCTGGCGGAGCTCGAGGACGCGCTCGGCGACCGCGAGTATCTCGAGCACCGTTTCAGCGCCGGCGATCTGATGATGAGCACGGTGCTCCGGCTCGTCACTCCCGACACCGGGCTCATGGAGCCGCACCCCAAGCTCGCGGCCTATCACGCGCGCTGCGAGGCGCGGCCAGCCTTCCAGCGCGCGCTCCGCGACCACATGGCGGACTTCGAGAAGCGCTGAGCGGAGTCACTCACTCCCGCCGCGGCTCCGTCGCTGCGCCTGCTGGAGCGCGAG
>JBGQIB010000251.1:0-4011 GCA_041498295.1 bacterium | reverse complement strand
TTTCGCGCAGCCAAGCGAGAATACGCGCGCGCTGGCGCGTCTGGTGCCGGCGCTTGGCCGGCTCGAGGGGGGCGGACTTCACGACCGACACGATACGCCCGCGATCCGGGAGCCGCCAGACCTTTCAGGAAGCGTTCCTGATTTAGATCCGCGGCCACGCACAGCCCGCAGCCGTGGCAGGCGCTCGCGCGCTTCCAAACGCCTACCTGCCGCGAGCACATGCCCCCTGCTTGCCCGCGTCGGCCCCCCCGCAGAAGTGTCGTAGATCGCGATGCTCGAAGGCGCAAACGTCCTCAGCAGCTCGCGCTGCACATCGACGGTGTCTTCGATGTTCCCCGGAGCTCTGCCGCAACCACGGCTTCCGCCAGCATGCCGTCGCCGACTTCCCCCGCCGCATGGGGCGCGCGACGGAGGCCGGCGAGCTGGAGGGATCGCGACGCTGCTGAGTTGTGTCGGCCCGATCAGGAGCTTTTAATCCATCGGTCCCCGGTTCGATCCCGGGAGGGCCCACCAAAATCGGGCACTTAGAAGCCTACAACCCAGAGCCCACCGCCGTAGATCATCGAGAGGCACCCGACATTCATCCCGTCGAGCGTCGCGCGAAGCGGGGTCATGAAGGTTCCCTTCGCGACGTTGTTCGAACGGAGGTCCGTCATCAGGGCGCCGGGCACCCGGCCCTCTAGGATCCCGCGACACGAGCATCTGCCGGATCTGCTCCCGGTGCCACGGGTCGATCTTGCCCTTCGCGAATCGCCACTGCTGGGAGACACTCGCACGCCAGAAGTTCGCGAGGTGGAAGAGCTTGAGTGTCGCGACGTCGGCGACCGGCACGAGTATCTTCGCCGAGTCGACGGTGTCCGGTTTGAGCTTGTGCCAGATCCGCGAGACGGGCGTCTCGTACTCCTTGTTGAGGAAGGTCTCGCAGCCGTCGCACAGCATCGGCTCCGCCGATCGGCGTCGGACCCGTCCGGCCGTTCAGCTCGGACGCGATCTGGTTGACGCAGTGGTTCAGCCTCTTGTGGAGCTTCGAGCCGTCGAGCAGGAGCTGCGTGCGAAGCACGAGCGGGACAATCCGCTCCCGCGAGGTCTGCGGGGTCACCTCAGGATCCACCTCGACCAACAACGCCTCAATCGCGGCGGCGAGCCGTCCCGGCGCCACTCTCGTTCTCGGTTCTTGTGCTCGCTGCTCAGGGTCCGCCGCTGGATTCAGGCGGCGATGCCGGCGGCGGCGAGCATCCCCAACACGGTCACGACCGCGGAGAACCTGGTGGCGTTGGCGACTAGCTCTTCGGAACTATCCATCGAGTCACTCTACCATTTTACCACTCGAGCGATGCGGAAGACCTGATCGGGGTCGAGCAAGCTCTTCCGCGGCGCCTGTGCGCAGGGAATTCTCTTTGTTCCGTGTAGGACCTCGTGGATGCTGAGCGCGTCGAGCCACCCCTGAGCTGCCGGCGCGCCTGAACCTCTACGCAACTGGCGCACTCAAGCCCAATGGCCCGCCTGACTCGAGAGCTCCGCTCGAGTCACTGGCACTGCTCCGTGCAGAAGGGATACGCGATCCGGCTAGTCCGGCGCTCCCACGGACGAGGGTGGCTCGAGGTGCGCAGCACCCGCGAAAGTGATGCACAGAAGGCGCGAGTTTCGAGCCAGACACACCGCGCGGGACGGTCTCCATGGCTTCTGCCGAGATCGGACCGGAGTCCCAGCCCTGAAAGAACGTGCCCGCGACGCGATCGCCGCCTTTGAAGCGAGTTACGTCGCGGCCCACCGCCACCACTTCACCCGCGCCGTCGGAGCAGGGGACGAGCGGCCACTTGTCGCGATCGGCGTAGCCCAGCACGTGCAGCAGGTCGCGGTAGTTGAGCGACACCGCGCGCACGCGCACGACCAGCTCGCGTGCGCCGGGCGACGGCTTCGCGCGTTCGACGGCCACGAGTGCGTTGATTCCACCGTCGCGTCGGATTTCCCAGGCGTTCATGACTCGAATCTAGCGCGTCGTGCCATCGAGGGTGTGTAGACTTCCGCGGTGCGGTGGCTGCTGGATTCCGACCCTTCGATCCGCTGGCAGGTAATGCGCGACCTGGCCGGTGCGCCCGCGGACGAAGTCGCGCGCGAGCGCGCGCGGGTCGCCACCGAGGGTACGGGCGCGCGGCTGCTCGCGCTCCAGGGCGTCGACGGGCGGTGGGGCGGGGCGGCGTGGAACCGCGGGTGGGACTCCACCATGCACGTCCTGATGCTGCTGCGGGACATGGGTCTCGATCCCGCGAGCGAACCTGCGCGCCGCGCACTGGACCTCGTCCATGACCGAGTGACTTGGCAGGGATGTGGCCCACAGGAATGCGACGGCAATGCCTTCTTCGAAGGCGAGGTCGAGCCCTGCATCAACGCGCAGGTCGCGGCGGTCGGCGCGTACTTCGGCCAGGACGTCCGCGGCATCGTCGACCGGCTGCTCGCCGAGCAGCTGCCCGACGGTGGCTGGAACTGCGAGGCCGCCAACGGCTCGACGCGATCGTCGTTCAACACCACGATCTGCGTGCTCGAAGCCCTGCTCGAATACGAATGGGCCGTCGGGGGCAACCCGGAAGTGACCCGGGCCCGTCTCCGCGGGCAGGAGTATCTCCTCGACCGTCGGCTCTTCCGCCGGAGGTCGACCGGCGAGGTGATCGAGCGAGACCGCAAGGGCGGCGCCGCGTGGACGCGCTTCGCCTTCCCGACCTGGTGGCACTACGACGTGCTGCGGGGGCTCGATTTTCTGCGCCGCGCCGGCGTCGCGCCCGACGAGCGCGTCGCCGAGGCGATCGACCTCGTCGTGTCGAAGCGCGACGACGACGGCCGGTGGCCGCTGGAGACCCGGTACCCCGGCACGATGGCCGTCGAGACGGACGAGGGCGAGGGCCGGCCGAGCCGGTGGAATACCCTCCGCGCCTTGCGAGTGTTGGACTGGTCAGGGCGAGAGCGCCCGTTGTAAATTGATCGCGAAGAACTGAAGGAGGACGTCATGGCAGCGGACAAGAGTGCGATTCGCCCGTTTCAGGTGAAGTTTCCGGACGCCGAGGTCACCGAATTGCGCAGGCGCGTCAACGCGACGAAGTGGCCCGAGCGGGAAACGGTCACTGACTCATCGCAAGGCGTGCAGCTCGCGACGATGCAGAAACTCGCGAGTTACTGGGGGACGGAGTACGACTGGCGCAGGTGCGAGGCGCAGCTGAGCTCGCTGCCGCACTTCATCACCGAGATCGATGGGCTCGACATTCACTTCATCCACGTTCGGTCGAAGCATGAAGGTGCGTTGCCGCTCATCGTGACTCACGGATGGCCCGGCTCGGTCATCGAGCAGCTGAAGATCATCGATCCCCTGGTCAATCCCACGGCACATGGCGCGAGCGCTTCGGATGCGTTCCATCTCGTGATTCCCTCGATGCCGGGTTACGGGTTTTCGGGCAAGCCGACGACGACCGGCTGGGACGCGCCCCGCATCGCACGCGCTTGGAATGTACTGATGAAGCGCCTCGGTTACTCGCGCTACGTGGCGCAGGGTGGCGATTGGGGCGCGCTCATCACCGATCTAATGGGCGCACAGGCGGCGCCTGAGTTACTCGGCATCCACACGAACATGCCGGGCGCAGTTCCCGAGAGCATCGACAAAGCGGCCTTCGTTGGAGCTCCGCCGCCGGCCGGTCTCTCAGCCGACGAGCGGCATGCGTATGACCGGCTCGCCTTCTTCTACACAAAAGGCCTCGCCTACGCTCAGGAGATGGGAAACCATCCACAGACACTCTACGGGATCGCGGATTCACCGATCGGCCTCGCCGCATGGATACTCGATCACGACTACAGCAGTTACGAGCTCATCGCGCGCGTCTTTGCGGGTCAGAAGGAGGGCCTCACGCGCGACGACATTCTCGACAACATCACGCTCTACTGGCTGACGAACACGGGAGTCTCTTCGGCTCGTCTCTACTGGGAGAACAAGCTGGCGTTCTTCGCCCCGAAACATGTCGCCATCCC
>JBGQIB010000250.1:0-4181 GCA_041498295.1 bacterium | reverse complement strand
GCCGCCGATGGTGAGCGCCGAGGTCACGCCCCAGCTCGTCGCTTCCTGCAGCGTGATGAGGAAGGTCGAGACCGTGGCGGTGAGGAGGATCGTTCCGGGGAGGTCGAAGGCGCCGCGGGCGCGCACCTCGCGGTCGGTCGGCAGCGCGCGCCAGCAGATCGCGAAGCAGGCGAGGCCGAGGACGAAGCTGAGCGCGAAGATGCCGCGCCAGCCGACGGCGTCGGTGATGAATCCGGCGAGCGGCGGACCGGCCGTGAGCCCGGAGTAGGTGAAGACGCTGACGGCGCCGAGCGCGCGGCCGCGCTCGCGCGTGCCGAAGGCGCCGACGAGGATGGCGATCGAGTTGGAGAAGAGCATCGCGGCGCCGAGCGCCTGGACGGCGCGGGCGGCGATGAGCGTCGGGATGGTGGGCGCGAGGCCGCAGAGCGCCGAGCCGGCGATGAAGATCGCGAAGCCGGCGAGGAAGATGCGGCGCTGGCCGCGCAGATCGCCGAGGCGGCCGAACGCGAGCATGAGGCTCGCGGTGATGAGCTGGTAGACCGTGAGGGTGAGGCCGATCGTGACGATGTCGGCGCCGAGCTCCTGCTGGATGATCGGGAGGACGGTGACGATCGCGCCCGCGTTGATGGTGGAGAGAAATCCGCTCGCGCCGATCGCGATCAGCGCGAGCCACTTCGTGCGGCCGGGGACGATGGGGGTGTCGATGCGCTAGAGGCTACCTAAAGCTTCAGACCGCATTTCGGGGCAGTGGTCGCGATCAGGTTCTTCCCCGTCGTCGCCGAACTTCTTCTTGTCTGGCATGGGCCACCTCCGGTTGGTAGAATTGTCTTCGGTTCTGATGACCCCGTAGCTCAGTTGGATAGAGCGCTTGCCTACGAAGCAAGAGGTCGACGGATCGTGCCCGTCCGGGGTCACTCGTAAGAGGCCTTCAGTCTGTATCCAGCTATTTCACGGACCGTCCGTCGACGGTGGCAGTTCGCGCAGCGTATCTCGCATTTGTCGATCTCCTTTGCGATGACTTCCCATGGTTGTCCCGTGTGAACGAGAACACTGATCTCGGCCTTCTTGTCGCGAAGGTGGTCGAAATCGAGCACGCGTGGGTCATCCTCGCCGCAATCGACGCAAGCGCGGCCGCGAAGATACTCACGCAGAGCCGCTGCCGCCGCGTGCCGCGCACGTAGGGTGTTCTTGTGAGCACGCGCGATCGCGCGCTTGCGGTTGTGTGCATACCAACCTCGCGAATAGAGGCGTTGGCAAGCCTTGCAAATCCATTGGCGGGTCTGCTTCTTCATTGACCGAAAAGGGAAGTCCACGAGCGGCTTGGTTTCGCCACACACACGGCAGGCCCTCACCTCGATCAGCGCGTCGATCAACAATTGCACCGGCAGGACTCGTTTCGCGGGTCGCGGTGCGTCGAACTGTGCGACCGGTGCCGTCGTCAGCTGTCGTCGTTCGATGGTCTTCTTTCTGTGGCAGTTCGCGCATCGGACCTCGCACTTTTCGATCTCGGCTTTGATTCGCTCCCAGCTGCGGCCCCCGTTGGCGAGTGTGGAGACATCGCCGAGCTTCTCCCCGACGTGATCGAACTCGAGGACGACGATGTCCGTTTCCCCGCAGTCGACGCACGGATGCGCGCGCAGGTATTCGATGAGCTGCTGATGGTTGGCATCGCGGTGCGCAGTGATCCGCGAGCGAATTCGTTCGCGCTCGCGTTCGTAATACGGGCGGTAGTTCCGGTCGTTGACCTCCTTGAAGCAGGCGCGACACCACGTCTGGAGCTTGTCCGGCTCCGCTCGCCTCACTGGCGGAAACTGGTCGAGCGGCTTCGTCTCGCCGCAGCGGGTACAGGTCTTCATCCTCATACATAGCGCAGGTCGGCTGTGTCGGTGAAATGGGACCGTCGTACTACGGCTGTCGCGAGCTCGAACCGCTCGTCGGGCTACGCGACTGTCAGTCGCGGCCTCCCAGGACGACACCGCTAACTAGCGGACATCGTCCTCTGAGGCGCCTCGCGCTGTGCCCACCGTTCCACCTGCGAGAGCACGTCGTAGAGTGCGAGCTCCCGCGCGACCCCCGCTGATTCCCACCAACCGAGATTCAACGGCGAGAGCCCTCGCTCGACGCGGTACTTCATCTGCTCGGCGGTGAGCTTCCTGTTTGCAGTGATCGCGGTTAGTCCAAGTTGCTGCGGTAAGCGATGGGCCCACGCGAAGCGTCCCCGGCCAGCGCCTGCGAGGATGATGTCGGTGCGATCGTGAACAGTGAAGTCGCATTGCGTGACGACGAACTCGCTCGCCGGTCCTTGCTCAAAGGTTCTTCGGCCAGGCCAGCGCACACTCAGTACGTAGCGCGATGTGCCTGATGAGGAATCGATGACGATGCGCGGGAGCTCACTGGGCTCCGCGACCGGCGAGCCGACACCGATGCCATATCGCCGAAGTAGGCGCTCTGTGATGGCGAGATTCGCCGGAAACGGATGCTCGCTCTCGAAGACGGGCCCCTCCTCCTCGAGATCAAATCCGAAGTTGACCTCGTGCGGAGGCTCGAAGCCGGAAGCCAGATCTGAGTCGTCGGGGCCGTCTTCTTCGTCGAGTCGCTCGAGCCCATCAAGGAGGGCTTGGCTAAGCCACTCAAGAACCGTGACGCGATCCCGCGTGATTAGTTCGGCCGTGCCGAAGCGCAACAGGGGTAGGCCGGCAGCCATGCAGAACAGGTTCTTTAGGCGATCTCGCTCGGCCTGGCGTGGCTTGTCGTGGCCGACCCCGTCGAACTCGACCGCAAAGACCGGCCGGCTGTTGTCTGCACGGCAAACGACGCAGTCGAAATGACCCCTGGTGAACATGGAAAACGCTGCCTCGGAGAGTCCTTCTTCTTTCGTCAGCACGCTCTGAATGGAGACTCTGGGCGCTACGATCCACGAGGGTCCAGACAGCGTGCGGCGCAGAACGTTGATGCCGAGCGCCTCGGCCGCCGTCGAGATTGGCTGGATGCGCACGACGGTGATGATTTCGCGCTCAGCAAGCCAAGTCGTAGCGATGCCATGTCGATGAAGTAGGACAGGCGTGCGACTGCGATAATTCGGTGCACGGCCCCGTAGCTCAGCGGATAGAGCAGCAGCCTTCGAAGCTGTTGGTCGCGCGTTCAAATCGCGCCGGGGTCACAGGTTCGATTCCCCTCACGGTCGCAGGCGCTAACCTTCGCGCGCCGTGTCCGACGACCACGATGACGCGCTCGAGCGACTCCTCCGACTCGTTCCGTACTTTCGCGATCTTGATCGCGTGAACCTCGCGCGCCTCGCCGGCGCGCTAGAGCCGATCGACGTCACGGCGGGCACCGAGATCACGCGCGAGGGCACCCAGGCCCACGAGCTCTACCTGCTCGAACGCGGCGCGCTCTCGGCCGCCGTCCACTCGCCGGACGGCGCGGTCGAGGTGGGCCAGGTCAGCGCGCCGGGAACGTTCGGCGAGATGGGCCTCCTCCTCTCGCGGCGAACGGCGACGGTCCAGGCGACGACCGACGCGCGGATCTGGCGCCTCCCGCGCGAGCGCTTCGAGCAGCTCGTGCGCGAACGTCCCGAGATCGGCCTGCGCGTGGCGACCTCGCTCGCGGACACGCTCGATCGACGGCAACGCGCCCTCGTCGGCGCGCCGCAGCTCGAGGAAGCGCGACCGCTCACGCTCGACGCGCGCCCTCGACCGCGCGCGACGCGATCGCGCGTCATCGGCGCGGTCGCGGCCGTCGCGGTCCCGCTCGCGCTTTGGTGGATCCCGCCGCCGGCCGGCCTCAGCGCGAATGGCTGGCACATCTTCGCGATCCTCGTCGGCGCGGGCGTCGCGTGGCTCTTCGAGCCGGTCCCCGACTTCGCCGTCGCGCTCGCGATGGCCGGCGCCTGGGGCGTGCTCGGTCTCACGTCGGTCGCGCAGGCGTTCTCCGGATTCACGTCGTCATCGTGGGTGCTCTCGCTCGGCGCGCTCGCCCTCGCCGCGGCGATGGTGCGTTCCGGCCTCCTGTTCCGCGCCGCTCTCCTGCTCCTGCGCGCGTTCCCCGCCACGCACACCGGTCAGGTGCTCGCGCTCCTCGTCGGCGGCGTGCTGCTGACACCGCTCGTGCCGCAATCCGTCGCGCGCGTCGCCGCGATCGCGCCGCTCGCGCACGAGCTCTCGAACGCGCTCGGCTACGCG
>JBGQIB010000249.1:0-4188 GCA_041498295.1 bacterium | reverse complement strand
CTTCAACGGCAAATCGCTCGCCAAGCCGCGCGATCTGTCGCGCGCGGTCGCGTCGACCGAGGTCGGCAAGAGCGTCGAGGTCGTCGTGCTGCGCGACGGGAAGCCCATCACGCTCCAAGTGAAGATCGAGAAGCTCGCTGCCTCGCCGGAGCAGGAAGCAACCGGCGCGCCCGAGGAGAGCGCAGGCGCGGCCGCGCTTGGGCTCCAAGTCAGCGATCTCGACGACGAGCTGCGCCAGCAGTTCGGGCTGAAGGACAAGAAGGGCGTCGTCGTCGCGGGGGTCGAGCCCGGCGGTCCGGCCGCCGACGCGGGCCTGCGGCCCGGTGATCTGGTCCTCGAAGTGGACCGCAAGCCGGTCGAGAGCTCCGCGGCGCTCGAGAAGCAGCTCGCCGCCGGCGGTGACTCGATTCTCTTCTTGGTGAGGCGCGGCGATGGCACGCTCTTCATCGCGGTGAATCGGAAGGGCTAGAGGGCGCGGCGCGCTTCAGCGCTCGGCGTCGCCCTTCCAGCGCTGCCGCTGGCGCTCCGCGGCGTCCCGCTCGGCGCCCTGATCCGACGGCTCATAGAAGTGTGAGTCGCGAATCTCGTCGGGGAGATACTGCTCGCGCACGAAGTGACCCGGGAAGTCGTGAGGGTACTGGTAGCCCTTGCCGTAGCCGAGCTGGCGCAAGAGCTCCGTCGGCGCGTTGCGCAGCGGCAGCGGGACGGCCAGAGCGCCGCGCTCGCGCGCGACCTCCGAGGCGCGACTGATCGCCAGCAGGCTCGCGTTGCTCTTTGGCGCGCACGCCAGGTAGGTAGTCGCCTGAGACAGGATCAGCTTCCCCTCGGGCAGCCCGACCCGATCGAAGGCCTCGGCGGCCGCCGCCGCGACGACCAGGCCCAGCGGATCCGCATTGCCCACGTCCTCGGATGCGAAGATCAGCAGCCGGCGCGCGATGAAGCGCGGCTCCTCGCCGCCCTCGAGCATGCGCGCGAGCCAGTAGACGGCCGCGTCCGGGTCACTCCCGCGCAGACTCTTGATGAAGGCGGAGATCACGTCGTAGTGCGCTTCGCCGCCCTTGTCGTAGTCGGGGATCCGTGACTCGAAGGCCGCGGCGACGTCGTCGCGCTCGATGCGCCCACCCGCGCGGTCCAGCGCGGATTCCAAGAGGCCGAGCGCACGCCGCGCGTCGCCTTGCGCCAGGCGCGCAATCAGGTCGAGCGCATCCGGTGCAACCGTGGCGCCACGCTTGCCGAGCCCGCGCTCTGGATTCTCGAGCGCGCGAGTCACGATGCGCGCGAGCAGTGACTCGTCGAGCGCGCGCAAGGTGAAGATGCGCGCGCGCGAGCGCAGCGCGGGAATCACCTCGAAGGACGGGTTTTCGGTCGTCGCGCCCAACAGCACCACAGTGCCGCGCTCGACGTGCGGCAGGAGCGCGTCCTGCTGCGCCTTGTTGAAGCGGTGGATCTCGTCGACGAACAGCGCCGTGCGCCGGCCGCGGCGGCGCTCCTCGTCGGCGCGCGCGATCTCCTCGCGCAGGTCCTTCACCCCCGAGAGCACCGCGGAGATGGCGGCAAAGCGCAGACCCGCGCGCTCCGCGAGCAGCCGCGCCAGCGTCGTCTTACCCGAGCCCGGCGGGCCCCAGAAGATGCACGACGGCAGCTTGGCGCCGGAGGCGAGCACGGGACCCAGTGGCCCGCCTGGCCCAAGCAGGTGTTCCTGTCCTTCGAACTCCTCGAGCGTGCGCGGGCGCATGCGCTCGGCGAGCGGCGCATCCGCCGGAACGTCGCGCGTGACCGCGGGTTCACGCGGAAACAGCTCCATTGGCAAAGCTTACACCCGGGGTCTACTGTGGCGGGCCGCATGGGGGGCTGGAAGCGAATTGCGCTCACCGTGAAGGCCGGGCGGGCCGAAGCGGGGCCGCTCGTGAGCCGACTGGTCGCGATGGTGCGTGCGCGCGGCCTCGACGTGGCGCTCGACGCGCACGCGGCGAGTCACCTCGGCGAGGCGGGCGGGCGCAGCCTCGACGAGCTCGCCGGAATGGCGGACCTGTTGGTCGTGCTCGGCGGCGACGGTTCGGTGCTCGCGGCCGTGCGCGCGATCGGCGCGCGGCGCGTCGCGGTGCTGGGCGTGAATCTCGGTCACCTCGGGTTTCTCACCGACGTGAGTCCCAGCGAAGCCGAGGCCGCGCTCGACGCCACCTTGCGCGGCGACTTCGCGCTCGTCGAGCGCTCGCGCTTCGAGGTGACACATTCTCGTGACGGCCGCGAGCTCCTGCGCGAGCTCGTCTTGAACGACGCCGTGATCACCAAGGGCTCCGCGCTCGCGCGCTTGATCGAGCTCGAGGCTTTCGTCGACGAGCGCGTGATCGCGACGTATCGCTCGGATGGCTTGATCGTCGCGACTCCGACCGGCTCGACGGCGTACAACCTGTCCGCGGGCGGGCCGATCCTCGATACCGACGTGCGCGCCGCGATCCTGAATCCGATCTGCCCGCACACGCTGACCTTGCGGCCGCTCGTGCTGCCCGACGACCGCGAGATCGTCGTGCGCTTGCGCTCCCCCGAGGACGCGACGCTCACGCTCGACGGCCAGGTCGGCGCGACCGTGCGCACCGGCGACGCGGTGCGCGTCGTCTTGGCGAAGGAGCCGGCGCGCTTCGTATCGGCGCCCGCGCGCGATCACTTCGAGACGCTGCGCACGAAGCTCGGGTGGGGCACGCGTTGATCGCGACGCTTCGAGTCCGGAACCTCGTGACGATCGAGGAGCTGGAGCTCGAGCTCGGACCCGGACTCACCGTGGTCACGGGCGAGACGGGTGCGGGCAAGTCACTCCTGCTCGGCGCGATCGCGCTGCTCTCGGGTCAGCGCGTGGGCTCGGAGCTCGTGCGCGCGGGAGCGAAGGAAGCCCAGGTCGAGGCGATCTTGCGCAGCCCCGCGCTACTCGCACGCGCCCGCGGACTCGGCCTCGCCGCCGACGACGAGGACGAGCTACTCGTCGCGCGCAGCGTCTCGCGCGAGGGACGCGGCCGCGTGTTCGTGAATGGCCGGCTCGCGACCGTCGCATTGCTGGCCGAGCTGATGGCCGACGCGCTCGAGATCACGAGTCAGGGCGAGCACCAGCGGCTGCTGCGCGCGGAGGCGCAAGTGGAGCTGCTCGACGCGTTCGCGAGTCTCGGACCCGCCGCGGCGGAAGTCAGCGAGCTGCACCGCCGCTGGCGCGAGCTCGCGCTCGCGATTCACGCGCGCCGGCGCGACCGGGAAGCGCTCGCGCGCCGCGAGGACCAGCTGCGCTTCGAGCTCGAGCAGAACGACCGCGTGAAGCCGGTGCCGGGCGAGCTCGACGAGCTCGGCCGCGACCTGCGCCGACTCGGCCACGCGGAGCGCCTGGTGCAGGCCGCGAGCCACGCGCTCGAGGCCCTCGACGCGGACGACGGCCTGCGCGAGCGACTCGGCGCGGCGCGCTCGACACTGCGCGGTGTCAGCGAACTCGACTCTAGTCTCGCCGAGCCCGAAGCCGCGCTCGAGCGCGCGAAGCTCGAGCTGGAGGAAGCGTCGTTCGCGCTGGAGCGCTACGTGTCCGCGCTCGAGGCCGATCCGCAGCGCCTCGCGCGCGTGGAGGAACGGCTCGCGGAGCTGCGCCGCCTGCAGACGCGCTACGGCAACTCGATCGAGGACATCCTCGCGCACCGCACGCGCGCGGCCGGGGAGCTCGACGGCCTCGCGGGTGGCGACGAGCGCACAGCCGAGCTCGAGCGCGAGCTCGCGGAAGTCGCCGACTCACTCGACGCGCAGAGCCGCACGCTTTCCCGCGCGCGCGCGAGCGCCGCCGCGGAGCTCGAGCGCGCGGTGTCTTCCGAGCTCGCCGCGCTGGAGCTCGGGCGCGCGCGCTTCTCTGTGGAGCTCGAGCCGCTCGAGGCGAAGTCCGCCGAAGGACTCGCGCCGCCGTCCGGTCCCTCAGGGCGCGAGCGTGCGTCGTTCCGGCTGGCGGCGAATCCGGGCGAGGCGGCCGGACGGCTGCGCGACGCGGCGTCGGGCGGCGAGCTCGCGCGTCTGTTGCTCGCGCTGCGCAACGCGCTGCGCGACGCCGACCGGGGCCGCGTGCTGCTCTTCGACGAGATCGACGCCGGGCTGGGCGGTCAGACGGCCCGCCGCGTGGGCGAACGGCTGCGCACGCTCGCCGGGAACAATCAGGTGATCTGCATCACG
>JBGQIB010000248.1:0-4264 GCA_041498295.1 bacterium | reverse complement strand
GCGGGACGAAGGCGCGCGGCACGTCGACCAGGGCGTGGCCCTCGGCGCGCAGGCGCGCTTGCCAGGCCTCGATCGCGGGCACGCGGTTCTGCGTCCGCGGCGAGACGTAGCGCCCGGCCGAGAAGCCCCCGTGGCAGCGGACGCCGCCCGCGAACAGCGGCTCGTCGTACGGGCAATTGGCCAGAAGCTCCTCGCGCGTCCACTCGACCTGGGTCATCGCTTCTCCTTCGGGGTTCCACTCAGTCTTGCGCTTGCCGCTCCGCGACTCAAGCGGCTCGCATTCACGTCCGCACGCGTATGCGTGTCGGACGAAAGCCTCAGTCAGCGTGGGGATTTCCGCCTGAAGCCGCTTCCAAGTTGAGGAACTCTCCTGCTAGGATCGCACTGCATCGATCGCGTCGGACGACTTGGAGGGAGACCGATGCTCAATTCGAGGGGGTGGCGCGTCGCGGCAATCGCTGCGGTCATCGCGTTCGCAGCACCTGCGCAAGCCGCGCACTATCAGTACACGAGCGGCACGGCGACGATCACGGCCAGCTCGCCGACTGGAATCATTGGCTCCGCGCCGTTCAGTTTGAACGGGGTGTTCGCAGACTTCGACACGGACACGGGTCTGCTCACGGACTTCCACTTCACGACCGCGCCGGATCAGTGGATCACCTTATCCACGGCTTACGGCGGCTACGACCAGATTTGGGTGAACAGCGCTTCGGTCATTCCTGGCCCGGGATACGCGACGACCTCATCGACCTTGAACTCGCCCGGTCACTGGAACATCAAGGTGAAGCCCGTAGCCGTGGACGCGACTTACACGGCGAAGAACTCGATCACGCTCGCCACCGTCGGCCCGGTTACGCTGCCGACGTTCCTGAACCCCAATGACCTGAACGCGACGATCGACGCGAACACGGGGTCGTTCACGTTGCAGGGCATCACGTTCGGGTCCCTCTTGGTGGCGGGAACCCCTGTGGTCGTCGGCGCGGTAGTCACGTTCCATGGCGCGACGCCGGTGCCCGAGCCGGCGGCGTTCGGATTGCTTGCGCTCGCCGCTTCGGCGCTCGCCTTTGCGAGGAGCCGCGCGCGATGCGCATGACGAACCGGATTGCGATCGCCTTGGGTGCGTGGCTGCTGGCGAGCGCTCCAGCGTTCGCCGCCACCGTGTTCACCGTCGCGCAGAACGGACTCACTGCGCCGCACGCGAACTACGGGTGCCCGGCTGGCTCGTTCGACTGCTTCACGTCGCTCGACTTCCAACTCGCCGCGCCTGCCAACGCCACCGGCACGATCACCGTGAACGACGCCGTCACGATCGCCACGATCAGCATCGACGTCGCGAGCGTCACCTTCGCGTCGGTTCCCGGCGGCGGGCCGAGCGACGTCTTCACCAACGTCCACTACCAGGGAGCCGTGAGTGTTTCCGGGTCGTCGACGGTCTTCAGCCAGAGCACTTCTCCGGGTCCCGGCTCCGTCGCAGGTCTCTTGAACGGCACCCCATTCTCGAGCTCCTCGGCCATCGTCAATCTGAGTTGCTTCGTCGTAGGGACCTCGGGTCAGTGCGGACTCGCGTTCGGACCGCAGGCCTTCACGGTCGACGGACATGACTGGCTGCACACGTTCGACGTGTTCGTGCAGCTGCCTGAGCCCTCGGCGATCCTCTTGCTGCTGCTCGGCGCCGCGGGGCTGACTCTCCGCCGACGGTGACGGCGCGTACAGACGGCCGGGCTGGGCCGCCTATGCTGTACGATCGTCGTATGCGGAATGCGCTCCAGAGCCTGATTGCAGCGCTGTGTCTTCTTGCCGACGCAGCTCGGGCGCAGAACCCGCTCCTCGAGCTGGTCACGGACGAAGCGCAGAGCCCGTCGTTTCTCGCCGATCCCGGTGACGGCCGGCTCTTCATCAGCGAGCTCGGCGGCCGGGTGCGCATCCTGCTGCCCAACGGGCATCTGCAGGATCCGAACGACGCGTTCCTCGACGTGTCGGGATCCGTCGAGTTCGGAGGCGCCGGCGAAGGGGGGCTGCACTCGATCGCGTTCGATCCCAACTTCGCGACCAATCGACGCGTGTTTGTCGAGTACACGCGAATCGGCTCGGGAACGGGAGTGGGACAGTCGCCGCTCGAGACCGTCATCGCGAGTTACACCGCGATGGCAGGCGATCCGAACCACGTCGATCCTGCGAGCGCAAAGGTGGTGCTCACGCAGCTCTCGCCGGCAAACGACGCTTCCCACGACTTCAGCAATCACAAAGGCGGACAGCTCCAGTTCGGCCCCGATGGCATGCTGTACTTTGCCTTCGGTGACGGCGGAAGTGGGAACGACCCGCGCTGCTTGGCGCAGACTCGCGGTGTCCTGTTCGGGAAGATGTTGCGCGTCGATCCCAACGGAACCGATCCGAATCACCCGAACTACGGGATCCCCGCGGACAACCCGTTCACCGGCGCGAACGATCCGAACGACGAGTATCGCGACGAGATCTGGGCGCTCGGCCTCCGCAATCCGTACCGCTTCTCGTTCGACCGCCAGACGGGCGATCTCTGGGTCGGGGACGTCGGCCAGGACACGCGCGAAGAGATCGACATGGACCAAGCGCCCAATGCGGGCCGCGGCAAGAACTATGGCTGGAAGGTCTACGAAGGGAACCTGTGTCACTTCCAGAATCCGGGCGCCGCGGCGTGCCCTGGCTATGTCGCGGGCTGCACGTCCGGCGGGCCGGTGAACCCGATGTACACATCTCCGGTCGCCGACTTCGATCACAGCGCGGGCGGCACGGTCATCGGTGGCTACGTGTACCGCGGTGGAACGAGCGCTTGGCGGGGCCGGTACATCTTCGCGGACTTCATTCGCGGCGAGATCTACGCGCTGAGTGGCTCGGACCGGGTGGTTTTGAGCAATGCCGTGGTTTCGCCTGTGTCGTTCGGCGAGGATCACAACGGTGAGCTCTACGTGCTCGACCTGGGTAACAACACGGTCTCGCGCCTGCGCTTCGATTTGATCGGACAGTCCAAGCAGCAAGATACATGTGTGAGCAGGCTGAACGATGTCTTCGTGAAGATGGCCACTTCGAAGTCCTCGCAGGTGCGCTCCTGCGTCGACAAGGCCGCGAGTGGAAAGCTCATGATGGGTCATACGCTCGATCAGTGCGTCGCCGACGATCCGAAGGACACGTTCGCGAAGGTCCGTGCGAAGACGGAGGCGCTAGACACCGATATGTGTAGCGCGCTCCCTCCTGAATTCGGGTATGCGGGCGCCGACGCCGGCCTCGATGCGGCGCTCGCGACGGAGATCGAGCTCGCGCAGGACGTTCTCGGGGACGTCCTCGACGCCGGGGTCGTTCCGAAGGCGACCAACAAGCTTGCGGCCGCGTGTCAGAAGGCCGTCCTCGGCGCGCTCGCTTCCTGTCAGAAGACGCGCCGCAGCGAGTTCGTGCGCTGCAAGAAGCTCGGCCTGAAAGAGAACACCGTGGGCTCGAGCGAGGGCCTCGCCGCCTGTCTCACTCTTCCCAACACCAAGGTGGCGAAGGCCTGCGACCCGACGACGGGGAAGGTCGCGACCAAGGCGATCGCGAGCGCGTGCACCAAGAAGATGGTCGATCTCTCGACGGCGTTTCCCGTCTGCAACGACGACGATCCAGGCGTTCTCGCCACCTGTCTCGACCACGCCGGCTGCCTCCGCAACTGCGAGCTCTTCAATGCTGCCGACGCGCTCGGCATCGACTGCGCCGCCGCTTGCCCGCCGTAGCGATGAGTGACACCCATCCGACTCCCAGGCTCGCCGCCACGGTGCTGCTCGTGCGCGATCGCCCGACCGGCCTCGAGGTCTTCATGGTCGAGCGCCATCACCAGATCGATTTCGCGACCGGCGCGCTGGTCTTTCCCGGCGGCAAGGTCGACCCGCCCGACGCGGACCCGCGGCTGCGCGCGCGCTGCGGCGAGTCACTCGCGAACGACGACGAGGCGCGCGCGCTGCGCGTCGCGGCGATCCGCGAGACGTTCGAGGAGTGCGGGGTCCTGCTGGCGCGCGCGCGCGGCTCGGCTGGGCTCTTCGCGCGCGCCGTGGCCGGAGTGGACTTCGCCGCGCTCGTCGAGCGCGAGGATTTGCTCCTCGCCTGCGATTGCCGCGTGCCGTTCGCGCACTGGATCACGCCCGCGATGGTGCCCAAGCGCTTCGATACGCACTTCTTCCTCGCCGCCGCGCCGGAGGACCAGCTCGCTCTGCACGACGGCAGCGAGTCGGTCGACTCCGTCTGGATCGCCCCCCGGGCCGCG
>JBGQIB010000247.1:0-4329 GCA_041498295.1 bacterium | reverse complement strand
GGCAGGCGCGGCGCGCGTGCTGCGCTTCGGCTTCGAGCTCGCGCGCCGCCGCAAGCGCGCGGGCCATCCCGGAAAAGTCACCGTTGGCACGAAGCACAACATGCTGCCGCGCTCTGACGGTCTTTTTCGCGACGTGGCCGTGGCGCTCGCGCGCGAGTATCCGGACGTCGCCTTCGAGTCGTTCATCATCGACGACTTCGCGCACCGCCTGATCGCGCGCCCGCACGAGCTCGACGTCGTGGTGCTGCCCAACCTGTACGGCGACATCCTCTCCGACGCGGCGGCCGCGCTGGCGGGCGGGCTCGGTGTCGCGGCGAGCGGCTGCTACGGCGACGACTACGCCTACTTCGAGTCGGCGCACGGCACCGCGCCCGACATCGCGGGCAAGGGGATCATCAACCCGACGGCCACGATCCTGTCCGCCGCGCTGATGCTCGAGTATCTCGAGCTGGCCGACGCGGCGGCGCGGCTGCGCGCGGCGGTCGAGCGCGTGTACGCGGCCGGTGAGTCACTCACTCCGGATCAAGGCGGCCGTGCGACGACGAAGGAGTTCTGCGCCGCAGTCGCCGCAGGACTCTAAGCCGTCAGGTACCGCTGCAGCCAATCGAGCGTGCGTGCCCAGGCGTCCTTCGCCGCCGTCTCGCTATACGACGGGCGCAGGTCGCAGTGGAAGCCATGTTCCGCGCCCGGGTAGAGCACGACGCCCGTCGGGACCTTGGCCTCGCGCGCGAGCGTCTCGCGGAGCAACTCGACGTCCTCGACGGGAATTCCCTGGTCCTTGTCGCCGAAGAGGCCGAGCCAGGGTGTCGCGAGCTGCGCGGTTTCGCCGATGAGCGGCGTGAACCCCGGCCGCCGCGCGCTCACGAGCCCGCTGCTGTAGAAGCCGACGGCGGCGCCGAGCTTGTGATGCGTCGCGACCAGGAACGAGACGCGCCCGCCCATGCAGAAGCCGACGACGCCGATCTGGTCGTCGCGGAAGCCCTCGCCGCGCAGGTGCGCGAGCGTCGCGTCCAGATCCATGAGAATCGCGGCGTCCGTGACTCCCTTGAACAGCGGCATCACCTTGGTGAAGTCGGTGTACGGCGCGGTCCCGCCGCCAGCGCGGTGGAACAAGGTCGGCGCGACGGCGCGGTAGCCCTGGGCGGCGAAACGGCGAGTCACGTCCTGGATGTGCTCGTTCACGCCGAACGCCTCCTGCACCACGATCACCGCCCCGAGCGGCTTGCCTTCGGGCAGAGACTCGTAGAGGTTCATGGGGCCGTCGGCGGTCGACACCGTCTTGATCGACTCGGTTGTCATGGGCGCAGGATACACGAGCGAACGTGACTCGGGCGAGAAGGTGCGGCGAGCGCGGCGCGCGCTGGAGCGCGATCATGGCCCGAGCACACGGGGGGTGGAGGCAATCATGAGGCCTACGAAGTCTTCCTCTTGGTTCGCGAGCTTCGCGAAGGCGACGTCGCGCGCCAGCGGCCGGCCATCCGCGTTCCTGGGCGCGGTCTTGGTCGTCGCGCTGTGGGGCGCGACGGGGCCGCTCTTCGGCTTCAGTGACACGTGGCAGCTCGTCATCAACACCAGCACGACGATCGTCACGTTCCTGATGGTCTTCTTGATCCAGAACACGCAGAACCGCGACACCGAGGCGCTGCAGATCAAGCTGGATGAGCTGATCCGCGCCACCGAAGGCGCGCACAACGCGCTCTTGGACCTCGAGGAGCTCGAGGACCGCGAGTTCGACCTGATCCGATCGAATTACTCGAAGCTGGCGAAGAAGGCGCGCGCGGGGCTGCTCGAAGGGCTCATCGACACCGACCGCCCCGAGTTGGACGACGAGAATAGATAGGGAACGAGGTCTCTGACTCCTGCGCCAGAGCTGCGCCTGAGTTGCGTGTCCGCAACCCGGCGACACGCCGCCGGTTCAAGGGGCATGAACAAAACCATCAAGAGCCTCTTCCTCGTCGTGGCAGCGGGAAGTCTGGCTCTCTCCGTAGCTGCCCACGCCGACCAGAACAGCCCCGTCGATCCCGGCCATCCGCGAGTCACTGAGGTCCAGGAGCGCCAGGAGAACCAGCAGGACCGCATCGGGAAGGGCGTGGAGAACGGCTCACTCACTCCCGGCGAGGCCGCGCGCTTGGAACGCCAGGAGGGTCGCATCGAGAGTCACAAGGCCGCCGACATGGCCGCGCACGATGGCCACCTGACGAAGCCCGAGCAGCACCGCCTGAACCGCCAGGAGAACCGCGCGAGCAAGCACATCTATCACGCGAAGCACAACGCCAAGACCGTGGGCACGCCCGGGACCGCCGCCGCGGCCGCGGCTCCCGCGGCTCCGAACAAGTAGGTGCCCCCGCGAGCCCCGATCGCCGAGGCGATCGGGGCTCGCGCTACTGGCCGAGATGCGAGAGCGTGAAGCGCAGTGGGGCGCTCGAGATCTTCATCAGGCCGTCGAACGGGGTGTCCATCTCCATGATCAGGAAGACGGACGCCGCGACCGAGAGCGCGCACACGATCAGCACCGCGATCACGGTGGCGTTGCGCGGCGCGCGCAAGCCGAAGCTGCCGAAGATCACCGTCAGCCAGAAAACCACGACGACGAGAAAAGCCGACGAGACGGAGCTGCCGTTGTCGCCGAACACCGTGAAGCGCGTCTCCAGCACGTCGCCGCTCAGGTCGAGCGCGCGACTTTGGAACCAGGTCTGCGCGGGGTTCTGCGGCGACAGGTCGGCGATCTGCTTGGCGATCCCTTCCACCGCCGCCGGCCCGGCCGGATAGTCGACCTTCGCGCCCTTGGAAGCGTCCTCGGGCCAGGTCGTCTCGACCCTGGCCGCGACGGCCTGCCGCAGGATCTCGCGGATCTGCTTCGTCTCCGGTCCGTAGTCAGCGAGCATCCGATCGAGCCCGAGAACGGTGACCGCGACATGCTTGACCGCCGCGTCTTTCGCATCGAACGCACTCTTCGCGGAGGCGGTCATCAGGCCGAGAATCAGCGCCGTCATCGTCGCGATCATGCCAATGCCGAGCCCGATGACCTCTTTCGAATCCGCACTCAGGTGAGGCTCAGGCAACGCGTCGCGCAACCACATGCCGACCAGCGCTCCGCCGAACGCACACACGAACACGACCAACGCGATTGCGATTGGACTCATGGGTTTCGCCTAACGGCGTGCGGAGTTCCTGGCGCGCCCAGTAAGAACGCCGTGCTCGCGTTCGCGACCGAAGGAGCTTGCCTGGATGGGCCTATTCGCCTTACACCTCGGCGCCCTTTGCCCCCGATCAGGCGTCGAAGGTAATGCCCCCGCTCTCGTCGGCTACTCGGAGCCGTGCCGCTCGAAGGCGCCGGCAGCCCGCGCATGCCAGGGCGACCGCCGTGAAGAGCGCGAGACTATTCGGCTCCGGCACGGGAACGGTCTGGATCCACGTCGCGCCTCTGACGCCGCCCGGATCGTTGGCGAACACGGTGTCGGCGTAGAAGCCCAGGAGCGGGTCGCTTCCGACAAGTCCGAGCAGCGTAGTCTCACGACTCTCCCCAGGTTGCAGCGTGACTTCGAACTCCGGGATCAGCGTGAGATCAGCCAGCTTCGGCAAGGGTCCGCCTGACCCCGGGAGGAACGAGCAATTGGGGCACCACCCCGACACGGGAATCGAGACCGTATCCACTAGGCTCGAATTCTTGACAGTCACCTGGACCACGTTTCCGGTGCCCACCTGCCACGTGTACGAGACGATAGGAACGGAGGGCCCGCCCGGTTGCCACTCTGCGCGAAACACGTTCGCAGGGGCACCGGTTCCGTAGAGTCCGAACCCGTAGGTGACCCCACCGATGATCAGACTCGCCGAGCCCGTGAAGTCCGCCAGCGTCTCGACCTGGAGGGAGTTGTAAGTGAGAGATCGACTGGGAGTGGGAAACGCATTCGTGTTGGCATCGAAGCCGCCAGCGGTCACATCGGCGCGGCGATCGCCGATCATTGCGAAGTCGAAGCCCGACTTGGCGATACCTCCGGGCAGGCTCGCTCCAACGCCAGCGAACCAAGCGGCCTTCGCGCTGCGCACGGCGAGGACTGCGGTGACGGCCACGATCACCATGCAGAGAATCTTGTGGCGATTCATGAGTGAGCCTCCTACTCGGAAGTTCGCGTTCGACGACGCGTTCGCGGGAGTCCTGTCCCGCGCGCTCGGCGTGTCCCGCTACCTGTGGGCCCGATGAGCGCGAGGACGGAGCGAATCCAGAGCCCCACCATGCCTCGCCCATACTCCCTCCGGAGAACGCAGCACGATGCGTTGCCAGCCAGAAGCGCGCCTCCATGTTCGCTCCTGGTTTCCAGTGGGGTCAAG
>JBGQIB010000246.1:0-4353 GCA_041498295.1 bacterium | reverse complement strand
TCAATCGCGCGTTCTCATCCTGCAGCTGCTTCAGCTCACGAACCTGGTCGGACTGCAGACCGGAGTACTGCTTCTTCCAACGGTAGTACGTCTGCTCGGAGATTCCGACTTGGCGAACCAGGTCGCCGATCGGCAGGCCGAGCTCCGCCTGCTTGAGCACCGCCACGATCTGCTCCACCGAAAATCGCTTCCTCTTCACGGCAAACTCCTCGGCCGCTCTGCGGCCTAGTTTGCCGAAAACTCCCCCTCGCTGCGGTCCGGATTTCCCGTAGCAGGTCAGACCGACGTAGGCGGTCTGCTCGACCCCCGGAACGTGGTCGCCCGCTACTTCAAGCCGGCGCTCGTGGTCGGAAGCTGTCGAAGGCGATCCGCCTCTACGACCTCAGACACTCGCACGCGACGCTGCTCCCCCACGAGGGTGTGAACGTGAAGGCCGTCTCGGCTCGGCTCGGCCACGCCTCGGCTGCAATGACACTAGACCGATACGCGCACGCTCTACCCGCGGCAGAGGCTCAGGCGATCGCCGCACTCGACTCTGTGCTCAGCGGGTAGGAGCATCTCGTCGCGCGCCCCAGGCCACTAGTCGATTGGATCGTCGCCAGGGCCTGTCACTTCGAACGCCGCATCCCCCGAGAACAGCACGTCCGCCGCCATCGCATCGGCGAGCCTACTCGCCGCGAATTTCTCGATGTCCTTGCGCCTGGACGACGAGATGATCTCCCGCTGCCGATCGGACATACGTGAAAGTGCAGCACCCAGCCGGTCGGCCCTGTCATTGAGGTATTCGAACATAGACCGAGGGAGGCCGTATCTTGCGCCGTGCCGAAATAGGCCTCCGCTTTCAGGGATCACAGTCGACCGCCACTCATGGTTGTCCGGATCGCATACGGTCCCAAAGAGCAATAGCTGGCAGAGCTTCGCGTAGACGAACACTCGGTTCGGCGATCGTATGAGATCAAGGTCGAACGAGCCGACCAAGTATCGGTTCAAGAAGGGGGAGAGCTTCGGAACACTGTGGTGGGCGATAACGTCGACCGGGAAACAGTGTTGCGAGTAGCGCCCGATCGACTTTGTTTCACCGGTTAGAAATAGTCGCCACCGGTTCAACGCCTGAGCAAGCTCTGACTGCTGATGCATCGTGAGATGATCAGTCATTTGTCTTTGCTTGAAGAATTGGGCGACTCTCCAGGAGACCGAGACAAGAAACCTTGACCCCCAGGGACCGAGCGTAAGGGATCCCTTTGCGAGCGCGTTTGAATGAAGCGGAACGAATACGCTTTCCGCGAATTTCTTCTCCCATTGTGAAAGCTTCTGCTCGCATTCAGTGCACAGTAGTCTCAGTTTGTAGGCGTCTTGAATCCGCAGGTTCGGAGTGTGAGCAGCTCGCAGTCGACCGGGCGAGTTCTTTCGCATCCAATCAACGACGAATCGCGGCAGGATGTGACTCTCAAGCAGGGCGCGACCGTGCTTGCAGAGTGCACAGGCCATCAGACCAACCTCGGCGCGTGGGCGTACAAGCCGCTGCTGCCTGCGTTTAGGACGGCTCGCTCGCAGCCGCATCGAAGCTTACGTCGGGGAACAGGAACCCCGGCGCGGGATGTACAGAAACGCGGTGAAGGTTCCGAGCTCGAAGCCCTCCGGCGCGAGCGATGTCGAGCAGGAATTTGCCGTCGATCTCTATTCCGAGCACCGGCCAAAGAACGCAACCGTATGAGACGCCGGGGATCCCACCCCGAGAGATGATTCCGCACACCTCACCGCGTTCGTCGACGATTGGTCCCCCACTCATCCCGGGCTCGAAGTCTCCTCGTACCTCGAAGCATGGAAAGGGCAGCGCGATTCTGTCTCTGCGTGGGAAGAATACGCCTGTGACCTCGCCCTCGACACGGCGACGAGCTTGCTGGCACATTGCATCCAGCGGATCCATTGGGTTCAGCGGAGCCGACTGACTCATCGTCATCTCGGTGAGCCCAAATCCGGTAACTCGGGCACCGATTGCCGGTGGAGCGACGTTCAAGGGCAGGCACAAAGAGCGCCAAGATTCTAGGTGCGGCAGCGGAGGCGGAAGTGGAATGAGTGTGAGGAGGGCCGCATCAACATATTGGCCATCTTCCGCGATCTCCGAGGCCGCCGGAAATCGATAGACCCACTCAACGCGCCAACATAGAGCCGCCCTTCCACCGGCAATCCTTTGAATCGCCACGATCCCAAAGTCGGGTTCTGGGGCCTTTCGCAGATCTCCCTTCCGACGATCGGACGGCTGCTCCACGAGATGTGCCGCAGTGAGCGCCAGCGACTTTCCGACGAGGAACGCAGTTCCGCACGGGACGAGTCTGCCCGAACGATATTCCGCTAGCGTTAGAAGCACATTCCAAACGCTGGTTCTCACCGGAATCAACGGAAGCTTCCCTTCGCCTTGGCGGTCGGCCGTTTGGGGCGGCAACGAGCCGGTTTCTCGACGTTGGCACCACGCTGGCACCACGATCGGGACCTCAAGTGACCTAAGTGCAGCGTCCCCGGCGCGATTCGAACGCACGACCTGCTGCTTAGGAGGCAGCCGCTCTATCCACCTGAGCTACGGGGACGTGCGGCGGAGTCTAGCGGCCGCGAGCGCGGCGCGAAGGGGCTCGGTCGGGCGAGCAGTCAGCCGAGCAGGATCTGCCCGAAGAACTCGTCGAAGTCTTCGTTGCCGCGGGCGATGTACACGCCGAAGCCGGGCTTGGCCTTCTCGGCGGCGGGCAGTTGGTCGGTCGTCCAGCGCACGGTGCCGCGGATCTCGATCTTGCTGCCGTTGCGGTCGTGGAAGATCACGCGCACGTCACTGCCCACCGGGGGCAACACACTCGAGCGCACGAACAGACCTTCCTTCGAAACGTTCTTGACGTGACCCTTGCCGCGCAGTGTCCCGGCTTCGAACGCGGCCGGTATGCGCTTCAAGAGCCTGCGCAACTTCCGCCGCTCGACTTGCGGAGTCTTGGACATTTCGGCTCACCCCCGTCGCTCCGGCCGTATCGACGCACCCGCAAGGGTGCTTTACGAGAGCGCCTCGGGGTGCAACTTCGCATGCCCATGCGTTGGCGGAAGACTACTTCCGCATGCGACCGGCCTCGACGCCGTAGAAGCTGAACTCGCTGCCGTCCTTGTCTGTGAACTGGAACATGAAGCGCCGGTGGTCGGGGCTCAGGGTGATGCCGTTACGCTCGTCGTAGTCGTTCAGCAGCTTCGCGCCGTCGCTGCCGGCTTGAATGGCGCGCAGCACCATGGTGCTGTCGCCGCCGTCGAACGGCAGCACGCGCGCATCGGCCGCGCCGGCTTCCGCGCCGATTCCGCGCACGCGCAGCTCGCCGCGGTGCGCGTTGTAGGTGAGCGGTCCAGCGTTCAGAGCGCGCCGGAAGTCCGAGACGCCGAGGTCTGTGCGCTTGTGCGCGCGGAAGTGGATGAAGATCGTCCCGCGACGATCGAGCACGCGGCGCTCGATCAGGTTGTAGCAGTACGCGACGTCGGCCACGTCTACACCAAAGAAAGTCACCTTCAGCGCGTTGCCGCCTCCGGATTCGGGCGCCAGCTTCAGCACGATCGAGTCCTCGAGCTCGGCAACGCTGCCGTCGGTCTTTTTGCACGTGATCGGCGTCGTGTAGCGACCGGCGATGAAGTTGAGCGCGAGCTGGTCCTCGGTCTCGTGTAGCGGCGGGTGGTACTGGTCGTCTTGCTGGGCACGGGCGGGAAGTGCCGCGGCGGCGACGCACGCGCTCGCCAGAAGGGCGCCCGAAGCACGCGCCGCGCGCTGGCGTATTCTCCGCAACATATGAGCTCCTTCGACGCCGCGTTGGCCGCGCACAATCTACCCCGCTTGCGGCGGGGCGCGGCGCGCATCCTCCAGCTCAACCTCACGCGGCGCTGCAATCTGGCCTGCCACCACTGTCACGTCGAGTCGTCCCCCAAACGCACCGAGACGATGGACGCGCGCACCGTCGGGCGTGCGCTCGAGCTGCTCGCCGCGAGCCCCGGCATCGCCCTCGTCGATCTCACCGGCGGCGCGCCCGAAATGCACCCGAGCTTCCGCGCGCTCGTGCGCGAGGCGCGCCGCCTCGGGCGGCGCGTGATCGACCGCTGCAATCTCGCGATCCTCGACGAGCCTGGACACGAAGACACCGCGGAGTTTCTCGCGCGTGAAGGCGTGGAGATCGTTGCGTCCTTGCCGTGTTACTCGGAGGACAACGTCGACGGACAGCGCGGGCAGGGGGTGTTCGCGCGCAGCGTCGCGGCCCTGGGGCGCTGAACCGCCTCGGCTACGGGATGCCGGGCACCGGGTTGGTGCTCGACCTCGTCTACAACCCGGCCGGCGCCTCGTTG
>JBGQIB010000245.1:0-4435 GCA_041498295.1 bacterium | reverse complement strand
GGAGGACGCGGTGAGTGGTCTGCGCGATGCGGTTCGCCAAAGCCCGAGCATGCAGATCCCGTCGCAACGGCGGCCGCTCTACGAGATCATGGACAACCTGCGGATGATCGAGCAGTCCGCGACCTCGCTGCATGCGAGCCTTAAGGGCGGCGCAGGCATGGAGGAGACACTTCCCACCTACATGCGCCTGCAGCAGGTTCGGCGAGACACCGAGTATCTCGCGCAGCGGGTGGACGTCACCGCGTTCACGAAGCCCAAGCTCGACAAGGCGAAGGACATCCTCGCGAAGCTCGAGCCGTACTATCCGCCGCAGCCGGTCGTGGACAAATAGCGGTCGCGCCGAACGTGGAGGTTCAGCGCTGGAGCGTCGGCGCGTGCACGCTGACGAGCGTGGTCGAAGACGAGACACTGCGGATTCCGCCCGAGATGTTCTTCGTCGGCGCGAAGGAGGCGGACGTCGCACGGCATCGCTGGCTCGTGCCCGACTTCGCCGACGAGCGCGGCCGGATCGCCATGCGCGTGCAGGCGTTCGTGATCGAGACGCACGGCCGGCGCGTGCTCGTCGATCCGTGCGTGGGCAATGGCAAGAAGCGCCCCTTTTCCTTCTGGAACGAGCGCAGCTGGCCGTTCCTGGAGCGCTTCGCCGACGCCGGCTTCGCGCCCGAGAAGATCGACTGCGTCGTGCACACGCACCTCCACGCGGATCATTGCGGCTGGGATACACGCCTCCGAGACGGTGAGTGGGTGCCGACGTTTCCGAACGCGCGGCATTTGTACACGCGAGCCGAGCTCGATTGGTGTCGCGCCGGCGACAACCCGGGGATCGCGGGCGTGTACGCGGACTCGATCGCGCCAATCCTGGCCGCGGGGCTCGCGGACGTCGTGCCCGAGGACGCCGCACTCGGCGAGGGCTTGCGCCTCGAGTCGACCCCCGGTCACACGCCCGGGCACGTGTCACTCTGGATCGAGTCACGAGGAGAGGTCGCGCTCGTGAGCGGCGACTTCCTGCACCATCCGGTGCAATGCGCGGAGCTCGACTGGGCCGAGACCGGCGACCTGGATGCGGATCAGGCGCGAGCGACGCGGCGGCGCATGCTCGCGCGCGCGGCCGAGACACAGGCGTTGTTTCTCGGCACCCATTTCGCCACGCGGCCCGCGGGGCGCATCCAGGCGGATGGAGACGCGTTTCGCTTCGTTCCTATCTAGCGCGAGCGCCAGTACGGCTCGATCACTTCGTCGGCGACGATCGCGCTGAAGCGCTCGCCGCCGGAGCGGCTCCCGTGCGTGCTGTCGTGGAAGCCGTCGTCCGGGAGACGGTCGCTAAAGTCGGCGAACGGGAAGGCGTGTTCCGCCTGCATGCGCGCGAGTGCGGCGCGGAACTCGCGATCGGGGTCGCCGGCCAGGATCGCGCGGTGCGCGCTCGAGATCGGCGGCTCGATGAGGACACACTCGATCTCGGCTTCGCGACAGCGCCCGAGAATGCGCTCGAGAACCGCGACCGCGCGCTCGCTCACGCTGTAGTCGCGCATGCGCCGCGCCCAGCGGTTCGCGCCGTGCTGGGGGTCGTCGCGCTTCTTGCGCGCCGCGCGGCTCGGGGCGACAGGCGCCGCGAGATAGGGCGGCGAGCGGCCGATCGTCCAAGTGAGCAGCTCATTCCGGTAGCAGTACACCGGGAAGAGTCGCGCGCAGAGGAGCGTCCGCTTCGTCCCGAGCAAGAGCTCAAGCAACCATTCGCCGACGTCGCGCCAAGTAAACGCGCGCAGCAGCTGTCCGTTGATGAACGGCACCGGGTAGCGCAGCCACTCCGGCGCCAGCTCGATCAGCGCCATGCGCGGGCGCGTGCCCTGCGCGAGCACGTGCGCGAACAGGATGTCGGTGCCGATGATATCTCCGCCGTTGAACGCGAGGGAGGTGACTCGCGGCGCGGCATCGCCGAGTCGCTCGCGCAAGCGCGCTCCCACGGCGTCGGAAAGGATGAGCGCCTTGAAGCGCGAGCTCCCGAACAGCAGCACGTCGGGATTCGGGCCGGCGGCGCGCGCGCGCTCGAGCGCCTCGTCGGCTTCGCGAAAGCGCACGCGCAGCGGCGCGCGATCGAGCGCCAGGCCAACGGCGAGCTGCACCGCCAGGAAGAACAGCGCCGCGAGCGCGAGCACTCGCTTCGCGCGACTCGGATCGGGGGTTGGCGTGGGTAGGTCCATCTCTCGAGTCAGAACTGGAAGTAGATGAATGCGCCGCCTTCGTCCGGCGCGAGCAACTGCGCCGCGAGCAATGCCAGGGCGAGCGCGCCGGCCGCGAGCGGTACCGGGAGGCGGCGCGCGAGCGCATCGACATCGGTGAAGCGCGCGACGAGGTGAGCCGCGAGCATCACCGCGATCAGGCCGCCGAAGACCGCGAGCACTTCGGGCGCGAGTGACAGCCCTTCCGTCGGCGCGAACAGGCGCGCGTACACGACCGCGGCGTCGCCGAAGCTGTGCGCGCGAAACAGCACCCAGCCGAGGCACACGCACAGGAACGTGAACCCGGCACGTACCGGCGCGAGCGCGGGGTGTCCGAGCCAGGCTGGCCACGGCAGAGCCCGGTGCAGCGCGAGCAAGGCGCCGTGATACGCGCCCCAGGCGACGAACGTCCACGCGGCCCCGTGCCACAGACCGCCGAGCAGCATCGTGAGCAGCAGATTTCGGTAAGTCGCGAAGCGCGAGCCGCGGTTGCCACCGAGCGGGATGTACAAGTAGTCGCGCAGCCAGGTCGACAGCGTGATGTGCCAGCGGCGCCAGAACTCGGCGATGTTCAGCGATAGATACGGAAGGTCGAAGTTCAGCGGCAGCCGCAGGCCGAACGCGTGCGCGCAGCCGATCGCCATGTCGGAGTAGCCCGAGAAGTCACAGTAGATCTGGATCGCGTAGCCGAGCGTCGCGGCCCAGATCGCGCCGCTGGAATAGTCCGCGGGCGCCGCGTAGACGGGGTCGACGAGCCGCGCGATTTGGTCCGCGATCACCGCTTTCTTGATCAAGCCCAACACGAAAAGGCGTAGCCCGAGCTGCATGCGCGACCAGTCGAAGCGCTGCAGAACCCGGAGCTGCGGCAGGAAGGCGGCCGGCCGCACGATCGGTCCCGCGATCAGATGCGGGAAGAACAAAAGGAACAGTGAGTAGTCGAGCAGCTTGCGCTCCGCGCGGAGGCGGCGGCGATACACGTCGACCACGTAGCTGACCGTCTCGAACGTGTAGAACGAGATGCCGAGCGGCAGGACGATGTGGAAGATCGGCGCGGCCTCGGCGGCCCCGAGCCCTGCGAACGCCGGCCAGACGAGCGCGACCAGGAAGTTCGTGTACTTGAAGAACGCGAGCAGACCGAGCGTGACACAGAGACTCGCGACGAGCAACGCGCGACGCCGCCGCGGATCCTCCGATTCCTCGATCCGAATCGCGATCCAGTAGTCGAAGAGCGCGGTGCCGATCACTAGGCCGACCAGCCAGGCGTTCCAGCGCGCATAGAAGTAGATGCTCGCCAGCAGGAGCGCGACCATGCGCGCGCGCTGACTGCGCAGCCCCCAGTAGACCGCGAAGGTGACCGTGAACAGATAGAGGAACTGCTGGCTGTGAAAGAGCACGCTCGCCCCCCGTGGCGGCCGGGGATCGTAGCATCGATCCTCTGATACGATCGACGGCCACATGAAGCGCGTGGTCGCGATTCCCGGAGAGGACGCCGCGCCCGAGGCGTTCCACCCGACGGTCGAGCTTGTGAACCGCCTCGGTGTAGAGCTCGAGTGGGTGTTTCCCTCTCTCGCCGACGCGCGCCGCGAGATCGATCGCTCCGACACCACCCTGTTCGGCGCGACCAGCGGCCCGAGCGCGCCCGCGCTGTTCCACCTGCGCTGGGGGCGAGGGACCTACGCGAACGTGCGCCCGACGCGCTGGATCCCCGGCTTCCGAAGCCCGCTGATTCGCCCAGGCGGAATCGACTTCGTGATCGTGCGCGAAAATCTAGAGGACCTGTACGTGCGCGCCGAGGGCGACGTCGAGGCGCTTGCGCCGCTCGGACTCGTGAGTGAGACGTCGCGCCGCCCCGTGCACGAGCTCGGGCCGGGACGCTTCGCGCTGAAGATCATCACCGAGGCAGGCGCGGCGCGCGTGCTGCGCTTCGGCTTCGAGCTCGCGCGCCGCCGCAAGCGCGCGGGCCATCCCGGAAAAGTCACCGTTGGCACGAAGCACAACATGCTGCCGCGCTCTGACGGTCTGTTTCGCGACGTGGCCGTGGCGCTCGCGCGCGAGTATCCGGACGTCGCCTTCGAGTCGTTCATCATCGACGACTTCGCGCACCGCCTGGTCGCGCGCCCGCACGAGCTCGACGTCGTGGTGCTGCCCAACCTGTACGGCGACATCCTCTCCGACGCGGCGGCCGCGCTGGCGGGCGGGCTCGGTGTCGCGGCGAGCGG
>JBGQIB010000244.1:0-4437 GCA_041498295.1 bacterium | reverse complement strand
GATCGCCGGCGCCCCTTATTGATGACTACGTTCGGCTGCGCCTCACTGCGCGCGCCTGGGGCGCTTGCGGGGCTCGGCCCGGGACGGCCCTCGCCTGCGCAGTAACTCGCCGCCGGTCGGCTCAGGCCGGAGCGGGAGCCTGTTGGGTCGTGGCGCGCTCCTGGCGCTCTTCGAAGGCGCGGTGCAGGCCCACGACCTCGTCGAGGCAGCGCAGCAGGCGGCCGTAGATGCGCAGGCGGAGCGCCTCGAGCACGGCGTAGCCAAGCAGCGCGGTGATCGTCGAGATCAGTGCGAGGCCGAGCGCGCCGAGCTCGAGCGGCGTGCCCTGGATGTGCTTCGAGACCATCAGCACGAGCATGCCCGTGGCGTTGCCCGTGAGACCGACGGGCGGCAGCAGGTTCGCGTACATTCCGATCGGCCGCGCGTAGTTCGATTCGTATTCGTGCACGACGTACTGCTTGGTCGCGTCGACGACGAAATCGGAGGAGACTTCGCGCGCCTCCTTCGAGCGCAGTGACTTCGTGAGCACGCGCAGCATGAGCAACGCAAGTGAGTCGCCCGGGTCCTTCGGACCGTACTGCAGCACCTTCTCGAGCGCAGCGCGGGTGAAGTGGCGAGTCGCGCGGCGCCCCTGAAACGCGAGCGCCAGACCGCGCCAGAACGGGATGCAAATGGCCATGAGCGAGAGCACGCTCATGATCGCGACCATCGTGACCTGACTCGAGGGTAGTGCCATCGGGAATTCCTTCGCCGCGCTCAGACGCCGTCGCGGAGTAGCTTGATCGCTTTGCCGAGCGGGCTCTCCGAGCCCATGGGATAGTGAACCAACATGTCGTCACGGCCCTTGTAGCGGGTCGCGATCTCGTCGAGTGTCTTCGACGCGCGGCCCGTGTCCTTCATGCGGATCAACACGTCGGCCTTGGCAAGGCGCAAATCCGCATCCAGGGCCCAGAGCTCGGGGTGCCGGCTCTGCCACTCGCCGTCGAGCAATGGATCGAGGTGCATCTGCATGTAGGACTCGATGAAGAGCGCCAGTGCATTCGTCGTCGTGCGGTCACCGCGCTCTTGTGAGTCGCGCAGCGAGGTGCGGAAATGCACCAGATCCTTGTACATGCGGGTCATGTTCTCGCGGCGCTGGTCGAGCGTCGGGCCGCCGGTCGGCGAGGCCTCCTCGGCGGACTTCTCCGCGCGCCCGAAGTCCTTGGCGAGGTACGTCTTGGACGCGCAGCCGAGCGTGACCGCGAGCGCGGCGACCAGAGCGAGCCGAACGAGTGAATCGTTCATCTCAGTTCTTCTCCTTGGCTTCCGCCGCCGAGCGCAGCTCGTGATACATGCGACGCAGCAGGGTGTGGACGGGGTGGTCGCGACGCAATCGCAGCTCTTCGGCCAAGCCGTCCGTCGCGAGCGTTTCCTTGTACAGCGGCAGCGCGCGCGTGCGCGCGGAGAGCTGCTGGTCGAGGCGCAAGAGCTGCGCCTGCGCGTCCGAGAGCGCCTGCGCGACGTCGGCGAGATCGTTCGACGGGACCGCTGCGCCGTCGAGGTCGCCGCCGGGCGCGTCGGGCGCGGCGGGCGCGTCGGACTTCGTGCTCTTGCGGAGCTCGTCGCGCTTGCGCGTGAGTCGGTCGATTTCGCGCGCGGCCTCGGCGCGTTTGCTCGAAAGAGTCGAGAGCTCGTGCTCGAGGTCGCCGATCTTCGTGCTCTCGGCGAAGCCCATGTAGAGCACGACTTCGCTGTCGGAGAGCGCCCGGCGCACGCGCGCGATGCGGTCGGCGTCGGGCTCCTTCTGCTCGATCCAAGTCTGGATCGCGCGCGAGCGGACCACGTGCTCCGCGATCGGGCGCACCAGCGCGGCGTACTCACTCTGCTGGCCGTGGCGGCCGAGCGCCGCGGTGATCGCGGGCCACAGCTCGCGATCGAACGGGAACAACATCAAGGCGGCGCGGTAGCGCTCGGTGCCGATCCGCACCTCGCCCGGCGTCGGCTGCTGCGCGTAGGAGAGGAGCGCGCCACCGACGCCCTTGGCGGCCTCGAACGCCGCGAAGTAGGCCGAGTCGGGCAGTGACTCCTTGCCGTCCTCGGTCGCGTACTGGTGGAAGAACGTGAGATAGCGACCGTAGACGCGCGCGCCGTTGCGCGCCATCTCGTCCGCGCGCGCCGGCTCCTTCACGCTGCGCGACAAGTAGTAGTCGCCCACGTTGAGACTCGTCTCTTGAATCTCTTCCCAGAGGCGCTGCATCGCGTCGAGATACTGCTCGCGCGGCACGTTCTCGTAGCCGAGCTTCTTCCACTCGCCGCCCATCGAGCCACGCAAGGTCGCGTAGACGCCGATCGCGCCCTCGATGCTGAACGGCATGTCGAGCTCGGCGTCGACGTTCAGTCGCTGCCGCGCGGCGTAGAGCTCGCCGATCACGCGCAGCACGCGCGTGTAGACCGCGCACTGTCCTTCGACGGTACCCGCGCGCTTGAACGCCACCTCGTAGGCGCCGGTCGCGGTGCGCATCGCGCGCAGCGTGTCCGCGGACAGACCCTGCTTCGCGAGCAGGCCGCGCGCCTCTTCGTGGTGCTTGCCCGCCTCGAGCAGCGCCAGGGTGAAGGTCAGACTGCCCTCGTCGGACTCTGGCCCGTTCAGGCGTTCGACGATGCGCTCGAGATACGCGCGCGAGGACGCCGCCGCGGGAATCACGTCGGGGTACGCGCCGACCCGGTTGTCGTAGAGCATCCGCACGATCGCGCCGAGCGGATCGAGCTCATGATCGATGCCCTTCTCCTGGCTGCGCAGCACGACGAGCCGCGCGATGTTCTCGTACACGTACGGCAGCGCCGCCACGAAGCCGGAGTTCGGAGAGTCACTGAGTGACAAGGTGTCGAGCGTCGCGTACGTGGCCTCGATCGGCACCACGACCGTGAGCCAGAGGTCGAAGACCTCGCTCACGAACTCGCCGGCGTTGCCGCGCTCCAGCGCGCGGTGCGCCATGATGTAGTGGTACCAGTAGCTGTTCTCGTGCCGGTCGAGCCGGTGCTGCAGCTCGCGGATCGTCTTCGCGCTCGTCTCGAGCGAGTCGGCCGAGCCGTTCCCGAGATACAGGAGCAGGTATGCGATCGCCTTGCGACGCGTCTGATTCTCCGCGTCGCTGCCCTCGGCCTCGTGCGGCGCGAGCGCGCCGAAGTAGTCGTTGACGTATCTCTCGAGCGAGATGCCGGCCTCGTTGCCGTAGCCCTTCAGCCGCTCGTTGAGCGACTTGGCGTCGGCAGACGAGTAGACGTAGGCGTAGTCGAGATAGCCCGACCAAACCTGTGACTCCGTTCCGGCGGCCGCGGCCCGCGCGAATAGCGCGAGCGCGAGACCGAGCCCGACGGCGATGCGAAACACCTTGTTCATCGGGCCCCCCCGCGAAGACACGACAGCGCGTACGACAGCTCCGCGCAGCGGTCGCCTTCCGCGCGCCCCGGTGCGCGTTCGATCCACATGAGAAATGCGTTCAAATTCTTGGTCTCGACGAAGCGGTAACGCCCCGCGGCGCTCGCACACTCCTCACGATTCCGAACGGCTCCGAGCACTTTTTGCTTGAGATCGTCCTCGAGCCGATCGGTGCGGCACGCCGCGAGTGACCCGATGGGTACACCGCGAAGTTTCGCGTTGGGCTCGCTGCGCGCGGCTGCCGCCGGCGGAGCTTTCACTCCAGGGCGGTCATAGTCGCGTGAGTCCATCGCGGAGGACGGCACGTCGCTCCGGCCGCTCCCGAGACCCGGCATCGCCAGCGCGCCCTTCGGCGGTGGGCGCTTCGTCAGCGTCGGAGCGACGGGCGTCGGAACGTCGTTGCGCGCGTAAGTCGACGGCGCGGAGTCGGCGTTGGAATCGGGCGCGGCGGCTGCCGGCACGACTGGCTGCATGCTGGGCATCCTTCGCACCGTGGTCTTCGCGGCGGCGGGCACGCCCGGCGGCAAGCTGGCCGCGTGCGTCGGCAACTCGGGGGGTGCGCTCGACGGAACGTTCACGGCGTCGATCGCGACGCGCGGCGCGGCGGCCTTCGGAGCCGGCGCCTTCTGCGCGATCGCGACCGGCTTCCACGCGGGCGCTGACTCGACGATTTCCGGCAGCGGCTTCGGCGCCTCGATCTGTACCGGCGGTTTGCGCGCGACCGGCGGCGGCTCGGGACGCGGCGCGGGTGGCGCGATCGGCACGCGCTTCCACATCGGCGCCGGCTCGGGCTCGACGCGAACCGGCTCGGGCTTCGGCTCCGGAGGCGGCTCGCGTCGCTTCGGGGGCTCGGGCTTCCGCTTCAGCGGCTCCGGCTTCGGAGGCGGCGCCGCCTGCGCGACGACGACCGGCTCCGGCTTGGGCTCGGGCGGCGCTGGCGGCGGGGGCTCGGGTTCGGCCAGCGGCTGCAACAGCTGCTCGGGCGGCGGAGGCGGCTCCGGCTCGATCTGTTGCAGCTG
>JBGQIB010000243.1:0-4437 GCA_041498295.1 bacterium | reverse complement strand
GGAGGTTCTTGCCCGCGAAATCGAAGCGCGCGATCGCCCACGCCGCGGCAATGCCGAAGACTGCGTTCGCGGGCACGGAGATCGCGGCGACGATCAGGGTGAGTTTGATCGCTTGCAGCGCGACAGGCTCGCTGATCGCGTTCCAGTACACGCGCCAGCCTCCCGAGAACGCCTCCGCGAACACGGCCACGAGCGGCAGGGCCAGGAACAGAGCCGCGAAGCCGAGCGCGAGCGCGATCAGGGCCGCGCGCACCAACGGCGGGTCCTCGAGCGCCGCGCGTACCGATGGGAGAGCGTCGTACTTCGTGTCTTCCCGCGCCGCGGTCGTCACGGTGCGGCTCCCGCACCTGCAAGTCGTCGGCGGCCGATCGCCTGCAGCGCGTTGATCGCGAGCAGCAGCCCGAACGACGAGACCAACATCACGGTCGCGATCGCGGTCGCGCCCGCGTAGTCGTACTGCTCGAGCTTGGTGACGATGAGCAGCGGCACGATCTCGGTGCGCAGCGGCATGTTGCCCGAGATGAAGACGACCGAGCCGTACTCGCCGAGCGCGCGCGCGAACGCGAGCGCCGAGCCCGTGACCAGCGCAGGCCAGAGCGCCGGGAACAGCACGCGGCGGAAGGTCTGGAGGCGCCTCGCGCCCAGGCTCGCGGCGGCCTCCTCGGCTTCGGCCTCGAGGTCCTGGAGCACCGGCTGCACCGTGCGCACCACGAACGGCAGTCCGATGAACGTCAGCGCGATGACGACGCCGAGCGGTGTATAGGCCGCCTGGATCCCGATCGGCTCGAGAAAGCGCCCGAGCCAGCCGTTCTTCGCGAGCAACGTCGTGAGAGTGATGCCCGCGACCGCGGTGGGCAGCGCGAACGGTAGATCGACGAAGGCGTCCACGACGTCGCGCCCCGGGAAGCGGTAGCGAGTCAGCACCCACGCCAGGATCAGCCCGAAGGCCGCGTTCACCGTCGCCGCCGCGAACGACGCGCCGAAAGTCAGCTCGTAAGCCGCCAGGGCGCGCGGCGAGAGCACGGCGGCGAGGAAGTCCGCGAGCGACAGCGACGCGGTGCGGAAGAACAGCGCCGAGAGCGGAATCAGGACGAGCAACGAGAGATAGAGAATCGACGCGCCCAAGGTGAGCCCGAAGCCGGGCAAAACGCTGTTTCGATGCCTCGCCATGTCAGCGGCCGGGTACGTAGATCTGGTCGAAGACGCCGCCGTCCGCGAAGTGAGTCGCCTGTGCCTTCTTCCAGCCGCCGAAGTCGTTCTCGATCGAGAGCAGCTCGAGTTTCGGGAACTGGTTCGCGTACTTCGCGGCCGCCGCGGGATCGCTCGGCCGGTAGAAGTGCTTTCCGATCAAGTCCTGCGCCTCGGGCGAATACAGATACTCGAGATACTCGGCCGCGAGCGAGCTCGTGCCGTGGCGGCGCGCGACCGCGTCGACCACCGCCACGGGCGGCTCCGCGAGGATGGAGAGCGAGGGCGCGACCACTTCGAACTGCCCTTTGCCGAGCTGCTCCAGCGCGAGCAAAGCCTCGTTCTCCCAGGCGATCAGCACGTCGCCGATGCCGCGTTCCACGAACGTGGTCGTCGAGCCGCGGGCGCCGGCATCGAGCACGGGCGCGTTCTCGTAGATCGCCGCGACGAAGGCGCGTGTCTTCGCCTCGTCGCCGCCGAACTTCTTCTGCCCGTAGCCCCACGCGGCGAGATAGTTCCAGCGCGCGCCGCCGGACGTCTTCGGGCTCGGCGTGATCACCGAGACACCCGGCTTCGCGAGGTCATCCCAGTCCTTGATCGCCTTCGGATTCCCCTTGCGGACGAGAAACACGATCGTAGACGTATACGGGCAGCTGTTGTTGGACAGGCGGCTCTGCCAGTCGCGCGGCACGAGTTGCGCGCGCTCGTAGAGCGCGTTGACGTCGCCGGCGAGCGCGAGCGTCACGACGTCGGCTTCGAGGCCGTCGATCACGGCGCGCGCTTGCTTGCCAGAGCCGCCGTGTGACTGGTTGATCGTGACGGCTTCGCCGTGCGTCTCCTGCCAGTGCTTCGCGAACAGGTTGTTGTAGTCGGCGTAGAGCTCGCGCGTCGGGTCGTACGAGACGTTCAGGAGCGTCGCGTCCGCGCGCGCGGTCGCGCTTGCCAGACTGAAGAACGCCGCGGCCACGAGAGACAGAGTGACTTGCATGAGTGTCATCGCGGGTTTCCTAGTAGGCGAGCGTAAGGCGTGCGAGAATCACACCCTCGGTGGTGCGGTCCTTGTTGCCGTCGAAGTTGCGGAAGCTCGTGTTGTCGTAGTCGAGGCCGAACTTCGCGAACCGGTTCAGGTACCAGTTCACTCCGACGCTCCACAGCTTGGCCGACTCTGCGCTCGCCGCGGGGTCCGAGAAGTTCGCGTCGAACACCGAGTCGTCGACCTTCAGCTGACTGAAGCGGGTGATCAGCTCGAACGCGCCCCACGTGCCGTGGTACGGATCGAACGACGAGCTCGGCAGGAGACCGCGGTATGACTCGTTCTCGCCCGTGATCGCCCAACCCAGCGCGACTTGCCACGCCGAGTTGTCGGCACGGATGTTGGAGAAGCCGGGGCGGCTGTACTCCCTCGTCGACTGCACGTACTCCGTCAGCAGACCGACGGGGCCCCAGTACCAGTAGGCCTGCGGCGAGTAACGCGTGGCGCTCCCGTCTTGTTGGACGCCGGTGCGGAACGCGAAGAAGGTCTGCTGACCCGAGGTCTTGAAGGTGCCCGGCGTTCCCACTTCGTGGCCGTAACTCGACGCGAAGCCGACTCCCAGACCCTGGAGCGCGGGAATGCCGGCGTCCTGGAACGGATTGAAGAAGACGCGCGCGAACAGGTCCTTGTCGTTGCCGGAGTCCGAGTCGGCGCTCGACGCGCCGTCGGGTACGCCGTTCATCCACGCCAGCTGGTAGTTGACGAGTCCCTCGCCGATCGCACCCTGGAGCATGACGCCGAGGTCGCGGTTCGGGACGAGCTGCGTGGGCAGCGCGCGCTCGACGAACCACATCGCCGTCGCCGACTGCAGGCGCTCGAGCCCGACGGGTCCCTTGTACTTGCCGAGCTGGAGCTGTGCTTCCGGCAGGTAACGCAGATTTGCGTAGGCATCCTGAACGACGAGCGTGCTGCCGGCGAAGTCCGGCATGATCCGGAAGTCGACGACACCGGCGAGTGTACCCTCAATGATCGGGCGGATGCGCCGGAAGAAGAACGTGTCGGAGCCCGGCGCGAGGTTCGCTGGCGCCTCGTTGAAGAAGCGCCCGTCGAACTGCGTGTAGCCGCGGATGCGCAGCTGGTACTTCGCGTCGGGCGAGCGGATCGAGAAGCCGTCGGCGCCGGCGCTGACCACGGCTTGCACCGGCTTCGCGGCCTCCGTCTCCGCGTCGACCTCGAGCTTGCGTTTCACGAGCGCGAGCTCCTGTTCGAGCTCGTTCACGCGCTGTTCGAGCGCGGAGCGATCGCCGCTCCCGGCCGGTCTCTGTTCCTCCGCCCCCGCGTGCGGCGCGCCGAGCGCGAGCGCGAATGCGGCCGCTGCGACGCCGAGCGCCGCCCATCCCTGTGTCATTTCCGCTCCCTCTCCCGATGTGGGCAGCAGGCCCTTGAGCAAGGTGCATGCCGGCAATCTCGTGCCCGAAATGGCCCGCTCGGAGACAGGTCGATATTTTCCGTCACAATTCACGGAAATTCCGTCAACTCATTCTACAAATCCGTGATAAGATCTAGAACTTCGGAGGATCGATGGAGCGATTCGCTCCGCTGTTGCTCGACATCTGGCGCGAGGTGGGCCGGCACATCGAGATCGGCGAGGCCGTGCAGCGCTGCACGCCGCTGCTCGCGCGCCGCGTGCCCGTCGACCTGGTGTTGGTGCGCCGGCTCGATCTCGCGCACGCGAGCGTCGAGACGGTCGCGTCCGCGCGCGCTTCCGAGGGCGACGACGCGCACACGCGCGACGCGCTCTCGCCCGCCGCGCTGCAGGAGCTCACGGCGTTCTGTCGCCGCGGAAGACCGCTGCGCGGTTCCGCGGCGAGCGTGCTGCGACGCCTGCCCGGGGCGCTGCCCGAGTCACTCGAGGGCGACGTTCTCGTCGGACCGCTCATGCGCGACGACGAACCCGCGGGCCTGCTGCTCCTGGTCGCGCGACCGCCGAGACACTTCGAGCGCGAGCACGAGGACGTCGCGCGCGCGCTGGTCGAGCCCTTCGCCGTCGCGCTCGCCAACGATCGGAGGATCGCGGAGCTCGAAGCCCTGCGGCGCGCGGCCGAGGCCGACAAGCGCAGCCTCCTGACTCGGCTCGGGCGGGAGGATCTCTCGGAGAGCATCGTCGGCGCCGACTCCGGACTGCGCGCCTCGATGGAGCGCATCGAGTTGGTCGCGCCGTCCGACGTCCCTGTCTTGCTGCTTGGCGAGACGGGCTCGGGTAAGGAGGTCGCGGC
>JBGQIB010000242.1:0-4460 GCA_041498295.1 bacterium | reverse complement strand
CGGCGAGCTCTTGCGCGGCGGGGACGTGGTCGCGCTCTCGGGGCCGCTCGGCGCCGGCAAGACCTGCTTCGTGCAGGGTCTCGCGCGCGGGCTCGGCGTTGCGCCCGAAGTTGCCGTCACGAGCCCGAGCTTCGTGCTCGTCGCCGAATACCCCGCCCGCGCCTGGCTCCGACACGCGGACTTCTATCGGGTAGAAAGCTACGCTCGCCTGCTCGATGCGGGGTTCGACGACCTCGCGAGCGCCGACGGGGTGCTGGTCGTCGAATGGCCCGAGCGCTTTCCCGAGGCGCTGCCGCCGGACCGCCTCGAGCTGCGCATCTCGGCCGATCCGGAGTCGGGGGAGCGCGAAGTCCGCAGCGAGGCGCGCGGCGAACGTGCGCGGGAGCTCTTGAAGGAACTCGAATCGCGATGGCGCTGATCGTTCAGAAGTATGGGGGCACCTCGGTCGCGGGCGCGGAGCGCATCCGCAACGTCGCGCGCCGCGTGGTCGACACACAGAAGCGCGGGAACTCCGTGGTCGTGGTCGTGTCGGCCATGGCGGGAGTCACCGATCAGCTGGTGGCGCTCGCGCACGAGATCTCTCCGAGCCCGGACCCGCGCGAGTACGACATGCTCGTCTCCACCGGCGAGCAGCAGACGATCGCGCTGCTGGCGATGGCGATCCAAAGCCTCGGCGTGCGCGCGCGCAGCTTCACCAGCGCCCAAGTGAAGGTCTACACCGACGACGATCACGCGCGCGCGCGCATCCACCGCATCGACACCGCGCGCATCCGCGAGGAGATCGCGAACGACGGCATCGCGGTTCTGCCCGGCTTCCAGGGCGTGACCGACGAGGGCGACATCACCACGCTCGGCCGCGGCGGCTCGGACACGAGCGCGGTCGCCGTCGCTGCAGCGCTCGGCGCCGACGTGTGCGAGATCCTCACCGACGTGACCGGCGTATTCACCAGTGACCCGCGCATCGTGCCGAACGCGCGCAAGCTCGCGCAGGTGTCCTACGACGAGATGCTCGAGATGGCGAGCCTCGGCTCGAAGGTGTTGCAGATCCGTTCGGTGAAGTTCGGCAAGCAGTTCCGCGTACCGATCCACGTGCGCAGCACATTCAGCGACGAGGAGGGCACCTGGGTGGTCCCCGAGAGCGAGATCATGGAGCGCCTGGTCGTCTCGGGCGTGACTTACAACCGCGCCGAGGCGAAGGTCACGATCTTCGGCGTGCCCGACGTACCGGGGATCGCGGCGAAGATCTTCGGCCCGCTCTCCGAGTCGGGCATCGTCGTCGACATGATCGTGCAGAACGTCTCGACGCAGGGCCATACGGACATGACGTTCACCGTCGCGCGCGGCGACATGAAGCGCGCGCTCTCGCTGGTCGAGGACGTGGGTCGCGAGCTCGGTGCCGCGGGCGTGAAGTCGGACAGCGGCATCGCCAAGGTGTCCGTCATCGGGCTCGGCATGAAGGACCACGCGGGCGTCGCTGGCAAGATGTTCGCGGTGCTCTCGAAGCACAACATTAACATCCAGATGATCAACACGTCGGAGATCAAGATCTCCGTGGTGATCGACGAGAAATTCACCGAGCTCGCGTGTCGCGCGCTGCACGACGCGTTCGAGCTCGGGGAGACAGCGCCGGAGACCGAGGGCTAGCGGCCGTGGAGCCGGCCGTGCCCGAGACGCACCGCGCCCGCGCGCTCGTCTGGGGCGCGCTCGCGGCCGCGGCGCTCGCGTTCTCGATCGCGCCCGCGGCGCCCGGGCGGCTCGCGCTCGTGCGCGACACCAGCGGGTGTAGGCTCGACGTCTCCCGAGCGGAGCTCGGGCGCTGCGCCTGCGAGCGCACGCCGCTCGCGCTGCGCGAAGCGCTTGCACTGCCGGCGCCGCTGAATGCGCTCTCCGCGCGCGAGCTAGAGCGTGTCTCGGGGATCGGTCCGGTGCGCGCCGGCGCGATCACGCGCGAGCGCGCCCGCGGCGGACCCTTCGCGACCCTCGACGAGCTCGCGCGGCGCGTGCCCGGAATCGGCTCCAAAACGGTCGACCGGATCCGGCCCCGCGTGTTTGTCGCGGGGCCGGATCCGGCCTGTAGAGGGAGTCGGGAGTAAGGGAGTCGGAGTAGGGAGAGTCCGAGGCGATGTCGTCTCCTGGGTACCGATCGTCAGCAAGGAGGGAGCCGACCGGCGCTCGTGAGACTTGGGGCGTCGATTGAGCAAGCGCTGTGCCCGGCCCCGAAGCCCCCGCGGGTCGTTTCTCGGGGCGGGTGTGGCGCCCGGGTTCGAGATGAGGAAAGCGGCTTCACTGGGGGGAGAATCGCTAGTCTTCCCGCTGCGTATGGACCCGATCTATCTCGACCACAATGCCGGCGCGCCCCTGCGGCCGGAGGCGCTGCGCGCGCTGTCGGCAGCCCACGCGCAGATCTTCGGCAACGCGTCGAGCGCGCACGGCTTCGGTGCCGAAGCGCGCGCTGCGCTTTCTCGCGCGCGCAGGCAGGTGGCAACACTGGCCGGCGTCGCCCCCGAGACGCTCGTGTTCACGAGCGGCGCGACCGAGTCGAACAACACCGTTCTGTGTCAGGTCGCGGCCGGCGCGCACCTGGTGGTCTCGGCGACCGAGCACCCCTCCGTGCTGGAGCAGCTCGCCGCCCTGCGCGCGCGCGGCGTGCGCGTGACCGTGGTGCCGGTCGCGCGCGACGGCCGACTCGAGCTGGAGCGCTTCACGCGCGCGCTCGAGCCCGACACCGCGCTCGCGAGCGTGCAGACCGCAAACCACGAGACCGGCGTGCTGCAGCCGATCGCGGAGCTCGCGACCGCGGCGGCGGCCCGCGGCATTTCGTTCCACACCGACGCTGCGCAGGCGTTCGGGAAGGCGCCGCTCGGGCTCGCGTCGCTCCCGGTCGACTACGCGTCTTTCTCCGCGCACAAACTCGGCGGGCCGAAAGGCACGGGTGCCCTGTACGTGCGCCCGGGCGCGGCGCTCGCGCCGCTGCTACACGGGGGCACGCAGGAACGCGGCCGGCGCGCGGGCACCGAGAACGTGCCCGCGATCGCGGGCTTCGGCGCCGCGTGCGAGGCTGCGCGCGCCGAGCTCGCGGAGTCGTCTCTGCTTCTCACTCGCCTGCGCGACTCACTCTGGGCCGGCATTGCGCTCACGGTTCCCGACGTGGTTCGCAACGGTGGCCCCGATCAGGTGCTCGCGCACGTGCTCGACGTCTCGTTCCCGGGCGCGTCGGGCGAAGCGCTCGTCGAGGCGCTGGACCTCGAGGGCATCGCCGTCTCCACGGGCGCCGCGTGTCACTCGGGCTCGACCGAGCCGTCGCCGGTGCTGCTCGCGATGGGCGTTCCCGAAGCGCTCGCGCGCGCTGCGCTGCGCTTCAGCCTGGGGCCGAGCAACGACGCCGCGCAGATCGAATACGTCCTCTCACGTCTAGCCGAGGTCGTCGCACGCGTGCGCCGCGCGAGGGCGGTATGAGCGCGCGCTGGTTGGTCGCGATGAGCGGCGGCGTCGACTCCTCGGTCGCCGCGGCACTGCTCGCGCGCGCGGGTCACGAAGTCGTGGGCGTGACGATGGATCTGGGGCAGGGGACGCGTGCCGACACGACGGCCGCGACCGGCAAGCGCTGCTGTGGGCTGCCCGACGCCGAGGACGCGCGCGACGTGGCGCGCGCGCTCGGCATCCGCCACTACACGGCGAACTACCGCGAGCGCTTCCGCGAGGCCGTGATCGAGCCCTTCGTCGCCGACTACGCGGCCGGCCGAACGCCGATCCCGTGCGTTGCCTGCAACCGCGTGCTGAAGTTCGATCTGCTGTTGCGCCGCGCCGAGGCGCTCGGCGCGTGCGGCGTGGCGACGGGTCACTACGCGCGCATCGCGCCGACGGCGGACGGCGGACCGGGTCTCTTCCGCCCGCGCGACCTCGCCAAGGACCAGACTTACTTCCTGTTCGACGTGCCGCGCGATGCCCTACACCGAATTGCGTTCCCGCTCGGCGAGCTCGACAAGCGCGAGGTGCGCGCGCTGGCGCGCGAGCTCGGGCTCGCGACCGCGGAGAAGCCGGAGAGCCAGGGCATCTGCTTCGTTCCCGACGGCGACGTGCGCGGCGCGCTCGCGCGGCTGCGGCCGGACCGTCCGCGCGTCTCGGGGCCGATCGCGACCCGCGACGGCGAGATCCTCGGCGAGCACTCCGGCGCGGCCGGCTTCACCCCGGGTCAGCGCCACGGCCTGGGCCTCTCGGGGGGACCGTGGTACGTGGCCGAGGTGCGCACCGCGGAGAACGCCGTGGTCGTGGCGCGGGCCCAGGAGATGTACGCGACCGTGGTCCCGATCGAGCGCGCGTCGTGGCAGGACGGCGAGCCACCCGAAGCGCCGCTGCGAGCGGCCGTCCGCTATCGACACCGAACGGTGTCGGCGCGCGTGCGCCCGGAGGACGACGGCCGCGCCACCCTGTGCTTCGACGAACCCGTGTGGGCGCCGGCG
>JBGQIB010000241.1:0-4518 GCA_041498295.1 bacterium | reverse complement strand
GTCACTCAACATCCGCGCCCTCGCCGAAGGCGTTCCGCCCATGCCGGCCTGGGACGGAGACGTTCACGGCTTCTTCCGCGCATGGGTCGAGGAGGCGTCGCTCCTCCAGCACGTGGCCACGTTCTGGCCGCAGCGCTCCGAGCCGAACGTCCTTCTCGTTCACTACGCCGATCTGAAGGCCGACCTCGCGGGCGAGATGCGCCGGGTCGCCGCATTCCTCGAACTCGAGCCGCCCGCGTCGCTCTGGCCCGCGGTCGTCGAGCGCTGCACGTTCGAGGCGATGCGCGCGCGCCCCGCCGAGATCGGCACTTTCTGGAACTTCGAGGGCGGCGCCGAGAGCTTTCTCTTCAAGGGCACGAACGGCCGCTGGCGCGACGTGCTGACTCAGGACGAGCTGTCTGCGTATGCGCGCCGCGTGGCGGAGATTCTGCCCCCGGATGCGGCCGAGTGGCTCGAGCGCGGGGGCCGCGAGAAGCAGACCTGAGCTCGCCGGGCGCACATGCGCGGCGCGCGCGTTATTCTCGCCACTCGTGGGGGATCCAGGCAGTCGTCTCTGGAGCGCGGTCGCTGGCATCGCCCTCGCCGCGCTCTTCGCGTGCGGCGGAGGGCCGCCGCCGCGCCGCGTGATCTCGCTGTCCGACTCGACCACCCAGGTCGCGCGGGCGCTCGGCCTCGGGGACGGCCTCCAGACACTAGATCCGAGCGCGCCCGACGTGCTCGAGCGCGCGTTCAAGAGCGGCGCGAACCTGGCGCTCGCGGACGCGAGCGCCGTATCGGCCGACGTGCGCGCCGCATTCGCGTCGCGCAGCATCCCCGTGCGCGCCTTCGCGCCGACGAGCACGGACGAGGTATTCGGCGCTTACACCGAGATCGCGACCGTGCTCGGCAAGCCCAAGGCCGCGGCGCAGCTGATCGAGCGAGTGACTCGTGAGTTGCAGGAAGGCGCGCCCGGCGCCCCGCGCCCGAAGGTCGCCCTGGTCGTCTCCCGCACGCCGCTGCGCATCGTCGGCGGCGACGCGTTCGTCTCTCACCTGCTCGAGCTCGCGGGCGTGGAAAACGTCTTCGCCGGCGAGCGGGGCGTGCTCGTCGTGATGCAGCCCGAGCAGCTCGCGGCGAAGCAGCCCGATCGCGTCCTCGACGTCTCGCAGGCGCTGCTCGACGGCGCGTGGGTGGATCCGGTCGGGAGCGCGCGCGCGCTCCGGAGCGCGCTCGCGGGCGCGAACTAGCTCGCGCTCTTCCTCGCCACGAAGCACCAGTTCTGGCAGATCGGAGCGAGCAGGCGGCCGAGCACGTCGTCCGCGCGGTCGTACGCGCGCGCGAAGCCATGCGAGGTCGCGAGCGCTGCGGGCAGGTGCTGCAGTGAGTTGCGCGGCAGGAGCGCGTAGCGCTCGACGTGCAGCAGCTCGAGGCCCGCGTCGCGTGTGAGTCGCTCGATGTCGGCGCGCGCGAATCGGTACGGGTGATGATGCTTGCCGCGGCGCAGCGAGGCGGCGAGCTCGATCCAGCTCGCGCGGTTCGGGAAGTGGTAGCAGACGAATACGCCGCCGGGGCGGAGCACGCGTTTGATCTCCTGCAAGCTCGCGGGCTCGCTGCCGCCGGTCTGGCGCACGTGCTCGAGCACGCCGATCGACGCGACCGCATCGAACGACGCGTCGGCGTACGGGAGCTTCACCGGCTCGGCGGGACTGCCCGCCGTGAACTCGTAGTCGGGGTCGTCGAGCCAGCTCGCGAACTCGAACGGGTGGAACGAGTAACCCGCGGCGCGGTAGCCGGCGCGCGCCAGGAAATACGAGAAGTGACCACCCGCCGCGCCCCAGTCGAGCACGCGCCCGCCCTCTCGGACGAAGCGGCGGATGAGCCGATAGACCTTCAGATACTGGTGCGCGCCCGCGACGCTCCTGAACTTCGCGAGCGGGCGCGAACCACCGGCACGGTTCTTCTCGACGAGCGCGTCGAGGATCTGCTCGTCGTCCACGCGCCCGCCGTCAGTCGTTCGCGGGCCGCCAGTTGCCGTGGAAGCCGAACGGCACGCGCGTGGGCAGCTTGATGGTGGCGATCGGGCTCTTCTCGACGTTCTCGGCGTCGAGGACGAGCAAGTCACTCGAGCGCTCGTCCTCGCGGTAGATCGTGGCGAGCAGAACGCCCTCGCCTTCCGGCGCGTTCGGGCGAGATGGTACGAACACCGGCTCACCCGTGTAACAGCCCTCGGGAAGGACGTGCGCGCTGCGACTTCCGGTCTTGAGGTTGTAGTGCAGGATCGAGTCGAACGTGATCGCGCCCTCGCGCTCGCGCAGCGAGCCACCCGCATAGCCGTGCTCGTAACGCAATCCGGTGTAGCGCTCGTCCAGCCGCGGGAACTCCGCGGGAATGTCGTCGAGGCGCTCCATCTTCACGTCGCCGCACCCGAGGTCGATCGTCCAGCGGTGGAGATTCGGCGGACCGGCGTCGGGATGATCGAAGAGCGGCAACACGGGGAACTGCGCGACTTCGCAGATCACCTTGTCGCCCTCGCTGTGCGCGTTCATCGGGTGGAACACGAAGCACGGGTCGGTTCGGAGCCAGCGGACGTCCTTGCCACCGCCGTCGCGCGGCATCACGCCGATCATCGTGCCACGCTCGGGCTGCCACGACATCACGGAGCCGCCGTTCGCGATCGCCCCGAGATCGAAGACCACCGGGAAGATCGGGAAGATCACGTGCTCGGCCGTCGTGATGAAGTCGTGCATCATGCTCGGCCACGGAACGTCGATCTCTTCACTTCGCACGAGCTTCCCGTTCGAGTCGACCACGTTGTAGACGAGATAGGGCTCGATCGCGCTGTAGCCGAACATCAGCATTTCGCCGCTGCGCGGGTCGAACTTCGGATGCGCGGTCATGATGCCGGTCTCGTGGTTGCGCCGAGTGAATTGGCCGCCGAAGTCCCAGGTGCCGCGCGTCTCGAGCGTCTCGGGATCGAGCTCCGTCGGCAGCCCGCCTTCCCAGAGTGCGAGCAGCTTGCCCGCGTGCGAGACGATGTTCGTGTTCGCCGTGTTTCCCGAGACGCCCACGACACTCTCGTGTGTCAGCATCATGTCGTTGATGCCGCCGAACAGCGCTTCGCCCGCGGCGCGCTCGCGCCTGAATCGCTCGGTTCGCACCCAGCGGTTCTTGTACGAGACACGGCCGTTCTCGAAGAAGAAGCCGTGAATCATGCCGTCGCCGTCGAACCAGTGATAGCGGCCGCGCGGCGCGAACTGCGGGTTCGCGCCGTTGCGGTACAGCGCACCCTCGAGACTGCGCGGGATCTCGCCGATCACCACGAGATCATTCGCGTCGCACTCGAAGCCGAGCGGCGCGAAGTTTCCTTGCAGATAGGGATCGTTCGGGAACGGTCGAGCCATCGCCCTACTCCTTTGCGCCGAGGTGAGTGCGGAAGAACGCCGTCAGCTTCGACCACGCGTCCTGCGCGGCCTTCTCGTCGTACGACGCTCGGTCGTTGCAGAAGAAGCCATGGTCCGCGCCCGCGTAGATCTCGATCTTGTAGGTCTTCCCGAGCTCGCGGAGTCGCGCGTCGATCGCCTTCACCTGGTCCTGCGGAATGTAGGTGTCTCGCTCGCCAAAGAAAAATTGCAGCGGCGCGCGAATCGAGTCCGCCTTCGGCAGAAGTGCGATGGTCCCTCCGCCGTAGAACGGCGCCGCGGCGCCGATCCGATCGGGCAGCTCGGCCGCCGCGAGGAACGAGATGCGCCCGCCCATACAGAAGCCGGTGATCCCGGCCCTGGCGCCGCTCACGTTGGGCTTCGCCGCGAGAAAGTCGAGCGCGGCGCGCAGATCGTCGACGACCTTCGGGTCGCGGAGCGTCTGCGCGAGTCCGATCGCCTCGCCGATCTTGTCGTACCCGATCACCTTGCCGGGGCCGCTGCGGTAGAAGAGGTCGGGTGCGAGCGCGACGTAGCCTTCGGCGGCGATGCGGCGCGTGACGTCCTCGATGTGTCGATTCACGCCGAAGATCTCCATCACCACGATCACCGTCGGGTAGCGTCCGGGCGCGGTCGGCTCGGCGACGTACACCGGCATCATTCCGTCGGGAGTCTTGACCTGTTCCTGCTTGCTGCGTGTTTCCATGGCCCAAGCATACCCGACGCGCGCGGCGCGCATGCTAGGCTGCGCGCCGTGCCGAACCCTCCCGAGTTCGTGTTTCAGCCCGACGCCGACGGCTTCGCGCCGAGCGAGCTCGCGCGCGGGCCGTGGTATCCGAACACGCAGCACGGGAGCCCGATGCTCGCGCTCCTGGCGCGCGCCGTGGAGCGCGTGCCGGCGGAGCGCGCCTCGCAAGTCACGCGTCTGACGGTCGACCTGATGCGCGCCGCCCCGATGGCGCGCGTCCGCACCGCCGCTCGCGTCGTGCGCGCGGGGAGCAGTGTGGAAGTGCTCGAGGCCGACCTGTTCGCGGGCGACGAGCTGTGCGCGCGCGCGAGCGCGCTGCGCTTTCGGATCGCGGACGTCGCGGTGCCGAGTGACTTCGACGGCGCGATCGAG
>JBGQIB010000240.1:0-4541 GCA_041498295.1 bacterium | reverse complement strand
TTGAGGAGCCCGATGAAGAGCTTCCCGACGTTCTTCATCGCGTCCGCGGTCTCCGGCGGGAGCGCGCCGCTCGCGACCGCGCGCCCGAACGCGATCCCGAGCGCGGTGCCGGCGAGGATCTGCCAATTCAGCGACAGCCGCGTCGACAGACAGAAGATCAGGAACGCAGTCGCGAACGCGGTCCACGCGAGCTCGGCGCGAGCGCCGGCGAGCGCCGCAGCGGACACCGCGAGGGCGACCGCGATTCCGATCCCCGCCTTCAACCCCGGCAAAGCCGGCGCAGTATACCGCCCCGATGAAATACACTGCGCCGATGGACGCGCAGCGCTTCCGCAAGCTGGCCGACGAGCTCGCCGAGCGCGATCCCGGTTTGGCGGCGCGACTGCGCCAGGCACGCGAGGCCGCGCGCGTGCTGCGCGACGCGGCGTTCGAGGCGGTCGAGGCGTTTCGACAGCGCGCCTCGGAGCTGGGCGCGGGCTATCTCGGAAACATCGAGGTGTCGGGGGTCGATCCCGACGAGAAGCACGTGGACGCGGTTCAGTTCCGCGTCACGCGCGGCCGCTTCGAAGTGCTCTGCATCGCGATCGCACGCGGCGAGGGCAAGATGCGGGTCGTCGGTCCCTTCAAGCGCGGCAAGGAAGAGGGGCCGTGCGCCGAGGCGCCGCTTCGCGGCTCCGAGATCGAGACTCTGCTCGAGGAGCGCCTCGCCGCGCTCGTGCGCGAGGCGACGGGCGTTTGAGGGAGCGAATTTTGGTCCGCGTGGGCAGCCGGAACACGGCGAAGCTCGAAGCGGTTCGACGCGGGCTCGCGCCGTTCTTCGCGCACGTCGACGTGCTGGGCGTCGACGCGCCGAGCGGAGTCGACCCGCAGCCGCTCGGCTTCGCGGAGATCGTGGCCGGGGCGCGCAACCGCGCGCGCGGGAGTCACTCGGGCGGCGCCGGCGAGCTCGCGGCGGGCATCGAGGACGGCCTGATCGCGCTGCCCGAGGTGCCGACCGGTTGGCTGAATCTCGGCTGCTGCGTGCTGTTCGACGGCGCGCGCGAAGGGCTCGGCTTCAGCGCCGGCTTCGAGTATCCGCCGGACTGCGTCGCCGCGGCGACGCGCTCGCCACGTACACCGATCGGTGACGCCTTCGACCGCCGCTTCGCGCCGCGCGCCGGAGCCCGCGATCCGGGCGCGGGTGCGGGGAACATCGGCCGACTCAGCGAGGGAGCGCTCACGCGCGCGGAATACGGCGCGCAGGCCGTGATCTGCGCGTGGCTGCGCTTCATGCACGCTGACCTCTATGCGGGAGTGCCGGCATGAGTCTGACACGCGAAGATCCGCGCCTGGCGCGCCCGGCCGAGAACATCGAACAGCTCGTCGAGTATTTCCGCGGCGGCGAGACGCCGCGCGCCGATTGGCGGGTGGGCACCGAGCACGAGAAACTCGGCCTGTACGCGCAGAGCTTTCGGCCTGTGCCCTACGAGGGCGAGAACGGCATCCGCGCGCTGCTCTCCGCGATCGAAACCCGGCACGGCTGGAAGCCGCTCAGCGACGCCGGCCTGCTCGTCGGCCTCGAGCGCGACGGGCGCACGATCACGCTCGAGCCGGGCGGGCAGCTCGAGCTGTCGGGCGCGCCGCTCGCCACCGTGCACGAGACCGCGCGCGAGTTCGACGATCACATCGCGCTCGTGAACGCGATCTCGGCGGAGCTCGGCATCGTCTGGCTGGGCCTGGGCCTGCATCCGTTCGCGAAGGTCGCGGATCTCGCGCGCATGCCGCGCGAGCGACACCAGATCATGCGCGAGTATCTCGGGAAACGAGACACTCTCGGTCTGCACATGATGCACGCGACCGCCGGCGTGCAGGCGAACTTCGACTTCGCCTCCGAGGCCGACGCGGCGCGCAAGCTGCGCCTCGCGCTGGCCGCGTCGCCGGTGTCGACGGCGCTGTTCGCGAACTCGCCGCTCAGCGAGGGAAAGCCGAACGGCTTCCAGTCGATGCGCGCCGAGATCTGGCGACACACCGACTCCGATCGCTGGAGTCTGCTCCCGTTCGCGTTCGACCGCGACTTCGGCGAGGGCACCGCGTACCGGCGCTACGCGGAGTGGGCGCTCGACGTGCCGATGTTCCTGATCGTGCGCGACGGGCACAGCTTGCAGGCGCACGGCCTGACGTTTCGCGAGTTCATGGCGCGCGGCTTCCAGGGCCAGCGCGCCACGCTCGCCGACTGGGTCGTGCATCTGACGACGGTGTTTCCCGAGGTGCGAATGAAAGGCGTCATCGAGACGCGCGGCGTCGACGCCGTTCCCGGCGCGCAGGTGTGCGCGCTGCCGGCGTTCTGGAAAGGCTTGCTCTACGACGACGACGCGCTCGCCGCGGGGCTCGACCGGTTGCGCCGCTGGAGCTTCGCGGATGTCGACGCGCTGCACGCCGCGGTCGCGCGCGATGGGCTCCGCGCCAAGGCGCCGGACGCGCCGGTGTTGGAGGTCGCGCGCGAGCTCGTGGCGCTGTCGCGGCGCGGGCTGCAGCGGATCGCTGCGCGCAACGAGCGCGGCGAGGACGAGTCGCTCTATCTAGAGTCCCTCGCGCGCGTCGTGGAGCGCGGCGCCAGCCCCGCAGCGCAGCTTCTAGAGGCTTGGAACGGGCCATGGAAGCAGGACAAGTCCCGGCTGGTCGAATCCGCCCAGTACTAGCCGGGCTGCCGCCCAGCAACCGCCGCCGCCGCGCGCAACTTTCCCGCAACTGTGCGGTTGACCCGCAAGAGACGCGTCCGATAGGCTACGCGCCGATTCCACGGAGGACTCCTCATGCATCGCTCGCTTGGCACTGGATTTGCCGTCGCTTTCGCACTCATCCTCGGCTTCGCGCTGAACGCCTCGGCCCAGAGCCAGGCCGAGTTCAAGCGCGAGCTGAAGGCCATGCAGACTCTCTACAAAGAGCCTGGGCTGATGGAAGTCACTGTGAAGTCCATGCGCGGCATGATGATGCTCACGGGCAACACCGCGACCGCCGAGCAGAGCGCGAAGGCTGAAGAGATCATCAAGGCCATGCGCGGCGTGAAGGAAGTCCGGAACCGCGTCCGCGTCGGGAAGGTCGACGACTGCTCCGCGGTGAAGGACGCCGACCTGATGGCCAAGGTCGAGAAGGAAATCGCGAACGACGAGGAGCTGACCCAGGCGCGGCGCAAAGTCGATATCGCGATCAAGGATCGGAACGTCATCCTGAAGGGCAGCCTCAAGGACTACTCGCAGGCGGGCTCGCTGGTCTACCTGGTGAAGCGCGTGCCCTGCTTCAACTCGATGAACTTCGACGAGCTCGAGTACTGATCCGCGCGCTCGCGCGTCGAAATGAGGGCCGCGGCCTCGGGGGTCGCGGCCCTTCGTTTTAGTTGACCCGGGGGGACGCGGCTCTAGCGTTGCGAGCCACTGTGAGCGAACCCAAAACGACCCCGATCGAGCTCGGTGGGGAGCGTCTCGACGTTCCCGTTCGCGTGCCCCTCTTGCCCGTGCGAAACACCGTCGTGTTCCCGGGCGTGACCCTGCCGCTCTCTGTGGGACGGGCGGCGTCGCTGGCCGCCGTGCAGGCGGCGGCGCGGAACGGCGGCTTCCTCGCGGTTGCGACGCAGCGCGCACCGGAAACGGAGACGCCGCGCCTCGAGGATCTCTATCCCGTCGGCACGCTCACCAAGATCGTGCACCTGGCCGAGACCGGGTCGGGCATCTCCGTCGCCGTGGTCGGCCTGGCGCGCGTGCGCCTTCAGGCGCTGCACGACGCCGGCACCCACACCGACGTCGACACCGAGGTGCTCCCGGACCTCCTCGACAAGACCCCCGAGGCCGAGGCGGCGCGGCGAACCGTGCAAAGACTCGGCAAAGAGCTGGTCTCGCTGCGCGACGACATTCCCGAGGAAGCCGCCCAGATCCTCGATCGCTTCGACGACCCAGCGCGCCTCGCCGACGTGATCGCGTTCAACGGCACGATGCCGCTGGTGGAGAAGGTCGAGCTGCTCGCGCAGCAGGACGTGCTCGCGCGGCTGCGCACGCTGATGCGCTATCTGATGCGCGAGATTCGCATCGCGCAGGTTTCCAAGACCTTCGCCGAGCGCGCAGCCGGAGAGATCGGCGAGGACGAGCGGCGCAAGCTGCTGCGCGAGCAGCTGCGCAAGATCCGCGCGGAGCTCGGCGAGAACGACGAGCAGGGCGCCGAGGGCGACGAGCTGCGCGATCGCCTCGAGAGCGCGAAGCTCTCGCCCGAAGCGCGCGAGGTCGCGGAGCGCGAAGTGGGCCGCCTCTCCGGCATGCCGACTCACTCCCCCGAGCGCTCGGTGGCGCGCACCTACGTCGAGTGGCTGCTCGATCTGCCGTGGAAGACGCAGACGGACGACAATCTCGACCTCGTGCATGCGCGCCGCATCCTCGACGAGGACCACTACGACCTCGAGAAGGTGAAGGAACGCATCCTCGAGTATCTCGCGGTACGCCGTTTGGTGTCGGACCCCAAGGGTCCGATCCTGTGCTTCCTCGGTCCCCCGGGCGTCGGCAAGACGTCCCTCGGCA
>JBGQIB010000239.1:0-4541 GCA_041498295.1 bacterium | reverse complement strand
GGGGACCGACGGATACTACGTCGTGCTTGCGATATCGACGATGGCAAGCTTGGCGGCGGCGGCTGTCGCTCGCTAGAGTGAATTCAGAACAGCGAGGAATCATGGCCGAGAACGAGAAACCCGTGGCGGTGCCGGTACCGGCTGCCACCATATTGTTGCTGCGCGATGCGCCGGGCGGTCTCGAAGTCTTCATGGTGAAGCGTCACCACCAGATAGACTTTGTCGCGGGCGCGCTCGTATTTCCGGGCGGCAAGGTCGAGAAGAGCGACGCCGACGCTGCACTGACGGAGTTTTTCGACGGCGGCGCAGACTGGACCGAGACGATGCGCGCCATGGGTGCCGGCGCCATCCGCGAAGCTTTCGAAGAGTCAGGCATTTTGCTGGCGCGCGACGCACGCCATGGCGATTTCGTGACCAGCGAGCGCCTCGCCGATCTGCAGCTCTATCGTCCGCTGCTCGAGAAGCGCGAAGCGGTGTTGGCCGACGTGCTGCGGAAAGAAAAACTTCGGTTGGCGCTGGATCAGTTGGTGCACTTCGCGCACTGGATTACGCCGGCGAACATGCCCAAGCGCTTCGACACGCACTTCTTCCTCGCCGCCGCGCCGGAGGACCAGCTCGCTCTGCACGATGGCCACGAGTCGGTTGACTCGGTCTGGATCTGCCCCCAGGCGGCGCTCGGCGAAGCCGAGAGCGGCCGGCGCACGATCATCTATCCGACGCTGATGAACTTGGTGCGGCTCGCGGAGTCGCGCGACGTGGCGGATGCGCTCGAGCGCGCGCGGCAGCAACCGATCGTGACCGTGCAGCCTGCGCTCGCGCGCGGCGCCGACGGCAAGAACGAGCTCGCGATTCCCGCCGACGCCGGCTACCCGCCGCTGTCGCGGGCGCTCGCGCGCTTCGCGTCCGTGGTAGGGGTACGGCGATGAGCGATGACACCATTCTGCGTAGAGGGCTCTCGCGCTGGGAGACGGAGCTGGCCCAGGCCTCCGGGGCCTTGAAGGAGAAGCGGCGCCTCGCGGCCGCCATGCGCGTCGTGATCTCGCGGCTCGTCGAGACCGACGCGCCCGAAGCCGAGCTCGCCGCCGCGGCCGACGGGCTCGAGCGCTACGCATTGCTGCTCGCGACTCACCCGCGCCCGAACCGCTACGAGGGCTGGGCGGAGACTTCGCCTGCCGGTGACACCGCGGGCTTCTTCGATCACAGCCCGCTGATCGGTCTCTCGAATCCGCTCTCGCCGCCGATCGAGCTGCGCGCCGAGCCGGATCGCAGAAGCGTCCTCGGCCGCGGAGTCTTCGGCTCCGCGTACGAAGGACCGCCCGGCTGCGTGCACGGCGGCTACGTCGCCGCCGCGTTCGACGAGGTGCTCGGCTTCGCGAACGCGCTCTCCGGCACGCCGGGCATGACCGGCACGCTCACGGTTCGCTACCGCCGGCCGACGCCGCTCCATACGGAGCTGCGCTTCGAAGCGCGCTACGAGCGCAGCGAGGGCCGCAAGATCTTCACGACGGGGAAGCTGTTCGCGGGCGACTCACTCTGCGCCGAAGCCGAGGGCATCTTCATCTCCGTCGGCGTCGAGCGCTTCCGCGCGCTCTTCGAGGCGCGCCAAAAGCGCGGGTCTGATTAACTTCGTTCGGCTGCGCCTCACTGCGCGCGGCTGCGCCGCTTGCGGGGTCGGCTCGGGGCGGCCCTCGCCTCCCCGTCGCGTTGTTCGTCGTCGGGGTCGGGAAGACCGGAGGAACTATGCGGTGAACGGGGCCAAGCGCGCGGAGACAGCCGCGGCGCTCGCGACGCGAGCCGCGGGATCTTTGGCCATCATCTCTAGGATCAGCTCCGCGAAGCCGTCGGGCAGGTTCTCGGCGCGTGTGCGCGGATCGGGAGCGGGCGTGTGCCGGTGGTGGTACGTGACGTCGCCCTCGCGGAACGGCACGCCGCCGGTCACGAGCTCGAAGAAGGTCACGCCCAGCGCGTAGATGTCGGCGCGCGCGTCGACCGACTCGCCGAGCGCCTGCTCCGGCGCCATGTAGTATGGGGTGCCACCGATCAGTGTCGCCGAGCGGCGCACCTCTTCGACCATCTTCGCGAGGCCGAAGTCCATGATCTTCACGACCTTGCCGCGCGTGAAGAACAGGTTCGCCGTCTTGATGTCGCGGTGCACGATGCGCCGCTCGTGCGCGTACTCGAGGCCGGCGCAGATCTGCACGCCGAGGCGCGCGCAGTCGCGCGGCGAAAGCCGTCCCGCGCGCCGCAGGATCACGTGCAGCGGGTCGCCCTCGAGCAGCTCCATGGTGATGAAGAACGTCTGCTCCTCTTGGTCTGCGTCGAAGAGCGTCACGATGTTCGGGTGATTCAGCGCCGCGGCCGCGCGCGCTTCGCGCAGAAACAGCTGCACCGCGGCGGGGTGGTCGCGCAGATTCTCGGGCAGGCGCTTCAGCGCGACCTCGCGCCCGAGGCGCTTGTCGCGCGCCCGAAACACGACGCCCATGCCGCCGCGTCCGATCTGCTCGATGATCTCGTAGCGGCTCTCGGCGACGACGGGAACGGTCGCCGCGGTGAGTCGGCCGCTCGCCTCGCGCGCGGACGAGACCCGCTTGCGCAGTGACTCGATGCGCGTCGAGATCTCCGGGAAGGTGGGCTCGTCCTCGCGCAACTTCTCGAGCACCTCGATCGCCCGGCCCGGCTCGCCACTGCGCTCCAAAAGCTCCGCGAGCCTCGCGCGCAGTGCTGGGTCGACTTCGCTCGCAGAGTCGCGCTCGATGCGCTCCTCGAGCTTGCGCGCGGCGAGATCCACGTGGCCCTCGCTCTCGAGCGCGTCCGCGAGCAGGAGACACGCCTCCGAGTAGTTCGGATCGCCCGGCAGGACCTGCTGCAGCAGCTTGATCGCGCGCGCGCGGTCGTCGTTGTCGCGCGCGAGCACCGCGGCCTGGAACGAATCGCCGCTGCGCTCGAGCGCGCCGATCACGCGCTCCGTCTCGCCGGCTTCGCGGTAGCAGGCGAGTGCGCGCTCGTAGTCGGCCGCCGCCTCGTATGCCTTGCCCGCGCGGATCGGGTCGCCCGCGCGGCGGAACATGTCGGCGGAGCGCATGGGCTCGCCCGCCTTCTGGTAGAGCGCCGCGGCGCGCGACCACTCCGAGAGCTCCTCGCGCAGCTTCGCGGCGTCGGCGTAGTACTCCGCGTACTCGTAGTGCTCGGCGGCGCGCCCCTTGTTGCCCTGTGTCGCGTGCATGCGCGCGAGCAGGAAGTTCGAGAGCTTGTCCTGGCCCTCGCGCGCGAGCGCGCGCGCAGCACTCGGAACGTCGCCCTGCAGATACGGAGTCACTGCCGGCGGGCAGCCCTTGAAGAGTACGCCCTCGGTGCGGCCGAGGTCGACGTCGATCACCAACGTCGCGTAGCTCTCGACGAGCACCTCGCGCTCGGCGACGCGGTCGCCGCTGCCGAGCGCCACGAGATGTCGGCCGAGCGGCAGGCCGATGCGCGCGGACTGCCCGCGCAAGTGGCGGAACGTGTCCGGCCGGCCCGCGATCGAGACCGCGCACTCGCGCAGCGGCTGTCCGTCCCACGCCACGCGGATCTCCACCGGACAGTGTCGCGGCTTCAAGTCGAACTCGACGCGGCGTGTATCTCGGCTGCCGACCGTCACCTGCTGCGACTCGAACGGTTCCTCCAGCGCGCCGTCGCCACTCGTGCCGTAGAGCTCGCCGTCGACCGTGACCCAGTACTTGCCCGGCGAGACGCCGCGGAACTGTGTCTCGCGTGACACCAAATAGTGTACGGTGCGCGAAGAGGCCTTTCCCTTCGCCGCCTCGCGCTCGGCCGGCGAGGCGCGCTTGCGCCGCGGGCGGCGTCGCGAGAGCGAGACGCTGAAGCTGCCGCGCAGATCGTCGGGATAAGCGATGACGACGACGAGGTCGCCGGCGCCGCGCGCCGAGCGAGCGAGCACGAGCAACAGGCCGAGCGCGCACAGCCCCCCGACGAGCCAGCGCCGTCCGGCGGGACGCGACGCGAAATCGCGGAGCTGCGATGCGCGCGTCTGCAGCTCCGGCGGGAGCGAGCTGTAAGCCTGGTCGAGCGCGTACTCGATGCGCGGCGCCCAGCGCGCCGCACTCGCCGCGAGCTCGGTGCGCGCATTGGGCGGAATCACTCGGTCGAGATCGCCGAACGACGGCGCCTCGGGCGTCGTCTCGCGCGCCTCCGCGGGCGACTCGTCGGCGCGCTCCATGGCCGCCTCTCGCGCGAGTCTGCGCCGCATGTGCTCGCGCAGACGCGGGTGGTCCTCGAGCGCTGGATGCCGCGAGCGCGCGTCGTCCTCGCCGAGCGCGTTCCAATCGCGCGCGGCCGGCTCGTCTTCCGCGGCAGGAGGCCGCGAGGCCGCGTCGTCGCTCGGATCGAAGGTCGGACTGACCTCGAAGCTCCCCGCGCGCGCGACGGGCGCAGCGACGAAGAGCGTCCCGGCGACGAGCAGGACGGCCACCTTGGCGGGGGTCGAGATACGCATCGAGCTGGCGAAACTATTCGGTGTCGCGGAGCTTTCGATTGAGTCGGCG
>JBGQIB010000238.1:0-4549 GCA_041498295.1 bacterium | reverse complement strand
TGAAGACCCGCTCGAGGGTCTTCCAGTCCTTGGCGTCGATGGCGCGCGCGTAGCGGTACAGGAGCTGCGTGATCTCGGAGATGTCCGCCGCCGCGTCATTCATCAAATCGCCCGCTCTCGATTCGCCCAGTAGGGGTCACGCAGCTTGCGCTTGTAGAGCTTGCCGTTGGGATCGCGCGGCAGCTCCGCGAGGAAGTCGATCGTCTTGGGCGTCTTGAACTTGGCGAGCTTGTCGGCGCAGAACGCGAGGATCTCCGCGGCGAGCGCGGGCCCTGGCGCGACGCCGGCGGCGGGCTCGACCACCGCCTTCACCTCTTCACCCCAGTCCTCGTTCGGGATGCCGAAGACTGCGACGTCGCCGACCTTCGGGTGCGCGAGCAGCACGTTCTCGATCTCGGCCGGATAAATGTTCGCGCCACCCGAGATGATCATGTCGATCTTGCGATCGCACAGGAACAGGTAGCCTTCCTCGTTCAAGTAACCGACGTCGCCTACGGTGAAGTAGTTGGCGATGCGGTTCTTGCGCGTCTTTTCCTTGTCCTTGTGGTACTCGAAGTCGGCCTGACCGAGCCGCATGTACACCGTTCCCTGAAGGCCCGTCGACAGCTCCTTGGCCTCGTCGTCGTAGATCTTGATGTCCGCGCCGGGCCACGCCTTGCCGACGGTTCCGGGATACCTGCGCCACTCCTGCGGAGTCACGAGTGTACCCCCACCCTCGGTCGCGGCGTAGTACTCGTAGATCGAGTCACCCCACCAATCGAGCATGCGGCGCTTCACGTCGGGCGGGCAGGGCGCGGCCGCGTGCACCATGGTGCGCGTGGAGCTGCAGTCGTACTTCGCGCGCACGTGCGGCGGCAGCGCGAGCATGCGGTGAAACTGAGTCGGAACCATGTGACTTGTCGTGACTCGGTACTTCTCGATCAGGCGCAGAGAGTCCTCCGGGGTCCACTTCTCCATCAGCACCACCGGGTGTCCCATGTTCAGCGACGCCGAAGCGAACACGAGCACGGCCGTGTGATAGAGCGGCGAACCGACGATGTGGACGTTCCCGTCCTCGGGCTTGATGCCGAACATCGCGAGAAAGCCGGTGAACAGGGTCGCAATCGTGTCGGGGTCGAGCTTTGCCAACGGCCGGCGCACGCCCTTGGGCTTCCCGGTCGTGCCGGAGGTGTAGTTCATCACCGCGCCCGCGGCGCGCTCCGCGGGCAACGTCGTCGGCTGGCCGCGCACGAGATCGTCGAAGGGGCGGAAGCCCGGCACGGAGCCGAGCGCGAAGCGGTTCGCGGCGGGGAAGCCGACCGCGTCGGCCGCGGTCCGACACAAATCCGCGACGCGCTCGTGCGCGATGAAGGCCTTCGCTTCGCTGTCCTGCACGATGTAGGAAATCTCGGCGGCCGCCAGGTGCCAGTTGATCGGCACGAGATACCAGCCGCCCTGCGCGCACGCGAGATTGATCGCGAAGAACTCCGCGCAGTTCGGCATCGCGATCGCGACCGCGTCGCCGCGCTGCAGGCCCGCCTCGCGCAGGCCGTGCGCGATCTGGTTCTGCAGCGCGAACAGCTCGCCGCGTGTCCACTCCTTGCCGTCGGGCGCCGCGAGCGCCAGCACGGAAGGATCGGCTTGCGCGAAGTTCCAGAAACCAAGGCCTGCCATGAGCTCTCCCTCGAGTGACTCGTGAGTCCTAAGGTTTGTGATCCGCGACGATGTAAGTCGAGAAGTATTGCGACCCGCCGCCGTAGGCGTGGCCGAGCGCCTTGTGAACGCCGTCGACCTGGTGCTCGCCCGCCTGACCGCGCACCTGCATCGCCGCTTCGGCGAAGCGGATGAGACCCGACGCGCCGATCGGGTTCGACGAGAGCACGCCCCCCGACATGTTCACGGGCAAGTCGCCGTCGAGCGCGGTCGCGCCCTCGTACGTCATCTTCCAGCCCTGGCCTTCCTCGGCGAAGCCCATCGTCTCCATCCACATGGGTTCGAACCAGCTGAAGGGCACGTAGATCTCGGCGCAGTCGATCTCTTTGCGCGGGTTCGTGATGCCCGCCTTCGCGTAGAGGTCCTTCGCGTTCATGCGCCCCGCGAGCGGATTCACTTGGTCGCGGCCCGCGAACATCGTCGGCTCGGAGCGCATCGCGGTCGCGTGCACCCAGGCCGGCTTGCCGGGCGACTTCGCGGCCTTGCTCTCGCTCGCAAAGATCATCGCGCACGCGCCGTCGGAGGACGGACACGTCTCGAGATAGCGGATCGGATCCCAGAGCATGGGCGACGCCATCACCTGATCGAACGTGACTCCTGGGATCTTCACGTGCGCGTACGGATTCTTGAGCGCGTTCTGGCGGTCCTTGACCGCCACGCGAATGCCCGTGTCCTCCGGCGCGCCGGAGCGGCGCATGTAGGCGCGGATCAGCGGCGCGAAGTAGCCGCCCGCACCCGCGATCACCGCGACACTGAACGGCGTAGAGACGGTGAGCGCCCACATCGCGTTTGACTCCGACTGCTTCTCGAATGCGACGCAGAGCACGCGCTCGAATACGCCGGACTCGACGAGCGACGACGCGACGATTCCGGTCGACCCGCCGACGCTGCCCGCGGTGTGCACGCGCAGGAGAGGCTTACCCGCGGCACCGAGCGCGTCGGCGAGAAACAGCTCCGGCATCATCACGCCCTCGAACATGTCGGGCGCCTTACCGACCACGACGGCGTCGATGTCCTGCCAGCCGAGGTCGGCGTCGGCGAGCGCCGCGAGCGCGGCCTCGCGGACCAGCCCCGGCATCGACACGTCGATCCGCTTCGCGTCGTACTTCGTCTGTCCGATTCCGATGACGGCGCTGCGCTCGCCCATCAGTCCCCCTCCAACACGCACACCAGGTTCTGCTGCAGACACGGACCCTGCGTAGCGTGCGCGAGCGCGCGGTCGCCGTCGCGCGCCATGACTCGCATCGCGGCCTCGCCGATGCGTACGAGGCCCGCGGCCATGAGCGGATGCGAGGTGAGCGCCCCGCCCGAAGGATTGACGTCGACTGACTCGCCCAGCCCGAGCGCCGCCCGTAGGATCAGCTCCTGATGCGAATACGGCGCGTGCAGCTCCGCGAGGTCGATGCGCCCCTTGTGGACGCCCGCCTTCACGCCCGCGATCTCCGTCGACGCGGAGCGCGCGAGCTCGCGCACGCCGAGCCCCTGCGGCTCGATGCGGTGATCGATGCCGCGAATCCAAACGGGCCGCTCGCACAGCTTGCGCGCGCGCTCGCCCGCGACCATCACGAGCGCCGATGCGCCGTCGGTCACCGGCGGCAGATCGTGCGCGCGCAGCGGCGAGCTCACACACGGCTCGAGGAGCAGCTTCGCGACGTCGAACTCGCCCGACACCACCGCGTGTGGGTTGCCGATGGCGCTGCGCCGGCTGCGCGCGACTACCTCCGCGAGGTCGCGCTCGCTCTTGCCCGTCGCTTCCAGGAACGCGCGCGCCTGGAGCGCCGCGAGGCTGTGCGCGTCGGGCCAGAGCGGAGTCACGGTGTACGGGTCGAGCTGGAGCGCCAACACCTCCGCGATGTCGCCGGGCGACGACTTCCCGAACGAATAGACGAGCGCCGAGTCGACGTCGCCCGTCTGGATCTTGATCCAAGCCTCGTACAGCGCCCAGGCGCCGTCCATCTCTACGTGTGACTCCTTGATCGGCGGCCATGCGCCGACGGCGTCGAGCGCGCCCACGAATGCGAAGCTCTGGCCCTGGAGGTAGTCACTCGAGCCCGAGCACGTGAAGCCGATTTCGGTGCGCGGCAGGCCCGACGCCCTCACCGCCTCGCGCACCACGGGCATGAGGATCTCGACTTCGTTGCGCTGCTCGCGCGCCTTCGCCGACTGCGCGAAGGAGACGATCGCCACGTCGCGCATCAGAGGTGCTCCTTGAACGAGTCATACTCCGCGTCCGGCTCCGCGATCGGCTTGAAATAGCGGATGCTCGACATCGACGGGCCGAGCTCTTCCTTCGGCACCCAGACCGCCTGCACGCGCATGCCCATGCGCACGTCTTCGAGCGGGCACTCTTGCAGCACGTGGTTGAACGGAATGTTCGCGCCGTCGAGCAACACCGCGACGCACGCGTAGGGCGGAGTGAAGGAGAGATTCTCGGACGGCACGCGCACGATGCAGAACGTCGTGACCGTGCCCTTGTCGGAGACCTGCAGCTCTTCCTCGGTCGGCGCCGCGCAGCGCGGGCATGCGCCGCGCGACGGCACGTACACGCGCCGGCACTCGACGCAGCGCTGGCCGAGGATCCGGCCTTCCGCGATGCCGCGCAGGAAGCGGCTCTGCGCGCGTCCGGTCACGTAGTCGTAGTCGAGCGAGATGGGGGTCACGATGCTCTTCACCAACTCCACGGCTAGGCCTCCGGCTCGAAGCAAGCGAGGTCGCCCATTTCGCCCTTGGTTTCCGCGCGCCAGCGCGGGCGCACGCGCATTCCGGTGCGCATGCGCGACTCACTCCCCGCGTCGATGGCGTGCAGGAGCGGCGTGTCCGCGCCGTCGAGCTGGATCAGCGCGTACGCAAACGGGTG
>JBGQIB010000237.1:0-4605 GCA_041498295.1 bacterium | reverse complement strand
TCGGCGGTCAGACGGCGCGCCGCATCGGCGAACGACTTCGCTCACTAGCCGGCAACAATCAAGTGATCTGCATCACGCACCTTCCGCAGATCGCGGCACTTGGTGACAACCATCACACCGTCGTGAAAGACGTGCGCAAGAGTCGAACAGAGACGCGCATCTCGCGTCTCTCCGGCGAGGAGCGCGTCGATGAAATCGCGCGCATGAGCGGGGGACAACTCACCGACGCCGCTCGCGCACACGCGCGCGAACTCATGTCACTGAGCGCGCGTCCTCGCCGCAGCGGGCGGTGACCCGCTCCGTCAAGTTTCGAGGTCCGACGCCGATGCCATTCCCAGATGGCAGCGGAAGCTCGCAGTCCGGTCGAGTCCACGGTTCCCCCCTCCGCGCAGCGCGCCGCGTTGCGCATCGAGAGCGGGTTCTATGAGGGCCTGGAGTGGGAGCTCGATCGCCCGAGCACGGTGATCGGCCGCGGCCGCAACGCCGACCTGGTGCTGAACGAGGCGACGATCTCGCGCGCGCACGCGCTCTTCGGATACGAAGGCACGAAGGTGTTCGTGCAGGATCTCGGCAGCACGAACGGCACGCTGGTGAACGGCGTGCGCGAGCATCGCAAGCTTCTCGGGCAAGGGGACGAGCTTCGGATGGGGAAGCTCCTGCTGCGGATGCGCCCGGACGCCGCCGCCAAGGGAGGCGCCCCACGTGGGTAACTCGGCCGAACGCGGTCCCGAAGATACGCTGACTCTGATGATCGTGCCGGGTCAGTCCGGCTCGATCCGCCGCTTCCACGTTCCGCGGCTCTGGCTGCGGCGCGCGACACTGGCCGGTGTAGGCTTCGCGGTCGCGCTCCTGGCCCTGTCGATCGACTACGTGCGCGTGCGCGCGAACCTCCACGAGCTGGACCACCTGCGCGTCGAGACCGCGGAGCAGCGCGAGCAGATTCAAGCGTACGCGGAAAAGATGGAAGCGATCTCGACCAAGCTCGGCCGCATCGACGGCTTCGAGCGCAAGCTCCGCATCATCACCAACCTCGACCCCGCGGATCCGCTGCCGCTGCCCGGCATCGGCGGCACCGACGGCGAGATGCTCTCGGCGGACGACGTCACCTGGATGGCGCGCGGCAAGCGCCACGAGGTGATGAAGGAAGGCCTCGAGACGCTCGCGACCGCGATGGACGCGCAGGACGAGAGCCTGCAGGGACTGATTCACCACCTCGAGGACCAGAGCGCGCGCCTCGTCCATACGCCCTCGGTCGCGCCGACACACGGCTGGATCACCTCGCAGTTCGGCTACCGCATGTCGCCCTACACGGGTGAGCGCGAGTTCCACAAGGGCCTGGACATCGCCGGCCGCATGGGCACGCCGATCTACGCGGCGGCCGACGGCGAGGTCCTCTACGCGACACAGAAGAAGGCGCTAGGCTACGCCGTCAAGCTGCGTCACGGCTACGGGATCGAGACGGTCTATGGTCACATGCAGGAGACGCTGGTGAAGGCGGGCGACTCCGTGAAGCGCGGCCAGCAGATCGGCATCATGGGCTCGACCGGCCGCAGCACCGGCCCGCACGTCCACTACGCGGTGCTCGTGAACGGCAAAGGCGTGAACCCCAGGAACTATATCCTCGACTGACGTCGGGGTTTCTGGCTCGCGCCGGACGCCTCTCGTATACTCCCGGCCCCGTCGGGAGACCTCGAGATTCGCGTCCTCGCCACGAAGATCTTCGGCTCGGCCAACGAGCGACTCCTGCGCTCGCTGCAGCCAGCCGTGGCGCGCACCAACCAGCTCGAGCCGCGCTACGCGGCGCAGAGCGCCGAGGAGCTGCGCGCGCGCGTCGCGGAGCTGCGCCAGCGCGTCGAGCAAGGCGAGACGCTGGACGCGGTGCTGCCCGAGGCGTTCGCGCTCGTCCGTGAAGCGGCCAAGCGCGCACTCGGACAGCGCCACTACGACGTGCAGCTGCTCGGCGGGATGGTGCTGCATCAGGGCAAGATCGCCGAGATGAAGACCGGCGAGGGCAAGACCCTCGTCTCCACCTTGCCGGCGTTCCTGAACGCGCTCTCGGGCAAGGGCGTGCACGTGGTCACCGTGAACGACTATCTGGCGCGCCGCGACTCCGAGTGGATGGGCGCCATCCACCGCTCGCTCGGGCTGTCGGTCGGCTGCATCGTGCACGGACTCTCCGACGCCGAGCGGCGCACGGCGTACGCCGCGGACATCACCTACGGGCAGAACAACGAATTCGGCTTCGACTATCTGCGCGACAACATGAAGCCGAGTCTCGAGCTGTTCACGCAGCGCGCGCACAACTACGGGATCGTCGACGAGGTCGACTCGATCCTGATCGACGAGGCGCGCACGCCGCTGATCATCTCGGGCCCGGTCGACGACGACCCCGAGAAGTTCCGGCGCATCGATCGGATCATCCCGAAGCTGCTCGAGAACCCCGAGCACTACACGCAGGACGAGAAGGCGCGCAGCGTCATGCTGACGGAAGAGGGCATCGTCGCCGCAGAGAAGCTGCTCGGGGTCGACAACCTCTACGCGCCGGACCACATGGAGTCACTCCACGTGGTGCAGAACGCGCTGCGCGCGCACGTCATCTACAAGCTCGACGTCGACTACGTGGTCAAGGACGGCCAGATCCTGATCGTCGACGAGTTCACCGGCCGGCTGATGGAAGGCCGGCGCTGGAGCGACGGCCTACACCAAGCGGTGGAGGCCAAGGAGCGCGTGCAGGTCCAGAACGAGAGCCAGACCTACGCGACGATCACGTTCCAGAATTACTTCCGCATGTACCAGAAGCTGGCGGGCATGACCGGCACGGCAGACACCGAAGCGCAGGAGTTCGCGAGCATCTACAAGCTCGACGTCGTCGTCGTGCCGACGCACCGCCCGATGGTCCGCAAGGATCACGAGGACGTCGTCTACCGCACCAAGCCCGAGAAGTGGAAGGCGGTGATCGACGACATCGAGGACTGCCACAAGCGCGGCCAGCCGGTGCTCGTCGGCACGATCGCGATCGAGACCAGCGAGATGCTGTCCGCCAAGCTGAAGAACCGCGGCATCCGCCACAACGTCTTGAACGCGAAGCAGCACGAGCGCGAGGCCGAGATCGTCGCGCAGGCCGGGCGCTTTGGCGCGGTCACGATCTCGACGAACATGGCGGGCCGCGGCACCGACATCGTGCTCGGCGGCAACGCCGGCATGATGCTGCGCTCGCGCGGCCTCGACCCCGAGGCGCCCGAGAACAAGGACGAGCTCGAGAAGCTCGTGCTGAACACCGCCGAGGAGCGCACGAAGGTCGTCGACGCCGGCGGCTTGCACGTGCTCGGCACCGAGCGGCACGAGTCACGGCGCATCGACAACCAGCTGCGCGGCCGCTCCGGTCGCCAGGGGGATCCCGGCTCGTCGCGCTTCTATCTGTCGCTCGAAGACGACCTGCTGCGCATCTTCGGCTCCGACCGTATCTCGGGACTGATGAAGCGGCTCGGCATGCAGGAAGGCGAGGCGATCGAGGCGCGCATGCTCTCGGGCGCGATCGAGCGCGCGCAACGGAAGGTCGAGGTCCGCAACTTCGACATCCGCAAGCATCTGCTCGAGTACGACGACGTGATGAACAAGCAGCGCACGAGCATCTATGCTTGGCGCACGAACGTCCTCTCGAGTCACGACATGCGCGCGGAGTACGAAGAGCTCGCGCACGAGCTCTCCGGCGAGATCGTCGCAGTCACGTTCCCGCCGAAGGGGGAGCCCGACGTCGAGGGCTACACGCGCGAGGTTCAGGCGCAGTTCGCGATCGCGATCGACCCGAAGTCACCCGAGCTCGCCGAGCGCAACATCGACCGCGAGGCGGTGCTCGAGAAGTTGCTCCTGCGCGTCGACGCGAAGCTCTCCGAGAAGGTCGAGATGTTCGCGGACATCGCGCGCAAGTACGCCGATTTCAACCCGCCGAGCTTCGACGGCGTGACGCGCGGCATTCTGCTCCAGACGCTCGACCAGCTCTGGAAAGACCACCTGCTGACGATGGACCACCTGAAGGAAGGTGTCGGGCTGCAGGGCTACGCGGGCAAGGACCCGAAGCGCGTGTATCAGACCGAGGGCTTCGAGCTGTTCCGCGAGATGTTCGGGCGCATCCGCTCGCGCGCGGTCGAGCAGGTTTTCCGAGTGATGATCGAGCTGCCGTCCGCGGAGAGACTCGCCGAGTTGCGCGGCGCCGAAGAGGCGCGCCGCGCCGCGCAGCAGAAGCGCTTGCACGAGCAGCACGGCGGCTCGCCCGCCGACGCGCCGGTCGCGGCGCAGACGGTCGTGCGCGAGGGGCCGAAGGTCGGCCGCAACGACCCGTGTCCGTGCGGCTCGGGCAAGAAGTTCAAGAAGTGTCACGGCGCCGGGGCCTGAGCCCCGACCGCCGCCGAAAACGGAGCACGGGCGTGGCGATCGAAGTTCGCGGCTTCCGCGCGGCGGGAATCGCCTGCGGCATCAAGCCCAGTGGTCGGCCGGATCTCGCACTGATCGTCTCCGACTCAGCGGCCGCCGCGGCCGCCGTATTCACGACCAGTCGCTTTCCGGGCGCGCCCGTCGTCGTGTCTCGCGCGCACATCCGCGGCGCGC
>JBGQIB010000236.1:0-4605 GCA_041498295.1 bacterium | reverse complement strand
TCTCGAGCCCGTCCTCGACGAGGTGCGCCTCGTCCATCGTGAAATAGCGCGGCACCACCAGGTGTAAGTCGACGTGCCGGCGGCGCCCGGCCTTGCGCGAGCGCAGCTGGTGGATGTCACACCACTCGGGGCGGCGCGCTGACTCGAGCGAGTTCGCAAGGCGCACGAGCAGCCCGAAGTCCGCCTCGTCGAGCAGCCCCGTGAGTGAGCGCCGCACCACGCGCGCGCCCGCCCACGCGAGGTTCACGGCGACGACCAGTGCGACGACCGGGTCGATCAGCACGACGCCACTCAGTTGCACCACGACGAGCGCGGCGATGCTCGCCACCGTCGTGACTGTGTCGGACAGCACGTGCACGCCGTCGGCGCGCAAAGCCTCGGATTTCTCGCGCCGCCCTACCCCGAGCAGGTACAGGCCGAGCACCAGGTTCGCGACGCCGGCCGCCGCCGAGATCGCCATGCCGACCCCGAGATGGCCCAGCTCGCTGCCGACCACGAGCCGGCGCACCGCCTCGACCGCAATGAACATCGCCGCGCCCGCGATCAGCGCTCCCTCGACCGCGGCGGAGAGCGGCTCCGCCTTGCCATGCCCGTAGGGGTGATCCGCATCGGGCGGCCGCCGCGCCACCGCGACACTGAACGTCATCACGGACGCCGCGATTACGTTCACGCTCGACTCCGCCGCATCCGCGAGCAGCGCCATCGAGCCCGTATACAGATACGCCGCCAGCTTCGCCGCGAGAATCAAGATGCTCGCCCCGAGCGACACGAAGCCCGCGCGCACCGCGGGGCTGGCTCGCACCCAGCTCGAGCTCGGCTGGCTCATCCCGACACCTTAGCGCTATGCTGCCGCGCGCCTCGTCGGGGCGTAGCGCAGCTTGGTAGCGCGCTTGGTTCGGGACCAAGAGGTCGGCGGTTCAAATCCGCCCGCCCCGACCAGCACCCTCTAGCGACTCCTCAGTCGCTGGAATGGCGCCGAATCGGAGCGGGCGCTCGGTCTCGTCGGAGATCCGCCTACTGCGCCTTCGGCGCGAAGTCCGTGAAGCCGGTGACGGAGGCGAGGCGGCCGTCCGGGGCGACGACGGCGAAGTCAGTGCCGCCGAAGTGGAGCGGGGCGTCGGCCGTGCCGCCGGCTTCCCAGCGGAAGCGCAGGCGGTCGTTGTGTGACTCGACGTCGCTCGCGAGCCGGAAGCGGTAGGACTCGGTGAAGCGCTCGTGCACGGCGGCGATCATGGTCGAGAGTGACTCGTGGCCGTCGCCGCGGCGATGTGGGTCGACGTAGCTCGCGTCCTCCGTGTAGGCCTTCGCGATCAGGTCGCGGCGCTTGCGCGTGTCGCGCTCGTTCCAGGCGGCCAGGTAGCGCTCGACGAGCTCGGTGGGGTTGCTCATGACTCGTTCCTTTCTGTGCGATCCGGCCGTGGGCCGTCCGCGTTTTCAGTACGGATACGGCGCGCGCGGAGGCGAGTCGATTACGTGGCGGGTAATGGGCGGCATTCACCGGGTCGGATATCGTCGGGTGAATGAGCGCGAGAACCCCGGTCGGAAATTTGCTCCGCGAATGGCGGCAGCGGCGGCGCAAGAGTCAGCTCGCGCTCGCCTGCGATGCGGACATCTCGACCCGGCACCTGTCGTTCATCGAGACGGGCCGCGCGCAGCCGAGCCGCGAGATGGTGCTGCACCTGGCGGAGCGACTCGACGTGCCGCTGCGCGAGCGGAACGTGCTGCTCACCGCGGCGGGCTTCGCACCGGTGTTCGAGGCGCGGGCGCTCGACGACCCGACCCTGGGCGCCGCGCGCCAGGCGGTCGATTGGATCCTCGCGGCGCACGAGCCCTTCCCCGCGCTCGCGCTCGACGCGCATTGGACGATGCTGGCGGCAAACAAAGCGGTGACGCCGCTGCTCGCCGGCGTCGACGCCGAGCTGCTCGCGCCGCCGGTGAACGTGCTGCGGCTGTCGCTGCATCCCCGGGGCCTCGCGCTGCGCATCGTGAACCTGGCGGAGTGGCGCACTCACTTGCTGGCGCGGCTGCAGCGCCAGATCGACGTGACGGCGGACCCGGTGTTGATCGCGCTCTCCGGCGAGCTGCGCGGCTACCCGACGCCGATCGGTGTAGGGACGCGCGTCGGCGCGCGCGAAGCCGAGCAGGCGCGCGTCGCGGTGCCGCTCCAGCTGCGCACGGAGCGCGGCGTGCTGTCGTTCCTCAGCACGACGACGGTGTTCGGAACACCGGTCGACATCACGCTCGCGGAGCTCGCGCTCGAGTCATTCTTCCCGGCCGACGCGGCGACCGCGGCGGCGTTGCGGGGTGCTTCGAGCTAGCGGCCGTTCTTGTCCGGGCTCGCGGGCGGGTCACTCGGCATGCGGCTGCCGCCGCTGGGGTCGAGCTTCACCTTCACCTTCGGCCACATCGACGGCGACGCGTCGCGCGCGGGGTCGCGCTTCAAGAGTCCGCGGCAGATGCCTTCCTCGAGCTGGCCGGTGGCGGAGAGCGCGCCGGGCAGGGACAGAGTCCGCGTCCCGGCCGGCGTCTTCACCGCGCCGAGCACGAGCGCTTGGCGCACCTGCCATGGCTCGAGGTCGGGGCGTGAGCCCGTGACCAGGACCGCGGCGCCGGCCGCGAGACCGACCGCGCCGGCCGAGCCAGTGACTGGCGCCGTGCGTTTGTCGGGGATCGTCGTGCCGTCGTTCCAGGGATTCGAGACCGCGCCGTCGAGCATGACTCGAGCTCCGCCGGGCTCGGGCAAGACGAGATCCGGTTCGGTGCCGGGGGTCGCGCCGACCTCCGCGACCAGGGTCGCGCGCAGTGGGCGCAGGAGAACGCTCGAGAGCTCCTCGCCGGTCCACGGGTCGTACACGACGCCGGTGTCGCCGCCGTGATTGCGCAGCCATGACTCGCGCCAATGCGCGGGATACGCGCCAGAAGCACCGGGCTCGTCGCCCGGGCCGCAGACGGCGATCGCGCAGTTGTCCTCGGCGAACAGCAGCGCGTCGTGCAGGATCCAATTCGCTTCCTGCCCGGGCCACGCGCAAGTGAGTACGCGCGCGCGCTCGCCGACGGCGTAGGCGATGGCCGCGGCGCGCGTCCACGTGGAGACGGGCCGCAGCGGGCGCACCGGCCCGTCGGCGTTGCGCATGCGCGGATCGTCGCCGCTGCGCTGCGTGAGACTCGTGCGCAAATTCTCTTGTACGTCGACGACCAGGATCTGCGCGCGAGGGGCAACACCGACCCGTGTACCCGTCGCGCCGCTGCCCGCCGCGATCGACGCGACCTCGGTGCCGTGGCCCCAGTCGTGGCGCGTGCGCTCTTCCGCGCCGGCCCAGTCCGACACGACCGTCGGAATGCCGAGCGCGAGGCGCGTCTCGCCGTTGCCGTGCGCGATCGCCAGGTGCGCGAGGTTCGCGCCGAACTCGTCGCCGGGCACGCCGTTGCCGTCGAAGTCGTCGCCCCCGCGCTCGTTCGTCTTGTCGACGAGGTTGGGGCGGAGCGCCGCGTGGTCGATGTCGATGCCCGTGTCGATCACGGCCAGACGCACGCCTTCGCCCTGCTCCTGGTTCCAAACTTGCGGCGCGCCGATCGCGGACAGGTCGGGCGTCGCCTGCGTCGGCATCACGCGCTTCTGACTCGCGAGCCGAACCGTCTTCTCGTACGCCTCCGAATCGGCGTCGAGGACGCGCGTGATCGGCGTGAACGCGGTGGGCCAGATCGGCGTCGCCGTCACGCGCAGGAAGGTCGCGTCCTCGGGCAAGTAGCTCTCGGGGTAGATGTCCGGATCGCTGCGCAGCCAGCTCACCGCCTGGTAGAAGTTCACGCCCTCGGGCAAGTCGACGACCACCCAGAGACCCAGGCCGGCGGCGTCGCGCGCGCCGCGGCGGTCGAACGGGAACGCGGGCATCACGACGGCGCCAAGCAGCTTCAGCTTCGCGTCGAGTGAGTCGAGGCCAAGTGACTTGCGCGCCACGGTGCTCGTGAACGGCTTCGGCAGCTCGCGCAGCTTGAAGAGCACGACGCCGCCCGCGTAAGGATCCGCGACCGGCAGCGTCTTCGAATCGGTGAACGTGACCTGCGCATGCGCGCGCGCTCCGCCCGCCTGGCACACGACCTCGACCGGCGCGGGGACCGAGGGAGACGGAACGACCAGCATGTCTCCGTCGCCCGCGAGCGCTTCGCCGTCGGCGGTCTGACAGCCGACGCCCGCTTCCAGGCGGCTCAGCACGCGCAGACGCGCGTTCTCGCCCAGACGCGCCACGCCATTCAAGGGCTCGACCCGCAGCTTGTCGGCATCGGCGCTGGCCGTGACCGCGCGCCACAGCGGCGACAGCTTCGACTCGAGCCCCATGCCGGTCGCACAGGCCCACAGACAACCCGCAGCCAGCGCGATGAATCCCCTTTTCATGCAGGGATTTTCGGGCATTTCCACGCTTCGCTTAAGCGAGAAGCGCACTTCTGGGCGGCGCTCGGGGCGCTCGCGGCGGCGCGGGCTAGCGCGGGCTGCGGTACGCTCGTCGTGGGTCCCTCCTCGCTCGAAGACTCGCTGCGAAACCCACTCCTCGCGCATCCGCAGCCCGCGCTAGCCCGCTCGTTGTGGCTCCAACGTCGGGGCCCGGC
>JBGQIB010000235.1:0-4973 GCA_041498295.1 bacterium | reverse complement strand
CGGCGTGCCGGTGATCGCGACCGCGCTCACGGTGACCGGTCGCGCGCGACTGCGCGCGGTTCTGCCGCGCGTGCGCTCGCGGCTCGCGCCGCTCGACCTGCCGGGGCTCGTGCACCTCTCGCTCGCGCGCGCACACATTTCTGTGTTGGTGCTGACCGAGACCGAGCTCTGGCCGAATCTGATATCGGCCGCCACGAGTCGCGGCGCGCGCGTGATCATCGCGAGCGGCCGGCTCTCGGACCGGAGCTTTCCGCGCTACCGCTGGTTCGCGCCCTTCTTCACGCCGCTGCTCGAGAAGCTCCACGCCGTGGGCGCGCGCGCGGAGCTGGATCGCGGGCGCTTCGTCGCGCTCGGCGCGCCCGAGGCGCGCACCTCGGTCGTCGGCGACCTGAAGCTCGATCGGCCCGCCGCGCCCCAGCCGTCGCAGGCGCTGCGCGACGCGCTCGGCCCCGGCCCGTTCCTCGTCGGCGGCAGCACGCACCCGGGCGAGGAGGAGGCGCTCGTATCCGCGTGGCAACGGCTGCGCGCCACCCGCGCGCCGGAGCTGCGCCTCGTGCTCGTACCGCGCCACCCGGAGCGCGTCCCCGAGGTCGCGCGCACCGCGCGGCGCAACGGCGCGCGCACGGGTTTGCGCTCCCAGGGCGCGGCCGACGCGGACGTGGTGATCGTCGACAGCGTCGGCGAGCTCGCGATTCTGTATCACTTGGCCGAGCTCGTCTTCGTCGGCGGCAGCCTCGCGCCGGTGGGAGGACACAATTTGGTGGAGCCTGTGCAGGCGGGGCGGGTCGCGGTGCACGGCCCGAACACGCAGAACCAGCGCACCCAGGAGGCGCTGCTCGCTCCGCTCGGCGTGCTGCGGCGCGTGGAGAACGCGGCCGCGCTCGAGCGCGCGCTGCTCGAGCTCTGGCTCCAGCCCGATCGAAACGCGGCGGCGCGCGAAGCGGCGAAGCGCCTCGACGAGCACCGCGGCGCGGCCGACCGCGTGCTTCGGCTCGTGCTCGAGGCGCGGGGCTGAGCCGTGCCCGACTTCCTGTGGCGCGTCGACGAGTCACCCGCGCGCCGCGTCGGCCTCGCGCCGCTCGCGCTCGCGGAGCTCGCGTACAAGGCCGGCGCGGGCCTACACCGTTGGGTGTACGATGTGGGCCTGCGGGGCCGCGCACGGCTCGACGCGCGCGTCGTCTCGGTCGGGAACCTCGCGGTCGGAGGCTCGGCCAAGACGCCGGTCGCCGCATTCCTCGCGCGCGAGCTGCGCGCGCGCGGGTGCAAGGTGGCGCTCCTCTCGCGCGGCGTGGGCGGGCGCCGCTCCCGCGACGTGAACGTCGTCTCCGACGGCGAGCGCTTGCTCGCGACGCCGTCCGACGTCGGCGACGAGCCGTGTCTGCTGGCGGCGAGCGCGCCCGGCGTGCCAGTGCTCGCTGGCGTCCGCCGCCTCGCTCTCGGCCTGCGCGCGATCGCCGCGTTCGGCGCCGAAGTGCTCGTGCTCGACGACGGCTTCCAGCATCACCCGCTCGCCCGCGATCTCGACCTGGTGTGTCTCGACGCCCGGCTCGGGCTCGGCAACGGTCACGTCCTGCCGCGCGGCCCGTTGCGCGAATCGGTGCGCGCGCTCGGGCGCGCCGACGCGCTCGTGTGGACGCGCGTGGCTGCGAACGATCCGGCTCCGCCCGGCCGCGAACGGCTCCCGTCCGCCCTGCCACAGTTCCGTGTCGCGATCGCGAAGCTCGGCCTGCGTCCGGTCGCGGGCGGCGAGCGCGCGCCGCTCGAACGCCTGCGGGGGGCGCGCGTGGGCTTGCTGGCCGCGATCGCGCGACCCGACCGGCTGGCGCTCGACCTCGCGGAGCTTGGCGCCGAGATCTCCGCACGGCGCGTCTTCGCCGACCACCACCGCTACACGCGCGCCGACCTCGCCGGTCTCGACCCCGCGCTGCTCTGGGTCACGACCGCGAAGGACGCGATCAAGATCCCGCCGAGCTGGATCGCGGACGCCGAGCTCGTCGTGCTCGACGAGGACGTCGAGCGCGAGAGCGCGCTGCCACTCGTCGACTTCGTCTCTTCGCGTCTGTGACTCAGGACAGGAACAAGGCCCGGCCGCGGCGGACGTACGCGATGAACGCCAGGAGCAACAGCGCGACGATCACGACGGGGAGATGAGACGCCTCGTCGTGCGTCAGGTGCGAGTGGGCCGCGCCGAGCATGATGATGAACAGGCCGATCGCGGACCACATCGCGAGCCTCGGAATCAAGAGCGCGATCGCCCCGAGCAACTCGCACGTCCCGATGAACATCCGGAAGCCGTCCGAGTATCCGTACTTTTGGAAGGCCGCCACGGCATCAGGGTTGCTCATGAGCTTCCCTGACGACGCGAAGAGATAGAGCGCGCAAAGCAGCCCGCTTGCGACCCAGGCGGCGATATTCATCGGGCGACTCTGCTCGGCCATGGTAGAGCTCCCTCTTGTGGACCCCGACTCAGACTGTCACGGGGGCGCCCGCGCGGTCAAACGCGGTGGAGCGCGCCAGTTTGATATGCTGCGCGCCCGATGAATCTCGCGCGACGTAGTTTGGACGGTCCGGCCCTCGATGGCGCGGAGCTTCTCCACGTGCTCGGCCCCGAGCTCCCGCTGCTCCCGCTGCTCCAAGAGGCGCGCGTCGCGCGCGACCACGGCTTCGGAAATCGCGTGCGCGTGCACATCCTGAACAACGCGCAGAACGCGCGCTGCCCGGAGGATTGCGGTTACTGCTCGCAGTCGGCGATCACGGACGCGCCGCTGCGCCCGTACCCGTGGAAGCCGAAGGAGGAGCTGATCGCCGAGGCGAAGCGCGCCTACGCGGCCGGCGCGTTCCGCTACTGCATGGTCGCGAGCGGCCGCGGGCCGACGGACCGGCAGATCGAGTTCCTCGCCGACGCGGTGCGCGCGATCCGCGCCGAGGTTCCCGTACGCATTTGTGTGTCGGTCGGCCTGCTCGACGAAGACAAGGCGCGGCGCCTGAAGGCGGCGGGCGTCGACCGACTGAATCACAATCTCAACACCAGCGAGCGCCACTATCCCGCGATCTGCACGACTCACACGTATGCGGACCGGGTCGCGACCTTGCGCGCCGCGCGCGCCGCGGGGCTCGAACAGTGCAGCGGCTTGATCGCGGGCATGGGCGAGACCGACGCGGATCTGGTCGAGGTCGCGCTCGCGCTGCGCGAGCTCGAAATACCCTCGATTCCGGTGAACTTCCTCCTGCCGATCGAGGGCAACCCGCTGCGGTCGGACGGCTCGCTCTCTCCCGAGCGCGGGCTGCGCGTGCTCGCGATGATGCGGCTCGCGAACCCGCGCGCGGAGGTGCGCGTCGCGGCGGGACGCGAGGGACACCTGCGCTCGCTCGAGGCGCTGGCGCTCTGGCCCGCCAACTCGCTGTTCGTCGAGGGTTATCTCACCACGAAGGGGAAGGGCGCGACGGACACGTACCGCATGATTCGCGACGCCGGGTTCGTGGTCGAAGGTCCCGAAGGCGAATTGATCCCGTGGGCGTCACTCGGGCTCGATGACGTCTTTCGCGTCGAGGGCGACGACCAGATCCTCAAGCCCGCGGTGCTCGCGCAGCTCCGCTAGCCGCCCCCAAGGTCGCGGGCTAAGCTCCGCGCCGAACCCCCCGGAGGAGGGCGCGTGAAGCCCATGAAGACCGTGGAGATCGGCGACGGCATTTCGAGTCGCGTGCGACTCGGCGCCGGTCTGCCGCTCGCCTGGATCTGCGGCCCGTGCGTGATCGAGAGTCAGCAGCTCATGGGCGCGACCGCGGAGCGGCTGAAGAAGCTCTCCGAGAAGCTCTCCGTGCCGCTGATCTTCAAGTCGTCCTATCTGAAGGACAACCGCGGCGACGAGCTCTCCTACCAGGGTCCCGGCGTCGACGACGGGCTCGAGATGCTCGCGTGGATCCGCAAGGAGTTCGAGCTGCCGGTCCTCTCCGACGTGCACAGCGTCGAAGAGATGGCGGCGGCGCGCGAAGTCCTCGACGTCGTGCAAATCCCCGCGTTCCTGTGTCAGCAGACTTCGATCCTGATCGCGGCCGGCAAGACGGGCAAGCCCGTGAACGTGAAGAAGGGTCAGTTTCTCTCGCCCGGCGGGATGGCGAGCCCGATCGGCAAGCTCGAGCGCGCGGGCTGCACGCGCATTCTCACGACCGAGCGCGGCGCGCAGTTCGGCTACAACCAGCTGATCGCCGACATGACCGCGATCGGGGAGATGAAGGATCTCGGCTACCCGGTGATCTTCGACGCCGGCCATCAGGTGAGACGCTACGGGATCCCGAGCAAGGACCCGAGGGGCGGCGCGCCCCAACACATTCCGGCGTTGCTGCGCGCGGCCGTCGCCGCGGGCGCGAACGGCGTCTTTCTCGAGACACATCCGAATCCGCGCGAAGCGCTCTGCGACGCGGCGAGTCAGTACCCGCTCGATCAACTCGAGGAGCTCATGATGCAAGCGACCGCATTGGCCGATCTCATGCGCAGTCAGGGCCACGCATGAGCGCGCGTATCGATCCCGAGCTGCTCGAGATCCTCGTCTGCCCGAAGTGCAAGTCCGAGCTCGACGTGAAGCGCGCGTCCGACGGCGCCGAAGAATCGCTCGACTGCCCGGCGTGTCGGCTGTCCTATCCCGTCGAGGACGGGATTCCCGTCATGCTCGTGGAAGAGGCGCGGCCGCTCTAGTCGCGGCGCCACCGCCCGTGAGTCGGTAGCCGAGGCGGTGTAGGGCGAGCTTCCACTGCTCACCGCGGATCCAGCCGCGCAGGGCTGCGCGCAAGTCGCGATCCCCTCCGGTGTAGGCCCCGACGAAGGCCGCGAGCTCGCGGCGGCCGATCGGCCCGCGAAACAGGCCGGCCTTCACCGCCGAGCGGGTCAGGCGCCCCAGGTTGCGCGCGCGCAGACGCGGCGCGAGCGGGCCGCGCGAGTGATACACGGCTCGGTCGAGATCGACCACGACGATGCG
>JBGQIB010000234.1:0-4995 GCA_041498295.1 bacterium | reverse complement strand
CGGGGCCCGCGCGCGGACGGCCGCGCGCCACCCGCTCTTCGTTCGCCTCCGGCTCACTGCGCGCTCGCGCTTTCGCGCTCGCTTGCAATCCCTATTCGGACACGCTGCGCGGCACAGTGAACCAAAACCGCGCGCCGCCGCTCGGCTCTTCTTCTATTCCGATCTCGCCACCGTGCGCGTGCACGATCTCGCGGGCGATGAAGAGGCCCAGCCCGGCGCCGCCCGGAGGCGCGTCGGGGAGCTGGAAGTACTTGTCGAAGACCGCCTGGCGCTGCTCGCGCGGGATTCCGGGGCCCTGATCCGCGACTTCGAAGCGGATGCGCGGGCCGTCAGCGCGGGAGCGCACCGAGATCGCGCCCTCGGGCGGGCTGTGTCGGATCGCGTTCCCGAGCAGATTCGCGAACACGAGCGCGATGCGATCGGGGTCGACGCGCACCTCGCCTTGTCCGGGTAACACTTCACAGTGTAGACGTACCCGCGCCAGCTCCGCCGCGGAGCGCTGGGCTTCGAGCGCCTTGCGCGCGAGTGACTCGATGTCGACGTCGGCGCTGTGCAGCTCGAGCTTCCCTCCCTGGATGCGCGACAGATCGAGCAGCTCGTCGACGATCGTTTGCAGCCGCTCGCAGTCCTCGCGCGCGGCAAACAGCAGGCTCGCCTGCTTCTCGCTCACCGGCCCCGCGGCTTGTTCGTTCAACAGGTGGATCGCCATGCGCAGGGACGTCAAGGGCGTTCGGAACTCGTGCGCGACGGTGGCGACGAGGTCGTTGCGCAGCTCCTCGAACGACAAGAGGCGAGTCACGTCCTGCAGCACGATCGTCGTGCCGATCACGTCGCCCTGCTCCGAGTAGACGGGCGTGCCGCGGGGCAGGAAGCGGCGCTCTCCGCCCGGCGTCGCGGCGCGCACCGCCTCCTCGAGCCCCTTCGGGAGATAGGCGCCGCTTCCGCCGAGCACGTGACTGCGCACCCGCTCGAGCACACTGCGCAGCGCGGGCTGCGCGCCGGCGAGGCCGGTTTCCGGGCTCATCTCGAGCGCGGACTCGGCCGCGGCGTTCAGGTGCAGGATCTCGCCCGCGATGCCGAGCACGACGACCGGATCCGAGAGGCTGTCGATCACCGCCTGAGACGAGCGGTGGGCCGCGAGCAGCTGGCCGAGCGTGCTGTCGCGATAGCGCTGCAGGCGGTCCGCCATCGTGTTGAACTCCAAAGCGACCTGCGCCAGCTCGTCGCGGCCCGCGACTTGCGCGCGCGCCGCCACGTCGCCCTCGCCCAAGCGGCGCGCGGCCTGACTCAGCACGCCGAGCGGCCGGAGCAGGCGCGTGGTGAGCAGACCGGACGACAGCACCCCCACCAGGCAGCCGAGCGCGGCAGCCGCGATCAAGAGCTCGTTCAGATGCTGCGCCGAGCGCTCGGCGGCGTCGCTCTTGCGCACCATCGCGTCCTGATTCAGCGCGAGGATCGATTCGGCGCTCTGCTTCACGGCGCGGACCGCGGGAAGAACGTCGGCGAAGTAGGCGGCCCGCAGCTCGCGTTCCGTGGCGAGCGCCGTGAAGCGCGCGAGTGACTCCGTGCAGCGCTGCCAGGCCGCCTGTAGCCGAGCCGTCGCCTCGGCCTCACCCGACTCGGTGACGTTCCCCTCCTGAACCCGGAGCTCGAGCTCGAAGGAGCGCCGTGACTCGTCGATGCCCGCGAGGCCGCGCTCGCGCTCGCCGGCGACACAGAAGAGCGCCGCGCTGTCGATGCGCGCCGCGGCGTCGGTCATGCGCTGCGAGGCCAGGACGCTGCGGTAGTTCTCGCGCAGGATCGCCTGCGCGCCGCGGCCGAGCTCGCGGGCGGTCAGGCTGCCGACCGCGCCGACGAAGATCAGCGCCGCGAGCAGCGGCGCCTGCGCGAGCACCAGCTTTGCGCGCAGGCTCACGGCCGAGCCTCCTTCTCCTCGAACGACACGACGTGGATGTCGAGGCCTTCGCCGTCGCGCACCAGGCGCAGCGGGACCGAGCGCCAGGAGAACTGTCGCCACCACGGCTGGCGCGAGCGGCCGATCAAGATGTGACCAACGCCGTGCGAGCGCGCGAAGTCGACGATCGCGGTCACCGGGTCGCGGCCCTTCACGCGCACGAACTCGGCGCCCAGCTCGCGCGCGCGCTCGATGTTCGCCAGCAGGTGCCGCTGCGCCTCGGCGTCGATGCGGTCCGGTGACTCACCCGGAGTCTCGACGTACACCACGAACCAATCCGTGTTGAGTCTGCCCGCCATGCGCGAGCCCTTGCGCAGCAAGGTCGTCGCGTGTGGCGGATACGACGACATGCAGACCATGACGCGCCCGGGGCCCGTCGCGACCGCGCGCTCGTCCTTGCCCCAGCGCTTCGCCTCCTCGGTGCGCTCGAGACTCTCGGCAACCTCGCGCAGCGCGAGCTCGCGCAGGGTCGCCAGGTGCGGCGACTGGAAGAAGTTCTCGAGCGCCCACGGAACCTTGTCCTCGGCGTAGATCTTCCCGGCGCGCAGTCGCTCCAGGAGGTCCTCCACCGCCAAGTCGAGATTCACGATCTGGTCGGCCTGCTTCAGGAAGCCGTCGGGGATCGTCTCGCGCACGACCACACCGGTGACTCGTTCCACCACGCCGTTCAAGCTCTCGAGGTGCTGGATGTTGACGGCGCCGATCACGTTGATGCCGGCCTCGAGCAGATCCATGACGTCTTGGTGGCGCTTGCGCCGCTTGCTGCCGGGCGCGTTGGTGTGCGCGAGCTCGTCGACGATGGCCACCGCGGGGTGTCGCGCGAGCACCGCCTCGACGTCGAGCTCCTCGACCGTGACGCCGCGATATTCGATTTGCCGGCGCGGGACGGTCTCCAGGCCGTCCAGAAGCGTCGCCGTCTCGGCGCGGCCGTGCGTCTCGACGAAGCCGATGACGACATCGACGCCGCGCTTTCGCAGCGCATGCGCCTCCTCGAGCATCCGGTAGGTCTTCCCGACTCCAGCCGCGAACCCGACGTAGACCTTCAGCCGGCCACGCCGCGCGCGCTGCACCAGCTCGAGGAAATCCTCGGGGCGCGGGCGTGTGGCAGTCACTTCGCTTCCGCCATCGCCTCCGGTCTACCGAATTGGCGGTCGAGAGCCAAGTTCAAAATGAGCACGTTGATCCGCGGCTCGCCGATGAACCCGAGGTCGCGAGCCTCGACGATCGACTCGACCACGCCGACAACGCGAGCGGGCTCGACGTGCCGAGCGCGTGCGACGCGCGGGATCTGCCAGCGCGCCCCCTCCGGCGACAGATGCGGATCGAGCCCGCTCGCGGAGGTCGTGACGAGCTCCCCGGGAACCGGGCCCGGCGCGTCGGGATTCTCGGCCGTGAGGCGCGCGACGTCCGCCGTCACGCGCTCGCGCAGCTTCGCGGAAGTCGGGCCGAGATTCGACCCGGACGACGAGGTCGCGTCCCAGCCGTTCGTGCCGGCGGCGGAGGGCCGCGGCTGGAAGTAGGCCGGGTGCGCGAAGTCCTGTCCGATCAGCTCCGAGCCGACCGTCTTTCCGTGTTCGTCGCTCACAAGGCTACCGTTCGCGCGGAACGGGAACAGCAGCTGCGCGAGCCCGGTCAGCACGAGTGGGTAAGCGAAGCCCGTCAGCGCGAGCGTCACGAGGGTGGTTCGAAGGGCGATGAGAAGCGTCTGGGTCATGACTCACCTATACCAGGCCGATGACCTGGAGCACGAGATCGATCGCCTTGATTCCGATGAACGGCGCGACGACCCCGCCGAAGCCGTACACGAGAAGGGAGCGACGCAGCAGCGCGGCAGCGCCAATCGGGCGGTACCGTACACCGCGCAGTGACAGCGGGATCAGCGCGATGATGATGAGCGCGTTGAAGATCACCGCCGAGAGCACCGCGCTGTAAGGCGAGGCGAGGTGCATGACGTTGAGCGGCGCGATCTCGGGAAACACGCCGACGAACATCGCGGGCAGGATCGCGAAGTATTTCGCGACGTCGTTCGCGATCGAGAAGGTCGTGAGCGCGCCGCGCGTCATCAGGAGCTGCTTCCCGACCTCGACGATCTCGAGCAGCTTCGTCGGATTTGAGTCGAGGTCGACCATGTTCCCCGCCTCTTTGGCGGCCTGCGTGCCCGTGTTCATCGCGACGCCGACGTCTGCCTGCGCGAGCGCAGGCGCGTCGTTCGTGCCGTCGCCGGTCATCGCGACGAGCTTGCCCTTCGCCTGCTCGTCGCGAATCAGCTGCAGCTTCGCCTCGGGCGTGGCCTCCGCGAGGAAGTCGTCGACACCGGCCTCGCGCGCGATCGCCGCGGCCGTGCGCGGGTTGTCACCCGTGATCATGACGGTGCGGATGCCCATCGCGCGGAAGCGCGCGAAGCGCTCGTGGATGCCGCCCTTCACGACGTCTTTCAGATGCACGACGCCGAGCACGCGCTTGCCGTCGCTGACCGCGAGCGGCGTGCCGCCCGAGTCACCGATCGTTCCCGCGATCAGATCGAGCTCCGCGGGGGCCGCACCGCCCTGTCTCACGACAAAGTCTCGAATCGCGTCGACCGCGCCCTTGCGCACCGAGCGACCGCCCATGTCGCAGCCGCTCATGCGCGTCTGCGCGCTGAAGCCGATGAACTGCGCGCCGAGCTCGCGCACGTCGCGCCCGCGAATCCCGTAGCGCTCCTTGGCAAGGATGACGATCGAGCGACCCTCGGGTGTCTCGTCGGCGAGGCTCGAGAGCTGCGCGGCCTCGGCGAGCTCCTCCGCGCCCACGCCCGCGAGCGGCCGGAACTCGGTCGCCATGCGATTGCCGAGCGTGATCGTGCCGGTCTTGTCGAGCAGAAGCGTGTCGACGTCGCCCGCCGCCTCGACGGCGCGACCACTCATCGCGACCACGTTCTTGCGCAGCAGGCGATCCATGCCGGCGATGCCGATCGCCGAGAGTAGCCCGCCGATCGTCGTCGGGATCAGGCACACTAAGAGAGCGACGAGCGCCGTCGCGGATAGAGTCACGCCGGAGTAGAT
>JBGQIB010000233.1:0-5175 GCA_041498295.1 bacterium | reverse complement strand
GGTCGGTAACACTGACGTCGGCGAGGTCCGGGCCGCGAACAACAAGGCCCGATCGCTCGACCAGTGCGGTCCCTCGGGTGCTCGGCCCTGCGCGATCTACGACCTGAACGAGACCGACTCGCTCATCGGAGCAGGCGACACGGGAATCGCGCGCCAGCTGGCCAACAAGCTGCCGGGTCCGAAGTGCCCGAGCTGCCCACTGCCCTGCGAGGCCGGCTCGGCTGGAACGTGCGGCGCCGTCCCCTGAAAGGCAGACGCCCCGACAATCGTACGCAGCTCACATACCCCTGGGCGGCGGCCTCCGATCCATGATTCCAAGGCGCAGTGAATCCGGAACCCCGAGGGCCACTCCAAACGACGATGCGGATCGCCGCGTTCCTGCTGACGCTCGGGGCGGCGGCTCTGTGCTCTGCGCAGACGCGGTTGCCCAACCGCATCACCCGTCGGGCGGACGACCGCGAGGTCAGTGCAGTCCGCGGAAACCACTCCGCGCTCGCGTCGGGCGAGCGCGACCAGGGCCCGCTCGAGGCCGGGTGGACGCTCCGGCGCATGGCGCTCGTGTTCAAGCCCTCGCCGGCGCAAGCCGCGGAGCTCGAAGCCCTGCTCGCGGCGCAGCACGATCCGGGCTCGCCTGCGTACCACCGCTGGCTGACTCCGGACGAGTACGCGGCTCGGTTCGGCATGACCGACGCGGACCTCGCCGAGGTGAGCGCGTGGCTGCGCTCGCACGGATTCACGGTTCACGGGCCGGCTCGCAGCCGGAGTGAGCTGTATTTCAGCGGGACGGCGGCGCAGGTGTCGGACGCATTCCACACCGAGCTGCACCACTATCTCGTGGGCGGTGAGCTGCACTACGCCAACGCGGAAGATCCGTCGATCCCATCGGCGTACGCAGACGTCGTGCTCGCGGTCCGTCAGCTCAGCGACTTCCGGCCGAGGCCGAGACTGCGAGCCGCCCCAGTGTCGGACCGCTTCACGTCCGGTCTGACCGGGAGTCACTTCCTCGCGCCCGCGGACTTCGCGACGATCTACGGCGTGAAGTCCCTCTACGCCGCGGGCTTCGACGGCTCGGGGCAGAAGATCGCCATCGTGGGGCAGACGGCGCTCGCGGCGCATGGAGCGACCACGGACGTCGACGCCTTTCGCGCCGCTTCGGGTCTGCCGCCCACGCAGCTCCAACAAGTGCTCGTCCCCGGCACCGGCAGCTCGACCGTCTGCAAGGCCGACCTCGGCGAGGCGGATCTCGACGTCGAGTGGTCCGGCGCAGTCGCCCGGAACGCGACCATCGTCTACGTATACACCGGCGTGACTTCGGGCCGGACCTGCGCGACGGCGAGCTTCAGCGTCTGGGACTCACTCCAGTACGCGGTCAGCAACGACGTGGCGCCCGTCATCAGCACGAGCTACGGCGCGTGCGAGGCGGCGAATGGTCAGGCATTCGCGCAGATGGTGCGCGGCTGGGCGCAGCAAGCGAACGCGCAGGGGCAGACGATCACCGCGGCCTCCGGTGACACCGGCGCCGCGGACTGCGACGACCCGAGCGCGGCGACGGCTACGATGGGCCTCGCCGTCGACGTCCCCGCCAGCATTCCCGAAGTCACCGGCGCGGGTGGCACCGAGTTCGCCGACGCCGGCAGCCCCGCGAGCTACTGGAGCGCGACGAACGATCCGAACAACGGGTCGGCGCTGCAGTACATCCCCGAGACGGCGTGGAACGACTCGGCGCTCGAGATCGCGGCCGGGTTCGGAGTCGCGGCGGGCGGCGGCGGAGCGAGCGCGTTCTTCGCGAAACCGATCTGGCAGACCGGAGCCGGCGTGCCGGCGGACGGCCGGCGCGACGTTCCGGATCTGTCACTCAGCTCCTCGGGGCAGATCGACGGCTATCTCTACTGCTCCCAGGGGAGCTGCGTCAGCGGATTCCGGGACACCGACCAGAGCTTGAACGTCGCTGGCGGGACCTCGGCGGCGGCGCCGAGCCTCGCGGGGCTCCTGGCGATCATCGCGGGCGGGACCGGATCCACGGGACTCGGCAACGCCAATCCAAACTTGTATGCCGTGGCCGCGAGCGCGCAGAGCGCGTTCCACGACGTGACTGCCGGGAACAACATCGTGCCATGCAAGCACGGTAGCCCGGACTGCGCGGCGAACGCGCCCTTCGAGCTCGGCTACCGCGCGGGCGCGGGCTACGATCGAGTCACGGGCCTCGGCTCGGTCGATGCCGGCGTGCTCGCGAGTCAGTGGGCGGCGAAGGTCGCGACGACGACGGCGCTTGGCGTCTCGAGCCCCGCACCGGTGCTCGGCTCGAGCGAGACCCTCACGGCGACCGTGACTCCCGCGGGCGCCGGAGCGGGCTCTCCCGCCGGCGGCGCGGTGCACTTCACGGTCGACGGCGTGGATGCGAGCGGCCCCGTGCCGGTCGTCCAGGCTTCCGGGGCGTACGAGGCCAGGTATGCGACGAGCAGCTTGCCGGGCGGTGCACACAGCATACGCGCGGCGTACGGCGGAAATCTCGCGTATCTGGCGTCGACTTCCGCCCCGGTCGCGGTCAGCGTGTCCGACTTCTCGATCGCGGCGAATCCGGCGACCGTCACGGTCGCGGCGGGGAGCTCGGCGAGCTCGACCTTGACCGTGAGCGCCGCGAATGGCTTCGCCGGAACGGTGGCCCTCGCTTGCACACCGTCGAACGCGGCTGCCGAGATCGGTTGCTCGATCCAGCCCCCGGCGGTGACGCTCGGCGGCGGCGCGACCACGGAGACCGCGATCCTCACGATCACGACGACGGCGCCGCACTCCCTGAGCTCGATGGCCGCGGGCCTGGTTGGCGCCGAGATACTCGCGGCGCTGGCGCTCTTCGGCCTGCCCCTGCGCCGCCGGCGGCGCGGCGGGGCGCTGGGCCTGGCGCTGCTCCTCTTCGTCTCGGCGAGCTGCGGCGGGGGAGGGGGTGGCGGCGGCTCGGGCTCCGGCTCGCGTCCCGCGGCGCCTACGAACCTCTCCGCGACGGCCGGCGACCTTGAGGTGATGCTCGCGTGGAGCGAGCTCGGCAAGGCGACACATTACGGTGTCAGCCGCTCGACTACGAACGGCGGTCCCTACACGGAGATCGCACAGCCCGCGACGATGAGCTTCACCGACACCGGGCTCGCCGGCGGCACGACTTACTACTACGTCGTCGACGCCGCAAACGCCGCCGGCAAGAGCCCGGACTCGAGCCCGATCGCCGCGACTCCGACCCATCCCGGAACCGCCGCGGGCAGCTACTCGATCGGAGTCACCGCGGCGATCGGCGGCGCGACACACGCGCTCGTCGTGCCGCTCACGGTCCAGTAGCGCCGAGAGTCTCGTGTTGTGCTCGACCCGGCGAGTCTGCGCCTAGCGCTGCAGGCGCGCCGCCCGTCTTCCGAGCTTGAGGAAGACCGCGTCGTGTGGGCCGTGCGGCGCCGCGCCGGCGCCGTCTTCGCGCAGAAGCTGCGCGGTCGTCATGTCGACGGCCTTGCGGCCGAGCTTGACGTTGTGAGTCGAACCGTCGCCGCGCTCGACGACGAGCTGCAGACCGTCCTGGTCCGCGACGCGGCGCGAGTGCGAGAGACTCGACGAGAATGCGAGCTCGATCAAGAGCTCGCCGACGGTTCGTGTGTCGTCGATCGAAGTGACGGGCACGTCGGTGGCGTCTGACAAGCGCTTCGACTTGAAGCGCGCCAGGAACGACTTGCGCGCTTCGATGGCCGCGTCCGGGCCGTGTACGGTGTCGACGATCGTCGCGGCCAGGAGATGCTTCGCGTCGCGCGGACCGAGGCGCTGCTGGACCCGCTCGATCTCCGCGTCGGTCAATTCGGTGAGTGCGGCGAGATAGATCGGAATCAGTCGATCGGGAATCGACATGAGCTTGCCGTAGATCTCCGTCGCGGAGTCGGTCATGGCGACGTAGTTGCCGCGGCTCTTGCTCATCTTCTGACCCGAGCCGTCCGTGCCCTCGATCAGCGGCACGGTGCAGACGATCTCCGGCTTCTGGCCAGACGCGGCCATCAGCGTACGGCACATCTGCATGTTCAGAAGCTGGTCGAGGCCGCCGACCTCGACGTCGCAATCGAGCTCGACGGAATCGAGCGCCATCACCACGGAGTACAGCTGCTCGGCCATCGTGAGTGACTGACCCGACACAAGTCGGCTGCGGAAGTCGTCGCGTTGCATCGACTGCGCGACCGGAATCTTGGCGAGGAGCGGCAACAAGTCCGTCAGCCGGTAGTCCGCGAGCCACTCACTGTTGTTGCAGAGCCGGGCCTTCGCGAAATCGAAGAACGGAGAGATCTGATTCTTGTAGGTCGCGAGATTCGACGCGATCTCCTCGAGCGTCAGCGCCGGACGCTCGTCGCTCTGGCCCGACGGGTCCCCGATCGAGGCCGTGATGTCGCCGATGATGAGCGTGATCCGGTGACCCATCCGCTGGAAGCGACTCATCAGGATCATCGGAACGGCGTGGCCGATGTGCACGTTCGGCGAGGTGGGATCGATGCCGAATTTGACGTGCAGCGCCGCGCCCTTGGCGAGCGCCCCTTCCGTGCGCTCGCGGAGCTCGTCGACCGACGGCAAGAGGTCGACCGAGCGCGAGCCGATCAGGTCGGCCTGCTCGCGCGAGGACAGGAACGACAGGTCCAGCGCGCGTCGCTCGCGCAGCAAGCGCAGCGCGTCCGACACGGTGGAGTCAGACGCGAAGTCGCCCGCGTCGACCAGCCGCTCGAACTCCTGCTTCGCGCGCTCCAGCGTATTCAAGGCGCAGCTACGCTAGCAATGGCGTGCGTCGGCGGCGAGCGCCTACTCCCAGTGCGCCCAGAAGTCCGCGGTGGCCTTCTGGACGAGGCGCGAGATCAAGCGCTGGCGCGCGTCGTCCGGGGAGCTGCCGCCGGTGCTCGCGATCCCGCGGTCGCTGACTTCGACGCCCGCGATCTCGGCGCGCGCCTTCGAGGCGGTGCTCCACACCGTGGCGCCGCTGCGCGTGTCGAGGATGCGCGCGTCGAGCGCGCCGTCGAGCACGGCCGAGGCCGTCGCAAACGCCAGCGTCGAGTCGAACGCGACCTTGGGCGAGACGCGCTGTGAGTCGAGCGTGCCGACGATGAGCGCGTCGATCCGGTACTTCTCGCCGAGCGCGCGAACCGCTTCGCTGTCGAGCGTCGGACGGCC
>JBGQIB010000232.1:0-5273 GCA_041498295.1 bacterium | reverse complement strand
CGAACCAAGGGTACCCGCTAGAGAAGCTGGGGTGACATGATTCGACTCGTAGACGCGGCGTGCTGGCTTTCCTCGACCCAGCCGGCTCTACGAAGTGGCTCTGGCGAGATCTACTGGGTTCTCCGACCACCCGCAGGCGACCCTAGTGGTTCCACACGCGCAACCCCGATCAAGACACCCCCACACAGCCCCGTGTACGTTCCCCGAATGGACTCCGGCTCCATCCGCTCCTGCTTCCTCCGCGGCGTCGACTTCATCGAGGACCACCTCCTCGACCCGTCGCGCTCGCGGATGCGGCGAAGCAGGCGGGCTTCTCGCTGCACTACTTCTCGCGCCTGCTCCGCGTGCTGACGGGGGAGCCGTTCGGGGCGTATCTGCGGCGGCGGCGCATGACGGTGGCGGCGGAGCGGCTGGCGACGGAGGGGCCGAAGCTGCGGCTCGTCGAGCTCGCGTTCGACTGCGGGTACGACTCACAGGAGGCGTTCACGCGCGCGTTCAAGAGCTGCTTCGGTCTGACCCCCCGGGCGCGTACCGCAACCGGTGGCGCGCCGGCGTCGCCCGCAGTCTCTGCGCCGAAGGCCACAGAGCAACAAGTTGAGATCGCCGTCACAAACCCTGAACGCATCCTCGACTCCTGGTCGACCTGGCCCGGTCGCGAGTATCTCACGGTCGGGAGTCGAGGATCGAAGCGCTACGGAAACCAAGCTCCGCTGCAGTCGATCAAGAGCGACCACTTGGCGTTCGCCTTGTCGACCGTGAACTTGACGTGATTTCGTTGCATGGCCGTCTGCAGGCTCGTGATCTGACCGGCGTCGAGCAGCGCGGAGAGGTCGTCACCCTTGCAGCGGGAACGACCCGTTCACGGAGCACTTCTCGATCGGCGCGTTGGAAAGAATGATTGCCCCGTTGAAGAAGGCGCTCAGCGCCGCGAACTAACTGTGCTTGATGGAGAGCTTGTCGGCGCCGCGGCTCGTGCTCGTGGGCTGTAGCGTGTTGACGACCGCGATGACCTGCTCGCCGCCCGTACCCTGGCCCTGGATCTCGCCGTGCGCCCCGAAGTCGCCGGAGCTCACGCTGATGCTCACGGGCGCCTGCGCGCCCCTCGACGAGGCGCTGAAGATGGCCGCTCAGGTCGCGAGCGGCGAGCTGCGCTAAGCAGGCGCTGGGCGCAATGACCGCGCGCGAGCCCGTCTGATCAGTCTCGCGCCGAGTACCAGCGCAAGACGCGCAGGGCGCGGAGCGTGTTCCAGCGGCTGGCCTTGCCTCGGCCCGGCTCCATGTCGAGCCCGACCGGGTCGGCATGCGGCGCGCCGAGCGGCCAGCGCCCGTTCTGATGCTGTCGCTTGGCGACGAGCTCGACTGACTCTCGGAGCCGCTCGTCGCGCTCGGCGCCAGCGCTGCGCAGGTAGTCGAGGCCGCGCAGCACGTCGTAGTGCCAGGTGACCGGAAACGCGAACCGTGTCCACTTCGCGTCGATCGGCGCGCCGGTAGAGAGCCTGCGGAACATGCGGCGAGACACGAGATACTCGTGCGCGCGGACGCGCGCGGCGGTCACTTCGGGCCTCGCGCCCTTCGCCTTCTCGTATTCGAGGAGCCCTTCCAGGACGTTGATCGTGGTGTGGAACGAGGAGCGCACGGAGCCGCGCTCCGCCTCGCAGTTCCAACCGCCGTCCGCGAGCTGCTCGCCCAGGAGCCGCTCACCGAGGCGGTCACTCGCCTCGTCGAAGTAGCTGCCGAGCGCGAGCACGCCGCCGTTGATGCACGGCTCGACCTCGCCGGCGAAGAAGGGCGAGTCGCCGTGCCAGTGTCCCCAAGTGACTCGCTCGCGGACCCGAGTCACCGCATCACGAGCCCGTTCGCCGGACGGGTCGAGCCCGAAGCTCCGCAGGAGCTTCAGCGTGTGGAGAGTCGCTTCCCACCGCCGCGGGGTCGCGGGATCGCCCCAGCCGCCGTCCGGAGCCTGGCGGTCGAGGAGTCGCGCGCCCCAACCTTCCGAAGCGACCCGCTCGCGCAGGGCGGCGACGGACCCCGCGGGCTCGTCCGTGAGGTCGCGCATGACCTGCCAGCGGATCGCGGGATCCGAGTCGAGGAGCCAGCGAATCACGGTGCGTTCGGTCGCCACGTCGAGATCGTACCTCATGCGGCGCGAGTTACTCGTACGCCCCGGACATCGTCTCCGTCGAAGGCGACGGCGCGGAGACCGCCGGCCAGCAGCCCGTGATCCACTAGTCCGAGATCTGGCAGTCCAACAACACTATCAGAGCGAGCGCGTGCGCGGCCCGTACTTCGGGTCACGCTCGAAGAAGTGGGCGTCTACACGGTCAAGAACGACAAGATCACCCACGAGCAGTTCTTCTACGACGGCGAGCACTGAGATTGCCGCCCCGCTCCCGTGTCGCGAGTGAGTCGGGAATCGAGCCCGCCGTCGCTGACACGCCTGGGGCCGACAACGTTTGCAGACCGCGACCGCGATCAAGACACCCCCATGCCGCCCGTGTACGTTCCACGAATGGACTCCGCCTCCGCAGACTCCAGCTCCGTCCGCGCCCACTTCCTGCGCGGCGTCGACTTCATCGAGGACCATCTCCTCGAGCCCGTCGCGCTTGCGGATGCGGCGAAGCAGGCGGGCTTCTCGCTGCACTGAGCTTGGAGCAGCCCGATGGCGTCGTAGCGGCGCGTAGCGGTGTTCTAGGTAACTCGGTAGACGAACGCCCTCGATGCGCGCTCGGGGCCAGCCGAGCGCGACGTCCCAAGCGAAGCCTGATACTCCGCGACAAACTCGGCGCTGCGCCCCGCGCCCTCTCGCTCAAGCCGCCGCTGGCCAAGGCCGTGATCCAGGATGCGGCCAGCCGCGGCACTGGCTAGCGGTTACCGGCTCTTCGAGAGATTCCCGACCGAGAGCGCTCGGCGCACTTCGCCGTCGGGCTCGGGCGCGGAGGTAACCTCCCACGACTCGCGCCGCCAGCTCCCTCGCACGCTCGGGTTCGCAAACGCGGCGCCGACGGGCTCGATCACGCGCACGTCTTCGCCGAAGCGGCCGACCCAGTAGCCCACGTCGACCGGCTCACCCCTCGAGTCATACGACGCGAAGTAGAGTGGATAGAGCGTCTGCAGGTCGACCCAGAGCACCATGCGCGCACGACCGGGATCGCCGTGCGTCGCGTCCGGACGTGCTGCCCCCTCGAGCACGAGCGCGCGGCGCAGATCCCAGCGGTCCGACGCCCACGAGAGTCCCGAGGGGCCGAAGTCGCGGCTGCGGTCGGTCGGATACGCGGCACTCACCGCGTTGATCGGCGCGAGTATGTCCTCCACGCCCAGCACGCGAAACGAGTAGAGCAGCGGGCGCAACTCGAGCCCCTCGAAGCCGGTTCGCTTCAGCTCGAAAGCCGATGGACCGGAGCCCGGATCGGGCGTGCTCGCTGCTTCGGCCCCCGAGCCGGGGTTGGGCTCGCCTCGCTGACTCGCCATCGAGAAACTCGGTACGAAAATACCCTCGACCCCGGTTGCGGGCAGATCGTGCACCTTCCGGGTCTTCTGCATGTAGAAGTAGAGATCGTCCCAGCGCGTCGGGTCGGAGGTGCTCGCCATGTCGCGAAGCTGCAGCCACGCGAGCCCGCGCGCGCTGAACGGCTCGAAGAAGCGCCCACCCGCGGCCCAGAGGTGTGTGCCGGTGTCGGGCACGCGATAGCCGTCGGCGGGGCGGTCCGCGCGGCGCGCGATCTCGCGCTTCCAGATCTCGCCCTCGTACGGCTCCGCGTGGACGAGGTCGACGGTGCGGAACTTTCCGCGGAAGCCGGCTGCCTGCCAGCGCGACTCCACGTTCCACGCCCACATCATCCCGGCAAGTGAGTCGTCGCGCGCGATCGCGTCGGGCGGAAACGGCAGCCCCGCGACGTGATCCCTGAGTGCTCCGTCGTCCTGCAATCTGGCCTGGCCGCGAAACTTCTCGGTGGCGTCGCGGAAGGCCGCAGGCGGAGAGTAGTCACGAAAGCACGGGCCAACCTCGAGCCGCATCCCGTCGAAGAAGAAGCGCTCGCGATTGTCCCAGATCGGCGGCGGCAGATACGCCTGGATCTGGTCCATGCGCGCCGCTTCGATCACGTCGCCCGGCTTCCGCGCAAAGGCCGGCGCGTCGCCGCCGAGCGGCCAGCCGCGCAGCCGCGTGTCACTCCCGCAGCTGCCCTCTGCTGGGAGATCCCAGACCGCGGCCGCAGTCTCCGCGCGAGCGCTGCCCGCCAGGAGAATCGCGACTACGGTGAGGCGCATGCGCCACATCCTGGACCAAGATTGCCGAGGAGCGGCTGTGAGTGACGGCAGCCCGGCGCGGCGAAAGTGCGTAGCGAGCTGCGCGCGGAGGGGGTGATTCCGCTCGTCCGCCGAGAAGGTCGGGTCGCGCAGTACGGCCACAATGTCGGCGTACCGAGACAGAACCGAGCCGTCCGCGTTGCGGCACCGGTGAAACCGATCGAGCCTGCGCGGCCGCTCGTAGAACAGGTAAGGGTCGGAGCAGAGCGCCGCGGACATCGGGTTGAACACGATGCCCGTTTCGGCTCTCTCGACCGCCATCAGCGCGAGCGCGCGCGAAATCAGAGTCACGTCCTCGATGCGCGTGCTCAGACTCATCGTGCCCTCCCGATTGGGTCGAGATGTCCAGACCCTTCCCCGCCGCCCGCGAGCAGCAGCCCAGCGCGAGCGCTGCCTCGACGCCGATGTACGCAAAGAAGGTGTGGTCCGCGGACGCGGTTAGGTGACTCACGCGCGAGACGGGAGTCAACCGTCGAGAACAGTCCCCGCCGAGTCGGGCGCGGTTGGCGCCGTGTAACTGACCGGATTCTCGGGATGAATTGGTGGAGGCGCCGGGAATCGAGCCCGCCGTCGCTGACACGCCTGGGGCCGACAACGTCTCCAGACCGCAACCGCGATCAAGACACCCCCATACCGCCCGTGTACGTTCCCCGAATGGACTCCGCCTCCGCAGACTCCACCTCCGTCCGCGCTCGCTTCCTGCGCGGCGTCGACTTCATCGAGGACCATCTCCTCGAGCCCGTCGCGCTCGCGGACGCGGCGATGCAGGCGGGCGTCTCGCTGCACTACTTCTCGCGCCTGTTCCGCGTGCTGAGGGGGGAGCCGGCTTCGGCCTGACCCCCGGCGCGTACCGCAAGCGGCGGCGCGCGGGCGTCGCCCGCAGTCTCTGTGCCGAAGGCCAAACGGCGCAACAAGTTGAAATCGCCGTGGCAAACCCTGAACGCACCTTCGACTCCTCGTCGACCTGG
>JBGQIB010000231.1:0-5304 GCA_041498295.1 bacterium | reverse complement strand
TCCGGGAGCGCGGCTACTTCAATCTGGGCCGAGTGTTCGACACATCGGCGCTCGCCGAGCTCGGCGCCGCCTACGACGCCGCGCTCGAGAAGCCCATGCGGATCGGCGAGCTTAGCGGGGCCCGGCCGAGCGAAGCTCGGCCACCCGCACTCCGCTCGCCGTCGCTCGCTGCGCGCCACGCAGCGCGCGGCTTGCCGCACTTCACTCCGCTCGTAGCACTCGTTCAGTCGGAAGCTGCGAAGAGCGCGGCGGCGAACTCGCGCGGATCGAAGTCGGCCAGATCCTCGAGTGACTCGCCCAGTCCGGCGTAGCGGACGGGCAGAGCCACTTCCTGCGCGATGCCGAGCACGACGCCGCCGCGCGCGGTGCCGTCGAGCTTGGTGAGGGCGATGCCGGTGACCGCGACGGCCTTCTTGAACTCCTGCGCTTGGCGGATCGCGTTCTGGCCGGTGTTCGCGTCGAGCACGAGCAGCACTTCGTGTGGCGCGCTGGGCAGCTCCTTGCGCATCACGCGCTGGATCTTCGCGAGCTCGTCCATCAGGCCCTGGTCGGTCTGCAGCCGACCGGCGGTGTCGACGAGGACGACGTCGAAGCCGCGCGTACGCGCCGCCTTCAGCGCGTCGAACGCGACCGACGCTGGGTCACCGCCGGGAGCGCCCTTCACGATCTCGACCCCGGCCCGCTCCGCCCAGATCGCGAGCTGATCGATCGCGGCGGCGCGATAGGTATCTCCCGCGGCGACGATCACACGCTTGCCCGCGACCGCGTAGCGCGCTGCGAGCTTCCCGATCGTGGTCGTCTTGCCCGAGCCGTTGACGCCGACGACCAGAATCACGTGCGGCTTCTCGGTCTCTCGAATCACCGGGCTCGGCAGACTCGCGAGAATCTCGAGCGCGCGCTTCTCGAGCGCGGGCCGCACTTCGTCGGGTGAGCTCAGACGGCGCACGACCGCGAGAAACTCGTCCGCGGTGCGCACGCCGAGATCCGCGCCGAACAGCACCGATTCGACTTCCTCGAGCGTCTTCTCGTCGAGCTGCGCGCGCCCGCGCAAGAGAGCCTCGAGCTTGCCGACCAGACCCGCGCGCGAACGGCGCAGGCCCGCGCTCCAGTCCGGCGCGCGGGGCACGGGCTTTTGCGGAACGGGAACGGCGGCGGACACGGCCCCGACGGCGACCGCGCCTTCGGGCGGCTCGAGCTCTACGCTCGGTGGTGTAGGGGGCGCGGGGCGCGGCGCGGAGGGCGGTCGCAATCGGCGCGCGCGCCGCAAGCCGAACACGAGCGCAGCGAATGCGGCGACGGTGGCGAAGGCTCCGCCTAGGAGCTCGAGAACTTGGGGGGAGAGGTCCGGCACGGGCCGGCAGTCTAATCCAATCGGCTTCGCTCGGCTTCGCCTCGCTGCGCGCGGCCTCCCTCGGGACGGCCCTCGCTCGGCCTAAGACACGAGGTCGACCGTGACGAGCTTCGAGAGCCCGCGCTCCTGCATCGTGACGCCGAACAACACGTCCGCGATTTCGATCGACTGCTTGTTGTGCGTGATCATCAGGAACTGCGACGTCTTCGACATCTCGCGCAGCAAGTCGTTGAAGCGCTGCGCGTTCGCGTCGTCGAGCGCGGCGTCGACCTCGTCGAGCAGGAAGAACGGCGACGGCTTCACGGTGAACACGGCGACCAACAGCGCCATCGCGGTGAGCGACTTCTCGCCGCCCGACAGCAGGTTCACGTTCTGCAGCTTCTTGCCCGGCGGCTGCGCGATGATCTCGATGCCCGCCTCGAGCACGTCCTCGTCATCGGTGAGCTGCAGGTGCGCGCGCCCGCCGTCGAACATCTTCGGGAACACCGACTGAAACACTTTGTCGACCGCCTCGAAGGTCTCGCGGAAGCGGTCGCGGCTGGTGCGGTTGATGCGCGCGATCGCGCCGCGCAGCCGCTCGATCGAGAGCTCGAGATCGGCCTTTTGCTCGGCGAGATAGCGACAGCGCTCGGAGACTTCCTCGTACTCCTCGATCGCGCCCAGATGGACTTCGCCGAGCGAGCGCAGCGCCTGGCGCACGCGCTCGAGCTCCGCCTCGCGCTCCCGCGGCGTGCCGGGCGGCTCGCCCCCGGGCGCGAAGCTCGCGAGCTCGATCTCGTAGCGCTCGCGGATCCCAGTCACGAGCTGCTCGAGCTTCATGCGCGCGTCGTGCACGCCGAGCTCGTGCGCCGCGAGGCGCTCGCGCAGGTTCTCGCGCTCGCGCGTGGCCGCGCGCACCTCGACCTCGAGTGACTCGAGCGAGCGCGAGCTCGCTTCGTAGCGCTCGCGCAGAAGCGATTGCGCTTGGCGCTGCTCTTCCTCGAGGCGGATCTGCGCGTCGAGCTCGAGCTGCGCTTCGTCGGCGGAGCGCGCGAGCTCGGCGCCGCGCTCGCGCGCGCTGCGCACTTCCTCGCGCCGGCGCTCGATGCGCTCGCGTCCTTCCTGCGTCGCGGTCTGCAGGCGGTCGCGCGCCTGGGTCTCCTGGTCGCGGCGCGCGCCGAGCTCGGCGAGCTCGATGCGCGCTTGCACGGCGCGCTGCTCCACGCGCTCGAGGTCGCGGGCGAGACTCTGCAGCTGGATCTGCAGCTCGCCGCGGCTCGCCTCGGCACGGCTGCGCTCGCGCGCGAGCTCCTCGCGGCGCGCCAGCGCGCGCGTGCGCTCGTCGCCCAGGGCTTCGAGCTGATCGACCAAGCCGCTCTTGTCGACCATCGAGAGCTGGAGTGAGTCGTGCGCGAGCTTGCCGCGCTCGCGCATGCGCTCGAGGTCTTTCTCGACGTTGACCACGGCGATGTCGGCCGTGTGTCGCCGGCTGCGCGCGTTCTCGATCTCGCGCGCGAGTGACTCGATGCGCGCCGTGGCGGTCGCGAGCGCAGCAAGGAGCGCCGCGCAGCGTGGCTCGAGCTCGCTCTGCAGCGCCGACAGGCGCCGGATCTCTCCGGCGCGCGCCAGCGCGCCGGGCGGCGCGCCCGAGCCGCCCGTGAGCGCACCGGAGCGATCGAGCACCTCGCCCGCGCGCGTGACGAAGGTCGCGGGCGGATCGCCCGCGCCGTAGCGCAAGATCGCGTCAGCCAGGTCGTCGACGAGAACCACGTCGCGGAGCAGCCGCTGCAGCAGCGGCGCGGCGTGCGCCTCGGCCGTGACGAAGTCGGCGAGCGGCCGGCCGAGCGGGACGAAGCCGGTGCCCGCGGTCTCCGGTCCGGCGCGCAGCGGCAAGACCGTGGCACGTCCGATCCGCTCGTCGCGAATCACGCGCAGGAGATCGAGCGCGCCTGGCGCGTCGTCGACGAGCAGGCCCTCGAGGCGGTTCGCGAGCGCGGCTTCGACCGCGGTCTCGAGGCCGTCGGTGGTGCGCACGGCGCGCGACAGCCAGCCGCGCACGCGGCCGCGCTCCGCTTCGGGCAAGCGCGCGAGTAGCTCGTCCGCCCGGCGCGACTCGTTCTGCTCGATCTCCTTCAGTGACTCGAGCTGGGTGTGCGCGACTTGCAGCCGCTCGCGCTCGCGCTCGAGGTCGCGCGCCAGCTCGCGCTCGTGCTCGCGCGTTCGCTCTTGCAGCCGCAGCGCTTCCGCGAGCTGGCGGCCGTAGTCGTCGCGCTCGGCGAGGCCCAGTCGCAGGCGCGCCTCTAGGCCCACTTCGTCGCGCCGCACGTCCTCGACCTGCTGCGCGGTCGCCTCGATCGTCTCCTCGCTCTCGCGCAGCCGCAGCTCGAACTCGCTGCGCCGCTCTTCCAGCCGATCGCCGAGCGCCTGAACGGAGGCTTCGTCGCCGGACAGCTCGATCAGCCGCGCGTGCAGCGCTTCGCGCCGGCCCTGAGCGCCCGCGAGCCGCTCCGCGTGGTCACGCAATTCTGTGTCGCGCCGCGCGAGCTCGGACTCGTCCGCGCGCACGCGCTCCTCGAGCTCGGCCAGGCGCGCGAGCGCTTCGCGCAGCTCCGCGCCGTCCGAGGCGAGCCGCACCTCCAGCTCGCGCAGCTCCGTCTCCCGCTCGTCGGCGAGCGAGGACAGGCTGGCGCGCTCGCGCCGCTCGTAGCCGATGCGGCTCTCGAGCCCCTGGATCGCGCTGCGCAACGCGTAGAGCGACTCACTCGCGCGCGACAGCTCGCGCTCGCGGTCGAGGTGCGCGCGGCGCGCGCTCTCGAGGTCCGCGTCCGCGCGACCCGCGCGCGCGTCGAACCCGACGCCCTCGGCGCGCAGGGCTTCGAGCACCGCGTCGGACTCCGCGAGCTCGGCCGAGTCGCGCGCGAAGCTCTCGTGCGCGACGCTGAGCTCGAGGTCGCGGAGCTCCGCGCGCAGCTTCTTGTAGCGGTTGGCCTTCGCGGCCTGTCGATCGAGCGACGAGATCTGGCGCCGTAGCTCGACCAGGATGTCGTTCACGCGCAAGAGATTCTGCTCGGTCGCGCGCAGCTTCGACTCGGTCTCCTTGCGGCGCTGCCGATACTTTCCGATGCCCGCGGCCTGCTCGAAGATGAGCCGGCGTTCTTCGGGCTTGCTCGAGACGAGCTCGGCGATCTGACCCTGCTCGACGATCGTGTAGCCGCGTGTGCCGACGCCCGTGTCGAGGAAGAAGTCGAGCACGTCGCGCAGGCGCACGGGCACCTTGTTGATCAGATACTCGCTCTCTCCGTCGCGGTAGAGGCGGCGCGAGATCTGGATCTCCGAGAAGCCGCCGTACGGCGGCGCCGCGAGCCCGTCGGAGTTGTCGAGCGTCAGCGTGACTTCGCACATGCCGACCGCGGGCTTCTTCTCGGTGCCCGCGAAGATCACGTCTTCCATTCCGCGACCGCGCAGATGCCGAGGGTTCTGCTCGCCCATGACCCAGCGCAGCGCGTCGATGACATTCGACTTGCCGCAGCCGTTCGGCCCGACGATCGCAGAAATGCCTCGGTCGAACGCGAACACGGTCTTGTCCGCGAAAGACTTGAAGCCCACGAGCTCTAGTGATCGGATCCGCAACCGAGCCCCGCCACAACTACCGCGCGGCCACTTCCTCTCGACCGGGGGGAGGAGCGGAGAAACAGGACCGGCGCTGGCTTCGGAGGAGGAATGAAGGTTCGAACCGAGCTTACCGGCGGCCCTCTCGCGTGTAAAGGCGGCGCAGGCGATCGAGCCACATTCCGGCGACCATCGCGGCGACGAACGCGTAGACCGAGAGCTCTCCGCGCAAGAGACTCGCGAGCGCCGGACCGGGGCAGAGCCCGACGAGTCCCCACCCGACGCCGAAGGTCGCGGCGCCCGCGATGAGCTCGCGGTCGATGTCGCGAAGGGTCGGCAGCGCGAAGCTCTCCGCGAAGAGGGGA
>JBGQIB010000230.1:0-5309 GCA_041498295.1 bacterium | reverse complement strand
GGTCGAGCGCGCGCACCCGCTCGGCGAAAGCGCGCAAGAGGGACGCCTCGTCGGGGTGAGTCAGCGCGCCCGCGATCGCGCGCTCGGAGACGACGTGCACCTCGTCCGCCCCTACACCGAACAGTGCCGCCGACAGGATCCGACTCGCGTCGGGCGTCGTCTCGAGGTCGAGCGAGAGCACGGCGAGCTCGGGCCGCGTCGCGCCGGGCACGAGCTCGGGATCGCGGAAGCGCACGAGCCCGCCGTCGCCCGGCTCGGGCTCGCCGATGATCTCGACGGCGGCGCGCAGGCCTCGGTCGATCAGGAAGCGATACGGGAAACGGATGTCGGCCTCGAGCGCCTTCGCGCCGCCGGCCTCGAGCTTCTCGCGCAGGCGCGGCACCGCCGGTGGAACCGGCGCGATCACGCGCACAACCGACGCGCCGGCGAAGTCGACGAGATCGGTCGGCTCGATCTCGACGTCGCGCTCGCCCGCGAGCAGGTGCGTCGACTCCGGGTGAGTGAAGAAGTACGGGCGGAAGCGCGTGTCCTCGACGAGGAAGGGCTCGCCGCTCGCGAGCCGTCCAAACAGCTGCACGACCGCGCGGCCCGCGCGCAGGCGGTAGGTCGGGTGAACGATGAAGCCGGCGCGGCCCACGCTATTTCACCGCCCTACTTCGCCGCGCCGAAGCCGCCACCGCCCGGTGTCGCGATGCGCACGCGCTCGCCCGCGGCGACGTCGAACGACGCCTTGCCGCCGACGTCGCGGCCCTCGTGCGTGTTTCGGCCGCGCGCGCCGGGGGAGCCGCCGCGCAGGCCGAACGGCGCGCGCTCGCGGCGCTCGGAGAGGATCGACACGCGCATCGACTCGAGAAACTCGAGCTCCCGCACGAGGCCGTCGCCGCCCCGCCACTCGCCGTCTCCGCCCGAGTCACTGCGCAGCGCGAACTCGAGCACGCGCACCGGGAAGCGACTCTCCAGTACCTCCGGGTCGGTGATGCGCGTGTTGGTCATGTGCGTGTGCACGCCCGAGGCGCCGGCGAAGCCCGGCCCCGCGCCCGCGCCTCCGCCGATCGTCTCGTAGTAGCCGAAGCGCTCGTTTCCGAACGTGAGATTGTTCATGGTTCCCTGGCAGGCCGCGAGCCGCCCGAGCGCGCCGAGCAGCACGTCGACCACGCGCTGACTCGTCTCGACGTTGCCGCCGCAGACCGCGCGCTCCGGATCGGGGTCGAGCACCGATCGCTTCGGAATGCGCAGCTCCACGGGCCGGAGACAGCCGGCGTTCAGCGGGATGTCCTCGCCGACCAGCGCACGCAGCACGTAGATGACCGCCGCGAGCGTGACCGCGCGCGGCGCGTTGAGATTGCCCTCGACCTGCGCGCCCGTGCCCGCGAAGTCGATCTCCATACGCCGGCCGCGCACGCGCAGGCGCACCCGGATCGGCGTCCCGTCGTCGAGCGCGTCCTCGAACGCGTGCTCGCCGTCGGGGAGCTTCTCGATCTCGTCGGCGACCTTGGCCGCCGCATTGTCCTGCACGTGACTCATGTACGCGAGTACGGTCTCGGGACCGTGGTGCTCCATCATCTCGAGCAGCAGACGGGCGCCGGCGCGGTTCGCGGCGATGGCCGCTTCCAGGTCCGCCAGGTTCTCGCGCGGGTTGCGCGCCGGGAAGCGCGCCGCCGCGAGCGCGTCGATGACGAGTGACTCGTCGAGCCGGCCGCCGCGCACGACGCGGAGCGCACGCAGGACCACGCCCTCTTCCTCGAGCGTGTGCGAGAACGGCGGCATCGAGCCCGGCGTGATTCCGCCGACGTCGGCGTGGTGCCCGCGGCTCGCGCTGAAGAAGCGCAGCGCGCCGGCCGCGTCGTGCACCGGAGTCACGACCGTGATGTCGGGCAGGTGCGAGCCGCCGCCCGCCGGGTCGTTCGTCACGAAGACGTCGCCGGGCTCGGGGTTCGGGTGCGCCGCGATCACCGCGCGCACCGACTCGCCCATCGCGCCCAGGTGCACCGGGATGTGAGGCGCGTTCGCGACCAGACCCGCGTCGCCGTCGAACACCGCGCACGAGAAGTCGAGCCGCTCGCGAATGTTGGTCGAGATCGCGGTGCGCCGCAGCACGGTGCCCATCTGCTCGGCGATCGACATGAAGAGATTGTTCATGATCTCGAGCTGCACGGGGTCGACCTCGCGCGGGCCGGGCGCGCGCGCGGCGAGGCCCGCGTGGTCCGTGAGCGCGATGCGCCCTTCCGCGTCGATCTCGAGCTCGAAGCCGGGATCGACCACCAACGTGCTCGTCGCTTCGAGGACGAGCGCCGGACCGACCAGGCGCGCCCCGGGGCCCAGCGCCTCGCGCTCGTAGACGGGCACGCCCTCGCGGAACGCGCCCTCGCAGAACACCCGAGTGCGGCGCCGCGGGCGCGGCGCCCCGGCGCCTTCTGTCGCGTCCGCTCGCGTCCTCGACACACTTCGGTGTCGGCCCAGGACTTCGACGCGCGCGACGGTCGCCTCGACGGGATGCTCGGGTCGCGCATAGCCGAAGGCGCGCGCGTGCGCGCGGTCGAAGCGCGCGCGCAGGTCACCGTCGCCGTCGAGCGGCAGCGTGAGTGCCGTCTCGGTTCCGACGTGGCGCAGGTCCAGTCTGCGCACGCTCTCGAGTCGCTCGGACTCGAAGCCGTCGGCGGCGAGCGCGGCGCGGCCGCGCGCGTCGAGCTCGGCGAACGTCTTCTCGAGCGAGCGCTCGAGCCCGGGCGCGAGCGGCGCCCGACCCGCGTCCGCCTCGCCGTGCCACGCGACGTCGGCGAGACCCATGCCGTAGGCGGACAACACGCCGGCGAGCGGATGCACCAGCACGCGGCGAATTCCGAGCCGGCGCGCGAGCGCGCACGCGTGCTGGCCGCCCGCGCCCCCGAACACGACCAGCGCGTACTCGCGGGCGTCGTAGCCGCGCGCGACCGAGACCTGCCGGATCGCCTCGGCCATGTTCGCGTTCGCGATCTCGAGGAAGCCGCTCGCGATCTCCTCGGGGCTGCGCGCCGTGCCGGCGTCGCGCAGGTGCGACGCCGTTCGGTGTAGCTCGCGCAGCACGCGCTCGAGCTGCAGCGGGAACGGGAAGCGGTCGCCGACGAGCCGGCCGAGCGCGAGATTCACGTCGGTTACGGTGAGCTCGCGCGCCTCGGGGTCGCCGTAGCAGAGCGGGCCGGGCCGCGCGCCCGCGCTCTCGGGACCGACACGGAACCGGTATCCGTCGAAGCGGCACAGCGAGCCGCCACCCGCGGCCACCGTGTGCACCGCGAGCATCGGCGCGAAGATGCGCACCCCGGCGGTCTCGGTCTCGTAGACGCGCTCGAACTCGAACGCGCCGTCGGGCCCTGCGTCGACCCTACACACATCGGTGGAGGTCCCGCCCATGTCGAAGCCGATCGCGCTCTCGGCGCCCAGCTCCGCCGCGACGTGCGCGCAGGCCACGACGCCGCCCGCGGGCCCGGAGAGGATCGCGTGCGGGCCGCGGAAGCGGTCGGCGCTGGTCAGCCCGCCGCTCGACTGCATGATGCGCAGCGTGCTGCCGGGCAGCTCGCGGCGCAGCTCGGCGACATACTCGCGCAAGAGCGGTGTCAGATACGCGTCGACACAGGCCGTGTCGCCGCGCGCGAGCAGTCCCATCTCGGGCGCGACCTCGTGAGACAGGGCGACGTGCGCGAATCCGACCTCGACCGCGAGCGCTCCGATCTCGCGCTCGAGCTCGCCGCCGCGATAGGCGTGCAATACGACGACCGCGAGGCTCGAGAGACCCGAACGCCGCAGCCGCGCGAGCTCGCGCCGCAGCTTCGCGGGATCGGGCCGCGCGAGGATCTCGCCGGCCGCGCCGGCGCGCGCGTCGACCTCGAGCACTTCGCGGTACAAGAGCTCGGGCTTTCGGATCGCGAGGTCGAACAGCTTCGGGCGCGCCTGCGTACCGATCGCGAGTAAGTCGCGAAAGCCGCGCGTGATCGCGAGCGCGAACGGCGCGCCCTTGCGCTCGAGCAGCGCGTTCGTCGCCAGGGTCGTGCCCATGCGCACGTCGCAGGGCGGAATCGGCGCGCCGCGCCCGATCCCGAGTAACTCGCGGATCGCGTCGAGCGGCGCGCGATCGGACGAGAGCCGCTTCGCGACGCGCAAACGCCCGGTGTCTGGATCGCGCGCGATGCAGTCGGTGAACGTCCCCCCGCGGTCGATCCAGAACTCGAAGCGCCCGCGGGCCGCCATGCTACACGCGCGCTACTGGCACATTTCGAGCGTGCCCGTGCAGCTCTCGCGCACCTTCGGATCGGTTTCCCTCGCGCACTGCGGCTGCATGCCGGGCAGCATCGACTCGTCGCAGTTCATCTCGAGCGCGTGCCACGCGGCGCTGCGCACCGACGGATCTGGGTCGTTCGTCGCAGTGACCAGGCCCATCGACGCGACGCAGCCGTCCGCATCGGCGAGCTGCTCCGCGACCTTGGCGCGCACGCGCGGGTCCGCGTCGGACGACAGCGCCTCCATCAGGCTCGCCAGCGCCGGCCCTTCCGGCTCGATGTCGGCCGCGGCCTCCATGCGCATGTCCGGGTTACTGCTGCGCAGCTCGTCGAGCGCGTCGGCCTGCGTGCGCGCGCGCTCCTCACGCCGCGCCGCGGCCTCGGCTTTTTGCTTCTCGCTCGGCTGCTTGTCGCGCATCGCGCGGATCCGCTCGCGCAACGCCTCGCCGATCTTGGGCTTGTGCCCGGCCTGAGCCGTGGCCTGAATGTCGCCGAGCTCGAGCCTCGCGAGCAGATGTCGGTTCTGGTCCTTGTCGAAGCGCCACTGAGCGCGATACGAGGCGCCGACCAGCAGCGCTGGCAGCACTTGGTCCATCGCGACGTCTTCGAGATCCAAGGTCGTCGGCTGCGAGTCGAGCTCGCCCGCGAGCTGGAAGCTGCCCTCGCGCGCGAGCTTCTCGATCACCAGCCCACGCGGCGCGTCGTGACACACGATGGTGACGCGCCCATCGCGCACCTCGACGCGCGCCTCTCCGGCGGCCTGCGTCGAAGACTCGGTCTTCTGGGCCGGCCCCGCTTCGGGCGCGGGCGTCTTCGTCTTCTCGCTCGGGCCACACGCCGCCAGCGCCATCAACGCCGCGACCGCAAGAACTCGCGCGCTCACTCGTCTCTCCCTCTCTCATCGAAACTGTCTAGCCTGGCGCGCCCGGAGGGACTCGAACCCCCAACCCTCTGATCCGAAGTCAGATGCTCTATCCATTGAGCTACGGGCGCGTGGTGCGGATTCTAGTTTTGAATCGCGGACTTCGCGAACTTCGCGGTTCGTTCGCAGCCCTCGTT
>JBGQIB010000229.1:0-5396 GCA_041498295.1 bacterium | reverse complement strand
TCGGCGCTACAATGCCCGCCGATGGGACGCAAGCGCTTCGCCGACATGAACTGCGGAATTGCCCAGGCGCTCGAGGCGCTTGGCGACTGGTGGACCTTGCTCGTCGTGCGCGACGCCTTCTTCGGCGTGCGCCGCTTCAGCGACTTCGAAGCGAGCCTCGGCATCGCGAAGAACATCCTGTCGGACCGCCTCTCGCGCCTCGTCGCGCACGAGATCTTCGCGAAGGTCGACGCGGAGTACCGACTCACGCCGAAGGGCGAAGCGCTGCTTCCGCTGCTGACCGCGATGCGCGACTGGTCCGACGAATGGGTCTTCGGCAAGGGCGGCGAGCCCGTGATCGTGAAGGACCGCCGCACCAACCGGCGCCTGCCGAAGATGCGAGTCACAGACGTCGACGGCCACGAGCTCACCCGCCGCGACCTCCGCACCGTTCCCGGCCCTGGAGCTTCCGACGAGACTCGCCGCCTGCTCGAGCGCCGCTAGCGCTTCGCCAGCGCACCTGCGACGGCCCCCGCGCCATCCACTTCCGGTCGAATCCGGTACAGCCCCGTGCGCGCGGTCATGTACAAGGTCTTCCGATCCGAGTCACCCCAGGCGAAGTTCGCGGGCAGCTCGGGCACAACGATCTGGCCGATGTGCTTGCCTTCGGGCGAGAGGAGCCAGACTCCCCCGGGCCGGAGACATACAAATTCCCGAGTGAGTCGATCTTGAGACCGTCGAGCGTCTCGTCGTCGGGGGCGCCGCCCATGTCAATCCTGCTGCGCCGCTGGGGGCTAGGTTAACTCGACGCGATGCGCAGGTTCGAGAACTCCGGCTCGCCAGTGACTTCGCGGACGATCCAGGGCGCGAGCCACTCGGGCGGCTCCACGGGCGTGTCTTCGGCTGGCAGCTCGATCTCGGCGAGGACGAGCGGGCGATCGAGGAACTCGTCGATTTCCCAAGTGAGCTCGCCGTCGGATATGCGGTAGCGGCGCTTGCGCAGGCGCGCGCCTTCTGTGAGTGGCCAGAGGCGCGCGAAGACCGACGGCGCGACCTCCTCTTCGAACTCGGCGCGCGCGATCCCGGCGCCGACCTTCACGGTGCGCGTATGACGAGCGCCGCGCGGCCCCACGGCGCGGCGCAGGCGCTCGCGCACGGCCCCGCCGGGCAGATAGCCCTGCTCGATCTCGCTCGACTCCACCCCGCGCACGCGCTCGGGCAGGCCGCGCAAAAGGTACTTCCGCTCGATTTCTTGCGTGGGGGCGCCGAGTCGGCGGAGTGACTCGCAGATCTCCCCGATTCGCGAGAAGAGCTCGGCGCTCTTCTCGAACATCCACTCCGAGGCGAGCTCGGCGAAGAGCGCGTCGCTCTCCTCGCGCGCGCCGCGCAGCAGCTCGAGCAGGGCGTTCTCCGTGGGGCGCGCGTGCAGGGCCCGGTCGGCGCGCGCGTCACGCGCGGCCACCGCGGCGGAGAGACCCTGCGCGGTGGCGAGCGCCGCGCGCTCCAGCGCGGCGCGCAGCATCTCCGCGAGCCGGTCGCGGTCGTGCCGGTCGCCGAGCAGGTCCTGGAGTCGGCGCAGGCGAGCGAGCACCTCGGCCGACCCGTCGACGAGCGCGCGCGCCGGCTCGAGCACGTAGCGCACGCGCTTGGCCGAAATGCGCGCGAGGTGCTCGTCGCGCGCGTGGTCCGGGCCGGTCACCGCGCTGAGCGCGTGCTCGAGCTCGGCCGAGGCCGCGCGCAGGGCGTCGCTGACGGCGAGCGCGAACGTCGGCGCCGCCGGCGCGCGCGCCGGAGTCACGGACGCGGCGTAGGTCGATAGACTCGCGCGCAGCTCGGCCTCGAGCTCCTCGAAGCGATCCCCGAGTCCCTCGATCGCGCGGCCGCGCTCGAGCCGGAGCTTCGCCTCCAGCTCCGCGGCCAATGCGTCGAGCGGCGCGCGGCGCCGCGGGCGCGCGCCCTCGCGCTTGGCCACGAGCCAGACGAGCCACACTTCCGCGTCGCGCGCGCCGCCCATCTGACCCGCGAGCTTTCCCGCGCGCGCGAGTCCGCGCAGTGCCGTGTCTTCATCGAGCAATGGCCGGTACGCCGCGAGCGAGCTGCGCAGGCGGCGCAGCGCGACGCGCACGTCGTGGATCGCCTCGTCGTCCTCGACGTCGGCCACGCGCGCGAGCGCGGCGCGCGCCTCGTCGAGCTGGCGCAGCGCGACCAGACGCGCGCCTTCGGCCGCGGGCCGCAAGACCTCGGTGCGTTCGAGCTCCACCACTCGGTGTACCTACCGCAGCCGGCGCAGCTGGCCGGGCCGCAACAACCAGAGCAGTCGCGCTTGACCGGGCGCGATGCGGTCGGGAAGCTCGAGCAGACACGCGCCGCCCTTGCCGAGCTCGAGCCAGGGCGTCGAAAGACCCGAGACGAGCCAAGTCACCAACTCGCTGAGACCCGGCTCGTGACCGACGATCGCCGCCTGCTCGATGCCCTCCTGCTGGCCGAGCCAGGCGGCAACGGCGGCGGGCGAGTGTCCCGGCGCGAGTACGTCGGTCTCGGTGAGCTCGACGTCGTCGAGCTCGCGGGCGAGCGCCTGGGCGGTCTCACGCGCGCGGCGCAGCGGGCTCGATGCGAGCAGATCGACGCCGCCGACGATGCGCGCGAGCGCTCGCGCCGCCTTCCCGGCGCGCGCGCGGCCCGCTTCGGTGAGCGCGCGCCTCGCGTCGGTGTCAGGGCCGGCCGCCGCTTCACGCGGCTCGGCGAGGTCGTGGCGCAGGACGAGTAGCTTCATCGCCAAAGCCCCCTGCAGCTCCGCCGAGTATACCGGCTCAGGTCGCGAGAGCGCGCAAGGCGAGCGCCGCGTGAACGGCGATCCCGTGCGCCATGCCCTCCTCGTTCAGCACCATGCGGTTCGAGTGACACGGCGCGCGTAGGCTCGTATTGTCGGGGCGGACGCCGAGGAAGAGCATCGCGCCCGGAATCTTCTCGAGCACGAACGAGAAGTCCTCGGCGCCCATCAGCGGCGCCGGCATCTCGACGTAGGCGTCGCCGCCCAGGAGATCCGCTACGACGTCGCGCGCGAATTCGCTCTGCTCCGCGTCGTTCACGGTGACCGGGTAACCCTCGACGATCGCGACCAACGCCCGCGCTCCGTGCGCGGCGCATACGCCGTCGACGACCTGGCGCAGGCCGGCGTGCGCGCGCTCGCGCGCCTTCGGCGACGTCGCGCGGATCGTGCCGAGCATCTCGGCGCTCTCGGGGATCACGTTCCCGGTCGTGCCCGAGGCGATCTTGGTCACGCTGATCACTGCGGGATCGAACACGTCGATGCGCCGAGTCACGAAGCTCTGAATCGCCGATACGATCTCGCAGGCGACGGGAATGGGATCGAGCGCATCGTGCGGCATCGACGCGTGCCCGCCGCGGCCCGTGACCGAGATCGAGAACGAATCGGCCGACGCGAGCAGCGCGCCGGCGCGCGACGCGACTTGCCCGACCGGCACGCGCGGGTCGATGTGCAGCGCGAACGCGCGCTTCACTTCGCGCGGATCGAAGAGTGACTCGCCGAGCATGATGCGCGCGCCAGCGAAGCCCTCCTCGCCGGGCTGGAAGAAGAAGATCACGTCACCGGAGAGCGCGTCGCGATGCCGCGCGAGCACGCGCGCCGCGGCGGCGAGCATGGCCGTGTGCGCGTCGTGACCGCAGGCGTGCATGCGTCCGGGGACTCGAGACGCGAAGGGCAGGCCGGTGTCTTCCGGCATCGGCAGCGCGTCCATGTCGGCGCGCAGCAGCACCGTCGGGCCCGAGCGCGCGCCGCGCAGGCGCGCGACCACGCCGCTGGTTTTCGAGCTGTGCGCGAGCTCGAGACCGAGGTCTCCGAGTGAGTCGAGCAGCGCCGCGGTCGTCTCGGGCAGGTCGAGGCCGAGCTCCGGCTTCTCGTGAATTCGCCGCCGCAGCGCGACCGCACGCGGTAGCTCCGCGCGCGCGGCGTCGAGCAGCTTCGCGCGCTCGACGCTCACTGCGGTGGCCGCTTCACGACCAGCACCTCGAAGCGTCCTGTCGATCCGATCCACGCCGACGCCGCCCACGAGACGATGCTCACGACGATCGAGCCGAACAGGGCCGAGAGGAAGTCGGCGACGTGGAAACCCGGCACGAAAAACGCCACGAGCTCGAGCATGAACGCGTTGATCACGAGCAGAAACAGGCCGAGCGTCAACAAAGTCAGCGGCAAGGTGAGGATCACGAAGATCGGCCGCACGACGGCGTTCACGATGCCGAGCAGGAACGCGGCGAGGATCAGGGTCATCGTGCCCTCGATCGAGATTCCGGGGACGATGGCCTGCGCCACCCACAAGCCGAACGCGCCAATGGCCAGCCGGATCAGAAAGCCGCTCATGGCGACATCCTACGCGAGATCGGGCGAAATCCCGTCGCGTGAGTACCCGTCCGTCATCCGTGTAACCCGTTCCCTTTCAAGTGGTTATGCACTGGACAGCATCCTACCACGCGGGGATTTTTCGAGCGCGGAATGACAAGAGTTCACGGCAGCCCCCGGTGTCAGAAGCGACGCGAGATCGAAGATACCCCCGAGAGAGAGCCGCGCGTGGTCGCTACGCGCGATCGCGCGTAAACTCGGTCGAGATGTCTCGTCCGACACAGCTCCTCAAGCAGATACTGAAGACCCTCGTGCCCCGGTCCTGGATCGCGCGCACGAACCGACGCATCGCCGCGCGCATCGACCGGCAGTTCGAGGCGAAGTCGCCCGCCGAAGTCTTCGAAGCCGTCTACCGCCGGCGCATCTGGGGCGGCAGCGAGACCCAGGACTTCTACTCTGGCGAAGGAAGTAACGACCCAGAAGTAGTAGGTCCCTACGTCGCGGCGGTCGTGGAGTTTCTCGCGTCCCTCCCACGACCTCCGCGCGTCGTCGACCTGGGCTGCGGTGATTTCAATGTCGGGTCCCGGCTTCGGGGCCACTGCTCGGAATACGTCGCGTGCGACATCGTCCAGAGTTTGATCGATCGCAACAACGTGAAGTTCGCTGACCGCGACGTCGAGTTCCGCGTGCTCGACGTCGCCAACGACCCGCTCCCGAGCGGCGATGTCGTGTTCATTCGTCAGGTGATGCAGCACATGAGCAACGCCCAGATCCTCGAGTTACTTCCGAAGATGCGGCAGTACGCGTGGGCGGTGATCACCGAGCATCTCCCGAGCGAGGCGGGCTTCGCCCCGAACGTCGACAAGCCGGCGGGCCCGGGAATCCGCATCGGTCTCGGGTCTGGAGTCGTTCTTGCCGCCCCGCCGTTCAACTTCACCGCGCGGTCCGAGCACGAGATCTGCGTCGTCCACTACTTGGTCGGGACGATCCGGACCGTCGTCTACGAGCTCGCCGACTAGCGGAACTTCGGGATCACTTCCGCGCCCATCCGCTCGAC
>JBGQIB010000228.1:0-5402 GCA_041498295.1 bacterium | reverse complement strand
GCGCCTCGGCCTCGAGCCACGGGTGCAACTCCTTCTTGTGTTCCCCGGCAAGCATGAAGCGCAGCGTCGTCTTGCCGGAGGTCGTGGTGGGCGCGAGCTCGATGCGCGCGATGCCGTTGGCGCCGACCCGGTACGAGGGCGTCTCGGTCGGCAGGCCCGCCTGGCGGCGCAGCTCGCGCACGCTCGGATCGAGCTTCGGCGCGTACGGCGGGTCGATGTCGAAGTTGCCGACCACGCCCTCGCGCACCGGCTTCCCGTCGCGGTCGGTGAGTCGAATCGCGATCACGGGCGTCGTGCGGCCGTCCGCGACGAGCATCGAGCCCTCGGGAGCGAGCTCGACCTTGAACGGCGGGCCCGAGTAGTGAATCAGTCGCTCGATCGTGCCGAGCACCTCACCGTTCGCGCCGATCTCCTTCGCGACGAAGCGGTTGTCGCCGTCCACCAGATCCACGCCGCGCCAGCGCGACAGGGCGACCGTGTTCGCGGCGTTCTTGAACGTGCCTTCGAAGTTGAACTTCGAGACGAGCGCGTCGTTCTGCCACAGCTCGAGGCTCGAGTCGGGCTCGTGCTTGATCGCGATGTGCACGCTCGCGATCGGCGGCGCAAAGCCGGACTCGGGCGAGAGCCACTCGAACCCGGGCGTCGCCTGCTCGAGCCACGCCTTGTTGTAGGTCGCGGGCTTCGGCGGCTCGGGCGCGGGCTCGTCGGCGGACTTCCAGTCTTCGCCCAGGTGCAGCCCGAGTGTCTCGACGCCCAGCATGCCGCTGCCGGCGCTCGATTGACCCTGCAGGAGGTTCAGCGCGATCGGCGTCTTGCTCGCCTTGTCGGTCGGCGTCTCGAAGAGCACGACCGACTTGGTTTCGAGCTCGGCGCTCTTCGGAGCCGAGACGCGTGCGTCGAGCGTGAGCTGCATGGCCCAATCGTCGACGGTCTCTTCGCCGAGGCGGAAGGTGAGCGCGTTGCCGTCGATCTGCGGATCGGGGAATGGCGAGTCTCCGTTCTTCGCGCTGCCGGGTACGTACTCGACGCCGTCGGGCAGCATCAGCACCGCGCGCGGATTGCGCAAGCCTACGCCGTTGCCGTTCAGCGCGAGCTGGTAGTGAATCAGGTCGTCGATCCGTTGACTCTCGAGGCGCTGAGTCACCGCGCCCGCGCGCTGCGGCCGAGGCTGCACGCGGAAGTCGTTACGCCACAAGGTGCCGCCCTGCAGGTCGGCGAACTGCGAGAACGGCCGCCCCGCGAACAGGTGGCCTTCGTCACCGGGGCAGGGCAGCGGCTCGACCCAGGCGGGCAGACTGTCGAGGTCTAGCTGCACCACGTGCGTGCCGGGGCGCAGTCCCGCGAAGTGATAGAAGCCGTTCGAGTCGGTGACCGAGTACGTGCCGTCCTCGAGATACACGCGCGCGCCGACCATCGGCTGGCCGCCGAAGTCGTCGTCGCTGCACACGCCCTTCGAGACGCGGCCGAGGATGAACGACTTGGTGCCGAGCAGCTCCTGCTCGACGCGCACGATGGCGACCGCGCTGCTCGTGCGCGTGCCGCCGATCGCCTCTGCGGTCGCTTTGGTGCGATTCGGGCCGGGCGCCGCGCCGGTGGCGACGCCGACGGTGAAGCGGATGTGTGTCACCACCGGCAGAGCGCTCAGTGGCAAGGTCCACGTCAACGTGCGGCCGTCGGGCGAGATGCTGGGGTCGGGCTGCTTCACGTCGTCGATGCGCACGCTGCCGCGCGTGTAGCGGAAGCCGACCGGCAGGACGACCGTGACCGACACGCCGCCCGGCGCGGCGCCCGGGCCCGGGTTCGCGACCCGCACGTCGTACTGGAGGTGGTCGCCGATCGCGACCACGTCGCGGCTGGCTCGGATCGAGATGAAGCCCGAGTTGCCGGAGTCGGCGTCGAGCGGAACGTCGAGCGAGAACGTCGGGCCGGCGGCCACCGTGAAGGGCGCTCCGCGCGAGCCCGCGGCTAGTGCGAAGGGCGCGCCGGGCAGAGCCTGCAGGTTCACGTCCGGCACCACCGACGGGAACAGGTAGTTGCTGGGCGGAGTCACTTGCAAGTGATAGGTGCCCGCGGGAACGACCGGGTAGCGGAAGCCGCCCGGGCCGAAATTGTAGGTCGTGCCGCCGCTGTCGCTGACCGCGGCGCCCGTCGTGATCGTGGCGGGGAAGGTCGAGGTGCCGTCGTCGCCGCGGATGGTCGTCGCGGGAAGCCCGGTCGCGTCGTCGATCAGAGTCACTACTGCGCCGTCGACCGCAGCACCGGTGGCGGCGTCGAAGACTCGGCTCACGGGATCGATCTGCGCGCTGTCCGAGGACGTATCCGCGGCGTTCGCCGAATCGACGTAGCTCGAGGTGACGTTCTGGCCGGCGGGAGCGGCGAGCACGCAGTTGTTCGCGGGCGCGGGCGGCGCAGAAGACGGGATGTAGCCGACGAAGACGCCGGTCGAGAGCCCCGTCTCCTGCAGGCGGAGCTGCTCGCTGTCGCCGACACCGGCCGCGGCCAAATTCACCACCACGCTGTCGATCGCCGCCGGATTCAGATTCTTGTCGGCGTCGCTGAGTCGCACGAAGATCGGCTCGCCTGCGTGGTAAGTCGGCGTACTCACGAGCGCGACGGAGCCGAGCGCGATCGGCCCGCCGCCGTACGCGTTGGGCGGCGGCAGCGGGTTGAACGTGACTCCGTTAAAACAGGCGGTCGGGGTGACACTGTACGTTGTCGCCCCGGGAGCTCCCGGCGCGTAGCGCATGAAGTCCAGACTCGAGCTCGTTCCGAACGCGACGGTCGTGATGGTCAGCGTGTTCGAGGGCCGAACGATGCCGAGCGTCGCGCCGACGTCGTAGGTGGCGAAGCCCGTGTTCGGGATCGGCGTCCCCGCCGGGGTCTGCGCGCGCGCGCTGCCCGGGAGGGCCAGCGCGGCGAGCAGCAGGAACGCCAGCACCTCGCGGAACCGGCTGCGGCGGGGAATTCCCGCCGCAGCCGGCTCGTTGAGGCACAACGTGCGGACCGCAAGGTCGCGGTCCCGTGAGCTCCCCGTCTCAGTGCGCGCGCAAGTCTCTCTCATCGCACCGGCCAAGGGGCCTGTGCGCGAGCGGAGATTGCGCCGCCGCGCGGAGAGGGGGGGACTCACTTCGGATTCAGCCGCGCTAGTTCACGGCGACCCGGAACGTGATGACCGACGACGCGCCTGGCGCGAGCGACGGGAGCGTCACAGTTACGGTATTGGCGGCAAACGTACCCTGGTCGGCGTCCGCAGCATTGGTCTGCGCAACACCGCCGAGATCGATGCCCTGAGCCGCACCGTATGTGTTGGGCTGGAACGTCACGTTTGCAGGCATCACGTCAGTGACACTGATCGTGGTCGCCGGCACGGCGGAAGCCGCCGCGTTCGTGACCGTCACCTGGTACTGGACGATCGCACCCGGAATGTGCTTCGGATTGGCGACGCCGTTGATCGGGTCGCTGATGATCGTCTCCGTCTTCACGACCGAGACGTTGGCGCCCTGCACTTGGAACGCGCCGGTGTCGGAGAAGGCCGCGTCGCGAGCCGCGTCGGTGTCACCCGCGCCGTCCGCGAAGACCGTCTGCACGGTGGCCGCCACGTCGGCGCCCGCGTCCTGAGTGACCACGCCGCCACCGAGGTCGTGAGCCGTCGCGGTCATGGTCAGCGCGGCGATGCTCGCGTTCGCCTGACCACCCGGAATGGTGGAGACGATGAACACGACGATCGACGCGTCTGGCGCCAGGTTGCTGACGAGAGTGGCCGTATCGTTCAGCGCCTGGAACGTGCCGTTGGCGTTTCCGTCGACGAACACCGCGTTGACGGTCGGATCGAAGTTATCCGTGCCGCCATACGGGTCCGTCGGGTTGTTGGCCGCTGCGAGCGCGAAGTCCAGCGGCGCGTTGCTGGTATTGGTCAGGGTGAAGGGGATCGCGTTCCCCGCGGTGCCCGGAGTCACGTTCACGTACGTGCCCGGGGCTGTGAGCGTCAGGTCGATGCGGCGATCGACTACGAAGTCGGCCGTACCCGTGATGGCCGGCTGGGCCACCGCGCTGACGCTGTAGTTGACGGTCGCCGTGTTGGATACCGTGGTGCCAGCGACCGTACCGGCCGCTGACGCCACGCCCGCCGTGCTCACGACCAGCACGGCGATGGCAAGCGAACCTGCCATCCGTTTCATGTGCCTCAACATCTGCTTACTCCTTGCTGTGTTTCAGACTCAGCACTTCTGCGCGTGCTGCGCGCTTCCTCCTTCTGGGGGGGAATCGTGTGTGTCACTCGACTCGCGCGCGGAACTCGACCGCGCGCGCCTCGCCTGGCGCGAGAGGTTTCTCGAACTGCCAGCGGATGTGCGTCAGCTCCGAAGCGTTCGCATCGCGAATCACTCCGTCCTTGCCGCGAATCTGGAGCTTGCCCTTGGGCGCGAACGTCTTGCCGCCGTCGGTGGAGAACGTGAGTCGCGCGCCCGCCGAGGTCGCCGAGCCGTCGACGTAGTCCATGTGCTCCGGAATCGGATCGGTGACGACGACGTCGTCGGCCGGCTTTGCGCCCTTGTTCTCGGCGCGCAGCGTGTAGATCACGGCGACGCCCGGCGGGACCTTCTTCGCCGGCTCGCGCTTGACCTGCTCCTTGCCGTCCGCGTCCTTGACCTTGACTTCTACTTCCGCGACGGCGTGTATTTCGACCGCGCCGCTCGTCTCGGCGACCGCGCGCGCACTCCACGTCGGGAGCAGCAGCGCGAGACCGAGAATGACTGCCTTCTTCATTGTTGACCCTCCTAGTTGATCGTGACTGCGAAGCTGATGGTTCTGGGAAGCGATCCGCCCGCGACACTGCCCAGTGTCACGGTGACTCGATTCGGTGCGGTGCCGCCGAAGTCGCCCGCGTCGGCGTCGACCGCGTCGCTGAGCGGAGCGCCGTTGAGCAGGAGCGAGCTCGCGACGTACGTGGTGAACGGCGGCAGCGGGTCGGTGATCACGAGATTCGCGACGTTGCCGGTGCCGCCGACGTTGACCTGCAGCGTGTACGTGATCCTCGAGCCGGGCGCGGGCGCGCTGCCGCCGCCGAGGTCCAGGACGACCGCGGACTTCACGACCGAGACGGCGAGGTCGCTGACGAGATATCCGCCGAGCGACACACTCGTGCCGCCGCCGGCGCCGATCACCGCGTCGGCGCCGCCCGTGCCGCCGCCGATCACGATCGTGCCCGCGCCGCTGCCGGTCTGCGAGGTCGCGCGCAGCGTCGCGTTGCCCAGGTCGCCGTTCACGCGCGAGGCGGGGACGTCGCAGAGCGCGAACACCAGCCGCGCCGCGTCCGCCGCGATCGCCGGGTCGTTAACGCCCGGCTGGTACAGTGGGTCGACGCCGGGCTCGTACACGGTCGAGCCGTTGGTATCGAGATACAG
>JBGQIB010000227.1:0-5468 GCA_041498295.1 bacterium | reverse complement strand
GGTCGATCTCCTCGATCGAGAGATCTCTCGACACGTACGAGACCCTCGCGGCCGCGAGCTCCCGCTCCATCTCCCCCTGGCTGTAACCCGTGGAGCACGCGGCAAGCGCCGCGCAGCACACCAGCCCCGTGAACTTCATGATCGACCCTCCTTGGTATTGAGCCCCTGACTGTGACTGGGCCCGGGAGGCGATCCTTCAGCGCGTTCTGCGTAGGACGAGCCCGTAGACAGCCGCGTTCAGGAGCAGCAGCGCCACCCCGAGGGCGACCTGATGCGATCGCGTGAGACTCGCCGGGTATAGGAAAGCCGAAATACAACGATCGATGAAGTCAGCGGAATCGCCGACCCTACCCCCCGACTCGCGCAGCGAGTCCTCGAGCCAGGTGAGTGGGCAGACACCACCGACGAGCTCGATGCCCGCGCCCCAGGCGAGCGCCGGCAGATGCAGCCACGCGAGCCAGCGCCAGCGAAGCACCAGCAACCCGCCGCCAGCCGCAAAGATCACGAATGCGGCATGCGCGACGAGAACGAGGTCCGCTAGACGCAACTCTACGGCGCGGCAGCGCTGAGCAGGCGCTCCGCGCCCGCGACCAGCTCGGCGATGATCTCCGCGGCGGGGCGAACCGACGTCACGTTGGTCACCGACTCACCGGCGTAGAGGGCCATCGCGTCGACGTGCCCGGTGCTGCCCGCGGTGGGCGGGAGCACCGAGAAGCGCTCCACCGGGAACGTGCGGTCGCCGAGAAGCACCTCGCCGATGACTCCCTGGGGAAGCTTCTCCGCGGCCTCGATCGACGAGCGCAGAACGCGGTGCGGCGCGTCGGGCCACATCCCGGAGAACGCCTGCGTGAGGCAGGTGTCCGCGGCGGTCGCCGCGAGGAGTGACTTCACGTACGACGGATGCGCACCTGACTCGGAGGACGCCGCGAAGCGTGTGCCCATGCGCGCGCCGGAGGCGCCGCACGCGAGCACCGCGGCCAAGTCCCGGGCCGTCGCGAGGCCGCCCGCGGCGAGGACCGGAACATGTACCGTCTCCAGCACCAGAGACAGCAATGGCAAGAGACTCGTCGTGCCGCGCACGTGCCCTCCAGCTTCTGTGCCCTGCGCGATTATGAAGTCACAACCCGCCCGCTCCGCAGCGACCGCCTCGCCGACGGATCCCACCTGCCAGCTCACGAGCGCGCCCAGCGCATGCGCCTGCTCGACCCAGCGCGGGTTCGGCTCGCCGTAGAAGAACTCGACGATGCGCGCTCCGCGCGCTGCGATCGGGATGCAGTCGGGATCGAGGAACGGAACCAAGAAGTTCACGCCGATGGCGCCCGGTGTGTCGCGCGGGAGGCGCTCCAGCAGCGCGTCGAGTGACTTCGCCGACATGAGCCCCCCGCCGACCATGCCGACCGCGCCGGCACCCGCGACCGCGCCGATCAGCTCCGGGGTCGAGAACCCCGGCATCGACGCCACCTGGATCGGCACCCGCGCGCGCACGAGCCGAGTGAACGCCGTCTCGATCATTCGCCGCGCCGATGCATCGGCGTAGTCTACACCAGTAGGTGGCGACGCAGGAACGCGAGGATCAAGCGGATGATGTCGCGGGAGCTCTCGCTGTCGTCGGCGACGCCGAAGGCGTGCGGCCCCTCGGCATGATTCACGAACGTGATGGGCAGATTGCGCGCCAGCGCCTTCGCGACGAAACGGTCGAGTGACTCGTTCAGATGGGATATCTCGTCTCGCCCCGCGCGCGCAATGAACAGCGGCAGCGCGGGCGGAAGATCGTCGACGGACTTCCGCGCGCACGCGATCACGGCCGGGATGCGAGCGCCGCGGTTGGGCGTGAACGGGGTGTAGAGATCCAGCGTTAGTGAGTCGGAGTCAGTGACCTTCCACTCGACATCGCGCCGGACCCGCACCGTGTCCGCGCCGGGCCTTCGGTACACGACGGTTCGCCTGGTCACGTCGTCTCGACGAGGCTCGGCCATCGGCGGAGAGACTATCAGGCTTGTCGCGCGGGTTCGAACGAGCGCTCCGTGGCCCTCCGCCCCCACCCGGCGTGCAGCAAGAATCCGCCAGCAGTCACACGTCGCCGCGCGCGCTGGCGAGCACGACGACGTAGCCGTCGGGATCGCGCAGCCAGATCTCGCGCTGGTTCGCGTTCGGATTCGTCATCGGCCCTTCGAGGATCTCGGCGGAGATCGCGCGCGCGCGTTCGACGGCCGCAGCGAAGTCCGCGATCTGAAACCACAAGAGGACACCGTTCCCGTAGGGCTTCTTCGCTGGATCGCCCATGTGCGCGTGCTCGTGCGCATCCCAGTGGTGGAGCTGGAGGATCATGTTCCGCGCCCCGTCGAGGAGCTGCTCGTACTCGTCGCCGCCGTGGCCGCTCTTGCAGCCGAGGATTCTCTGATACCAGCGACTACTCGCCGCAACGTCGCGGACCGCTATCAGTGGTTGGGGCTGCAAATGCAATTCCTTCTTGACGACTCACTGCCCCGGCGCCGGCCGTCCGAGGATGTCCAGGTAGAGCGTCGACTCGTCGATCGCCTCGAGGTCGCGCAGACCCAGCACCTTCCCGTACAGGACGCTGCGCGGGTTCGAGTTCATGGACTTCTTGTAGTACAGGAGGCCGACCGTCTTCGTGACCATCTTGCGCAGACCCGGGTGGACCTCGGTGATCTCGACGAAGTTGGGCTGCGGCTCGCGCGTGGTGCGCGAGCTCGTGACGACCGCGAAGTCCGCGATGCGCTGCGCGTAGGCGAAGCGCCAGTCCTCCGCCTCGATGTACATGTCGACGTGAGTCACCCCGATGAAGATCGCCCGGGGATTCGACGAGTACGCGTGGTAGATCGAGATGATGTTCCCGATTACGTTCTCGGCGATGAGCTGGTGCCGCTTGTCGTTCCAGAAGTCGGCGTCGAACGGAAGCTGGGGCGTGATGCCTACCTTGAGGGCGAAGACGTCTTCGTAGTAGCTCGCGAGGTCGGTGAGATACTTCGGCGCGAAGTCACCGATCGGCACGAGGTAGATGTCCGCATCGCGGCGCTCGAAGGAGTCAAGGCTTCGCGGCGCGACGGGCGGCGCGGGGGTCGGGGCGGGTGTCGCGCAGCCCGCGAAGGCAGCGATGGCGGCGACTACCGCGGCGATGACCCTGGCGCTCACCCGGGCGCCCCGAACTTCGCGATCATCTCGGTGCGAAAGGCGCGCAGACACTCCGGTCTGGCGCCCACGTCGACGACCGCGTTGCCGTTCGGGTCGCGCGTCAGCCAGCAAGTGCCGTCGGCGTCTGCGTGACCCCGCGCACGCAGCTCGTCGTATACCGCGAGCACATCGGCGCCGCGGAAGTTCATCCAGTGCTCTTCGAGGAACGTCGTCGGTGCGATCGTGAAGCTCCCCTGCCCGAGCACGACCCGGACCCGGGACCCCGTTCTGGACTCTGAGCCCGAGCGCCGCGCAGAACCGCTTCGAGGCCGCGAGGTCCTTCACGTCGGGACACAGCGTGTGCGAGCCGACGAAGATCGCCCGCCCTCCTCGCCGCGACGGTACCACGGGCGCGGTGCTAGGCGGTAGCCTTCAGTGAGTCGCGCAGAAGCCGCAGAAGCTCGACGCACTCGGAGTCGGTGAGCCGATTGTCCGGCATGTCCGCGACCGCCGTCGTCCAGACCGGCGCGCCCCAGCGCGGGTCGCCCAGATAGCGCGGAATGACGTGCCAGTGCAGGTGCGGCGCGACGTTGCCCAACGCCGCGACGTTCACGTGGTCCGGGCGCAGCGCGCGCATCACCGCGCCCACGGAGGCGTACAGATCCGCGGAGAGCGCCGCCCACTCCTGCGCCGAGAGCTCGTCCGGGCGCGCCGCGTGGCGCGGGTCGAAGATCAGGAGACACTGACCGCGGTAGGTCTGGTTCTTGGCGAGATACAGCGACGAGATCGAGAGCGGCACAACTAGGTCCCACTCCGCGTTCGACTCCGCGCGCGGCGCGTCGAGCGGACATCCCGCGCCGCGCACCTTCGCCTGCCACTCGGCGTCGCTCATGGCGTCGCGTGCCGCGCTTCGAGGGCTCGCCACGGAGTCAGATGGTGAAGCGCGGCATAACTCGCCTGCCAGAGCACGAAGCAAGCCACGAGGCCGAAATAGTCGAGAGGTCTGCGCCCGTCCGAAGAGGCGAAATGAACGTCGAGATACGATCCTGCGACTGCGCCGGCCATGACACTGCGCCGGGTCGCGCTTCGCTGCAGCGGCGCGCGCGCGATCCCGCTCGTGGCGAGCGTCAGCGCCCCGTCGGGCGGCGCCGCGGCGTGGGCGCCGTCGATGTTCACATAGTGCGCGACCTTCGCGGCGCGTGCCGGTGTCGACAAGTAGGTCTGCGACACGAAAGTGCCGAGTGAGTGCCCCATCAAGTCGACTTGCGTCGCGCCGGTATTCGCCAACGTTTCGGCGATCAGCGCGTCCAAGCGCGCGAGCACGTCGGGCAGAATCGTGCCGATCGCCGACGAGTCGTATTCGAGCACCGCGATGTGACTCGCGGGATAGCCGTTGCTCTCGAAGCGCATGGCTTGTGACTCGAACTGGGCGCCCGAGCCGGAGCCGCCATGCACGAAGATGATCGGGATCAGCTTCGACGGCTTCGCGAAGTCCAACTCGCCGCTTACGCCGACGGGCGGCGCGGCGAGCAGCAGCGCCGCCGCGGCGAACGCTCGAACGAGCCACTTGGATGCGGACACAGCGAAAGTCTTCTTCTTCACGGCCTTCCCTCCCTCACTCACTCTGTCAACGAGTTTAGGCGCTCCCAGCTCTGCGAGTCGATCCGTTTCCGACACAAACACCGCCGTCGACGTTTGTACCCGAGGCACAACCCCGCTCAGCGAAGCCCGAGGACCGCGACAGCGTCGCCCTGCTTCGTGAGTTCGAGCAGGACGTGCTCGCCTCGTTCTTTGTGAATGACGAGCGTCTCGGGGACAATGACGTAGTTCAAGTGGTAGGTCGTCGTATGACTCGACGCGCTCGGTGCGCCAATGGCGTCCTGGCACCAGACCAAGAGCGCGGACGCTTTGCTGAGCTGCAGGGTGTAACCTCCGGGGCAGCCCTCGGGAGTCGCCTCGGGCGCATGGTCGACGGTAAGGGTCGCCGCCGCGGAGCCACGCAGCTTCTTCGCCCCTGCCTCGATGTCATAGGCCACGCGCGTCGCGGCATCGGTGCACGCGACGAGCGCGATAGGCGCGAGGAAGCGCGCAACTCCCTTCATCCACGGAGTCATTTCCTCTCCCTCGCGAGTCGTTCGAGCAGAATGATGGCATGCTCGGGCCCGGGTAGGGCGGCGACCTCGTCGCGAATGCGCTCGGCGTTTCGTCGGTAGCTCGAGTCTTCCAGCACGACTGACACCGCATCGCGCACCCATTGCGGCGTGGCCGCGACGGCGTCGAGTACGCGCGCGACTTCGAGTCTTTCGCAGCGGGCCGCGTTCAGCGGTTGATCGGCG
>JBGQIB010000226.1:0-5489 GCA_041498295.1 bacterium | reverse complement strand
CGCCGCTTGCGGGCGCGGCTCCGGGCGGCCGTCGCCGCGTCGTGATCGATTGACTTCGCTCGGCTGCGCCTCACTGCGCGCGGCGTCGCCGCTTGCGGGCGCGGCTCCGGGCGGCCGTCGCCGCGTCGTGATCGATTGACTTCGCTCGGCTCGGGACGGCCCTCGCCTCGCCGTAGTCGCGACTCACTTCTTTCGGAGACGGAGTCGGACTTACCGCTGCCAGCGGCCTTCGAAGCGGAGTTGGTTGGCGGAGGCGCGGAGGATCATGCGTTCTTCGTCTTCGGTGCGGAAGCGACCGGTGCCGTCGCGGAATGCGTAGCTGACGACGACGCGGAGATAGACGAGGTCGGCGGTCGTGCGCTCTTCGTCGACGTCGGCGGCGACGAGTCGGTAGGCGTCGCGCGTGCTCCAGGAGCCGAGGAGCTCGGTCGGGAGCTGGCGGAAACCGAGTGACGTGAAGAGCGGCGCGTCGTGTGTCTCCTGCGCGCGCAGCCAGTCGTCGATGAAGCGGCGCACCGGCGGCGTGAGCTCGAAACCGGCGGCGGTCGGAAGCGGCGGAGTCAGCGCCGAGCCGTCGGCCGCGGCGGGAACGGGGCTCGTCGGCGTGGGCCCTTGCGGCCGCACGATCACGACGGTCGTCGGCGGCGCCCGAGGTGAGTCGGGCATCAGGATCGGCGTGCGGCCACGCGCGGGCGCCGGAGCGGGAGCAGGCGATGGAGCGACAGGAATGACTGTTGGCACGGGCTCAGCCGGAGGAGTCACTGCACGGGCCACGGCCTGGGGAGCGGGTGCGGGAACAGGAGCGGGTATCGGTGCCGGTGCGGCCCGCGGCGGCGACGCCGCCGGCGGCGCTGCGGGCAGAGCGGCGCTGCGCTGTGGCGGCACCGTCGGCGCCGGGGCCGGACGCTCGCGCGAGTGACTCTTTTCGCTGTAGAGCCACGCGCCAGCGGCCATGGCGGCGACGAGCGCGCCGACCGCGAGCCCGGTCAACAGCGACGCCGCATGCAGCCCTCCGCGCCTCCGAACCGGGACCATCAAGGGGATCTGGATGGGGCGCGCGGGCGGCGACGCGACGAGCGAAGCTGAGTCGAGCGAGGCCGCGGCGAGCTGCGACGCTGGCTCCGCGCCGAACTCGAACGCCGGAGAGGCCACACGTGGAGTCGGCGAACGCGCAAGCGGCGCGGCCGGCAGCGGCGCCGGCCCCAGCGCTTGCGCGGTTGGCGCCTGCGGGGGTCCGGGTTCGGCCGGCCCATCGTCCAAGAGGTCCGCGAACGACGTCTCTCCGAAATCCTCGGCGGGCGCGGGGGCCGTCTGCGGAGCCGCTTCCGGTGTCTCGAACATCTGCGGCAGCGAGGACGCCGAGTCCTCGGGTGAGGGCGTTGAGTCTATCGCGCCGCGCGCGGCGGTGAGCTCGGCGATCGCGGCGTCGATCGCGGCGCTCGAGTGAGTGTTGGGCTCGATCTCGATCTCGGCGCCGAAGCCCTCGCTCTCGGGCGGCTCCGGTGACGCCACTGACACAGATGGCTCGGGCTCCGCTTGGGGCGGTGACGGCGGAGTGTCCTCCGGCGGCGGCGGTGAAGGCAGCTCGAGCTCGAGCGCCACCTCCGGCACCGGTTCGTGCGCGCCTTCGTGGAACGCTTCGGGCGGAACGTCGATGACGATGGCGGTGGCGTTGTCTGGGCCGCCATTCGCATTCGCGCGCTCGATCAGGGTGCGCGCGGCGTCCGCGGGCGGATGACCGCCGAGCGCCGCCTTCAGCGCGCGCTCCGGGACCGGCGCGTGAATGCCGCCCGAGCAGAGCAGGAAGCGGTCGCCCGGTTGCACGTCGACGCGCACCACCTCGACGACGACGTCGGGCGCCTGACCGATGGCGCGGGTCAGCTCGTTCCGGCGCGGGTGATTCTCGACCTCTTCCGGACGAATCACTCCGATCTCGACCCACTCGGCCATGAGCGAATGGTCGCGAGTCAGTGTCTCGAGCGCGCCGCCGCGCAGCCGATAGCAGCGGCTGTCTCCGACCCACGCGAGCCACACGCCGCGCGTGCCGATCGAGAACAGGAGCGCGACCGCGGTCGTGCCCATGCCCTTGAGCTCGGGCTTCAAGAGCGCGTGTGAGTACACCTCCTCGTTCGCGAGCTCGAGCCCGCGGCGCAGCCGCTCCTCGGCTGTCCCGTGCGGATCGCGGAAGACTCGGCCGAGGGTGTCGACGCAGAGCTTGCTCGCGGTCTCCCCGCCGCGCTGTCCGCCCACGCCGTCGGCGACGACCAGCAACCGCTCGTTCGAGACGTTCGCCAACGCCACCGCCGCGTCCTGGTTCTCGCTGCGCACGCGTCCCGGGTCCGAAAGTGTCGCAACGACGAGCTTCGTCGGATCGAGCGGCAGCGCCTCGGACGTGTCGGACATTCCCTCCTTATCGTCAGCGCGCGCGCCGTTTAGATGCGCACCGTCCGCCAGTGACCCGCTCGGAAACGGAACACCCAGGCGAATGCCAGGGCGAACACGTAGATCAGCTCGCCGACCCACGCGCCGAACACCCCGCCCTGGAGCCAGATCGCGAAGGTTCCGACGGCGGCGAGCCGCAAGGTCCACGCGAGCGACGACTGCACGACGAACGGCCAGCGTGTGTCACCCGCGCCGCGCAGCGCCCCGCTCGCGATGATGCCCACCGCGTCGACGACCTGGAAGAACGCCCCGAGCGCGAGCAGGGGGCGGCCGAGCGCGAGGAACTCCGGACTGCGGTTGAACATCCCGAGCAGCGTGTCCGGAATGGACAGGAACAGCAGCGCGATGAACACCGTGAGCCCGAGCCCCAAGGTGAGTGCCGAGCGGTAGCTGCGTTCGGCGGACTCGAGATCGCCCGCGCCGATGTAGCGCCCGACCAGCGTGCCGCACGAGATTGCGATCGCGACCGCCTGCATGAACGAGAGCGCGAGCAGCTGCAACATCGTCTGACTCGCCGCCATCGACACGTCGCCCATGCGCGCGACGATCGAGCCAAAGATGGCGAACGTGGTCATGTCGAGCACCCACTGACCGCCGATCGGCGCGCTCGTGCGCAGAAAGCGCTCGATGTCTTGCCTGCGCGGGGCGACCGGCAGCGTGCGATAGCGCGTGCGCACGCGGCGCCTGAACACGAAGAAGAGCAGGAGCGCGGCGAAGACCCAGCTCCCGATCGACTGCGCGGCACCGGCGCCCACGACACCCCAGGCGGGCAGCCCGAACGCGCCGAAGATCAACCCGTACGCGAACACGAGGTGTACGCCGACGGCGATCAGTGTCACGAGCAGGGGAGTGCGCGTGTCGCCGATGCCACGGAAGAACGACATCAGCGCGAAGTTGATCGCCACCGCGGGGCCGCCGAAGAGGCGCGCCCAGCCGAAGCCGATCGCGGCCACCTGCATCTCCGGCGACGGCCCGATGAACGCGACGAGCTTCGGGAACAGGAACGCCACCGCAAACATCCACAGCGACATCGCGGGCACGAGGAGCCAAATCGCCTGCCAGATCCACGGACCGCAGCGCTCTTGCTCGCCGGCGCCGTCATGGCGCGACACGAACGCCTGTACGCCTTGCGCCGTGCCGGTGAAGGGCACGAAGAGCGTCCAGACCCAAAGTCCCGCGAAGCCGGCGGCGCCGAGCTGCATCGCGCCCAAGTGACCCAGCATCGCGGTGTCGATCACCTGCATGGCCGTCTCGGCGACGGTGGCGAGAGCCACTGGGTAGGCGAGCTGGAAGACCTCGCTGACTCCGCCTCTCGCGGTGTCGGGGGTTTCCGTCAGTGTCTGTGCTGGAACCGTCATGGTGGAATCCGTCCTTAAGCGCCGAAGGCCGCGGTCGCTCTCGCGTCCGCGGCCTCCGGGTGAGCCCGAGTCAGGGCTCCGTCAATCCGAGGCGGACGCTTGGGTCCTCTTGTCGCCGGTGTTCGCAACGAGAGCTCGCCTAGGTGGCGAGGTTCTCGCGAACGTCGAGCGCACGACGTCGTTGACCATCATGTGTGCGCCTCCCCGGTTGAGATTGACTAGAACGAGAGGCGGACTCTACCCGGCGCCCGGGCGCAAAGCAACGTTCGTCCGTTCCGTCCGTCCATTTCGGACGTGCGGATGCCGAAAACCCAGGACGAAGTGGTCCCCCAACCCTTCGCCCAGTGGCTGCTCTGGGAAGAGCAGTCGAACTTTGCTGGCTTCCGCACGACCACCGAACGGGTCGAGCTCGAGGTCGTGGCCGTGCCGCGCGCGGAGCTGTGCGTCGAGATCGCCCCCGAAGCGCCGCGCGAGCTCGTGCAGCGCTTCATCGACGACGCGCGCGTGCGCTTCCCGAAGCACCCGCTGAACCGCGATCCGTCGGTCGCGTTCTCGGCAGCACCGGCCGCGGAGCGCTGGAGCGCGCGCTTCACGTCGTCGCGCACGCTGGTGGTCGCGGAACCCGCCCGCGCGCGGCCGTTCGCGCTGAAGCTCGCGACCAGTCACCCCCACACCGACGTGTGTCAGCCCGAGAAGACGCGCATGCACAAGGAGGTCGACGAAGCGCTGCAGTTCGCCGCGCACGTGCGCGCCGTCGACGCGCGCCTCGGGCTCGATCCCGAGCTGATCGTCCTGACCGAGTCGATCGGCGTACGCGTGCCCGGCAGCGAGACGGGCTTTCTCGTGCGCGATCTCGCGCGGCTTTGCGACGGGCACGTGTATCTGCCCGCGTTCAGCATTCCGTTCGTCGGGCGCGCGCTCGCGGCGCTCGCGGGGCGCGAGTTCGCAGCGTTCTGGGGCGACGCGTATGCGGAACCCGTCGGCCGAGCGAAGGCGCGCCTGCTCGCGCGCTACGGATTGCAGTACGTGACTCCGAACCCGCAGAACATCTTGGTGCAGCTCGATCGACGGCTCCGCCCGACGGGCGCGATCGTACTCCGCGATCTCGCCGATACTGACTTCATCACCGACGCCGCGCGCGCCTGCGGCGCGGCCTGGACGCGCGTGACCGCGAAGCTCGCGCCCGAAACCGCGAACTCGTTCTGGGCTTTCGACCAGGCCCCGAATTCAGCGGCGGATCCGGAAACGCTCGCGCATTGGTACCGGCGACACGATCGCGCGTACCTCGACGAGCTGCGCCGCCAGCGAGGGCTCACCGGTTGCACGACGCTGGAAGCCCTCGCGCGCGAGCTCGAACGAGACCTCCCGACCGCAGCGTGACCGATTGACTTCGCTCGGCTGCGCCTCGCTGCGCGCGGCGGTGCCGCTTGCGGACTCGGCTCGGGACGGCCCTCGCCTCGACGTGACCGATTGACTTCGCGCGGCTGCGCCTCGCTGCGCGCGGCGGTGCCGCTTGCGGACTCGGCTCGGGACGGCCCTCGCCTCGCAGCGGGGCAAGCCGTGGCCGAGCGTAGTAAGCTGAGCGAGGAGGCTCATATGGCTGCCTCTCGCGAATTGGTGCTCGATCAGATCGACATGATCGGCCCGGATCACTACGCGGCGAACGGCTACCCGCACGCCGAGTGGGCG
>JBGQIB010000225.1:0-5498 GCA_041498295.1 bacterium | reverse complement strand
TGCGCCCGCTGCGAGATGTGGGCGGTGCGACTCCTGCTCGATCGCGTCTGGCCGATTCCGCGTCTTGGCGTCGACCTAAACGCGCGGCTCGAGCTCACCGATGCCGACCGCGAAGCGTTCGCCGAGCGGATCGAGCGAGAGCTCGCGGAGCGCGAGGCGGCCGGTCGAAGTGCGACCCCAGATCCAACACCTGGCGACAAGTCGGAAGACCGGGAGCGGGGACGCGTAGATAGCCCGAGTCAATCGGGGGACTTCAGGGGATGAGCGACGACGCGAAGGAGGCCGGACGAGTGACTGAGTGCGCAGATGATTCTCCTTTGCCGGTGGCGTTGCCCGTGCGAGAATCTCCATATGAGTCGATCAGTGGGAGTAGTCCTGATCTGCTGTCTGCTGATCTTGCCGGCGGCTGCGTTTGCTGACTGTGTGGGCTCCACCGGCCCGGGCGGGCCATGCTCCACCGGCCCAGGCGGCGGGCTGTCCACCGGTCCTGGCGGTGGACTCTCCACCGGCCCCGGGGGTGGGCTCTCTACCGGTCCTGGGGGTGGACGTTCCACCGGCCCCGGTGGCGGCCTGTCTACCGGTCCGGGCGGAGGTCTTTCGACCGGTCCTGGAGGCGGCCTCTCGACCGGACCCGGTGGCGGTCTGTCTACCGGTCCCGGCGGCGGCCTTTCCACCGGTCCTGGCGGCGGCTGCTCTAGCGGTCCCGGTGGCAACGGTGACCGATGGAACCGTCCGAATCCCAACTGTCAGTAGTCCCGGCTACCCGCAGCCCAGGCTCGCAGGCAACCCCGTCCAGAGTCTCAAGCTTCTCTCGATCACGCTTGTGAATGAGCTCGAGAAGAAGAGAGTGACTCGCTCGGCGGCAACGACGGCCTCGACGGCATCTGGTTTGACAAGGGTGATCTCCCTAGCGAAGAGGGTCGAGCACTTCGCCATAGTAGACGCGAAGCGTCCAGCCTCCGAGCCAGGGTGCCCTTAGAATGGTGGCGCGCGCGAAGCACATGAAGCACTCAGACTCCGACCCTAGCGGCATGCGTCGAGAATACGAGCGCGCACGCGCAGATGACTCGAATCACTCGGGGGCCCTCGGGGCGCGAGGGCTCTCCCGCTGGAAGCGCGGGTCTAGCGAGCGCAGCGGCGGGGTAGAATCGTTGTGCGATCTCATACCTGGCTCAGCGCACGAGAGACTTTTACTTGCAAGGTGGAATGCGAGGGCTGAGAATGGCGACCAGGCAGCGCAAGCGCATGGGGCGTCCGCCGGGAACGGGAGGGCCGCAGGAGCTCGTCCGAAGGCACCGCGTCGTCGTGATGCTCAACGACGGCGAGCTGGACAAGCTGCAGCGGATCGCGGACTCGATGCACTCCCCGTTAGGAACTGCGGCCTACGAGCTCGTGGCTCGAGGGCTCAAGCGCGCGAAATGACTGCCCCGAGGTCGCATGCCGATTCCGCAGCGAGACCCCGCGAACCTGAAGGACCGTCGAGAGCGCCGGAGGCGCGAGTATGAGTGACTCGCCGACGACGTCAGACCCCGATGCGAGGCGCAGGGAGCTGCAGGCGCTCATCAATATCGCAGTGTCCGCATCCGCGCCGGGCACGTTCATTGAAGACATGCGGAGGATCAAGGATCAGTCTCGCCTGATAGATCTGCTGTCGGAGATGAGGGGGTCTAGTGCAGCAGAGGCGCGCCGAGATGCTGTCGTCGCTCTCTTGCAGGAGAACCTGACCAACCGCCTGATCACTCGGATGACGAAGCTCAGCAACGTCGGCACAGCTGTCGCGATCGTCGGCGCAGTGCTAGCAGCAGTACAAGCCGCCGCGGCGGTCATCGCGCTGCTGACGAGACACTCGTGACACCTCGCAGCGCCGACGGTTGCGACGTGAAGGCCAATCGTCGTGGCCGCCGCTATCGCAGTCTCTACACACTCGTGGCGCTTGCTCTCGCGCTTGGATGCGCGAAGGAGCCGAGTCAGCCCGAGCAGCTGAGTCCAGTGCAGGAGTACGGTCGCGAGTTTTTCATCATTAGATATGGGGACTGGTTGGGTGCGCGCGATGCGTCGATCAGCGAGGCAAACCGCTTCTGCGACGGGCGCGGCGAGAAGATGATGCCCACGAAGGTCGATTGGCCCAGTGCTGGGTGGATGTCGCTCATCTTCCGGTGTCTCAGCCCAGATGATCTCGAGTCGCGCCCCGACCCTGGGACAACACCATGAAGCGCAGGCCAAGCCCTGAGGAAGCCGCCTGGATCGAGTCACGTCCACCCAAGGTGCGCTCGGTGATCGAGAAGCTCGGTCTCTCGTGCGTGCGCGGTGCCGATGGTCGAGGGCACTACGACATCACGGCCTTCTCCGAGGATGCGGATACCGGCGAGGTGACCCTAAAGGTCGTTCACGGCTCTGACTCATTCCTGCCTGGCTTCGATGTCTTCGGGATGTTGCCGGATGACTTTGTTGAGTGTGGATGCGAAAACTGGGAGCCACCGACGGAGAGCCAGAGGAAGTTCGCTGAGGCGCGCGCCCGCGCATCGAAGGGTCCCGGCAACCAATGAAGGCCAAGCCTCGCGGCCGGCGCCACCGGAACCTGTACGTGCGCGGCGGAGTGATCTGCTATGAGCGCCTCGTGGACGGGCGCCGCATCCGCTTCTCGACGCGGACCGCCGATTGGGACGAAGCGGCGAGCGTGCGCGATCTCTACGAAGCGAGACATGCGGTCGGGCGAAGGCGTGAGAGTCACGCCGAGCCCACGACCTTCGCGGAGTTCGCCGCGCGCTATCTCGTCGAAGACACAGACCACCTGGCGGCGACCACGCGCAGCGATCGTGCGCGGATGCTGAAGCATGACGGCGTGCTCCTCGGCTACTTCGGCATGATGCGACTCGACGAGATCACTGCGCCGGCCATCCGCGACTACTGGTCGCGCCACGTGCTGCAGGCCGACCGCAAGGAGAGCGCCGGGAAGAACGACGTCGACGCGCTCGGAGCGGTGTTCGGCTACGCGCTCGACCTCGAGCTCGTCGAGCAGAATCCACTCGACGGCTTCCGGCGCGTGCTGAACCGCAAGCGCCGGTCCCAGCGCGGGCGCGCGGAGTCCGACGTACACCGGAATATCCGGCCGATCGAGCACCCGGACGAGATCCGCCAGCTGGTCGAAGCGGCGCGCGAGGAGGGGCTCGCGCCGCTCGTGCACGTGCTCCTCTGTCTCGACGCCGGCCTCCGCGACGGAGAGGCGCTCGGCCTGCGCTGGGGCGGAGTGCTGTGGGGCGAGCACGAGGGAGACCCGCGGCGTGCGATCGTGATCGAAGAGTCACGGCCGCGCGGCGGCGAGGTCGGCCCCACGAAGAGCGGGCGCTCGCGCCGCGTGCAGCTCTCGCGCCGACTGCGCACCGCGCTGCAGGAGCTCTATCGCGAGAAGTGGGGGCCGAAGTTCGAGGAGTTCGTGCTGCCGGCCGACCGCGACCCGAGCGTGTTCCGGCGCGTCGAGTGGCGGCGCATCCTGAAGCGTGCGGCGATCGGTCATCGTCGCGTGAAGGATCTGCGCGACACGTTCGCGTCGCAGCTGCTCACAGCTGGCGTCCAGCTCGGGTATGTCTCGGTGCAGCTCGGGCACGCCGATGTCGGAGTCACCGCTCGCCACTACGCGCGATGGGCGGGCGGCGATGGCTACCGCGATCCGATGCGGCTCGAGGCAGGCGAGGTCCCTGCGGACATGCTCGCGCGGCTCGTCGGTCCCCCCAAGAGTCCCCACAGTGAGTCACTCGAGCGCGCTAACCCTTGGTGGTCCCTACGGGAGTCGAACCCGTGTCTCCAGGGTGAGAACCTGATATCCTAGGCCTCTAGACGAAGGGACCGACCAAGGGCGCGCACTGTAGGTGGGAGCGCGCGCCCAGTCAACGGCGTCGGCCGACTCCTCGACGGAGGTTTGCGCGGGTGGTGCTGGGATGAGCGAGGAGCCAGGACAGCCGATCACGGGGCTGCGGCGCGGCGCGGTCGGCGAGAACGTCTTCTTGTGCGGGGATCCGGCGCGCGTGCCGCGGATCGCGAAGGGTTGGTCGAGCTCGCGCGAGATCCTGAACCTGCGCGAGTATCGGATCGCGGTCGGCGAGCGCGACGGCGTGCGGCTGGCCGCGGCGTCGACGGGGATCGGCGCGCCGAGCACGGCGATTCTCGTCGAGGAGCTCGCGAAGATCGGCGCGAAGCGGATGATCCGCGTGGGCAACAGCGGCGGGCTCCAGCCTGCGCTCGCGCTCGGCGACCTCGTGATCACGACCGGCGCGGTGCGCGACGACGGCACGTCGCGGAGCTACGTGTTGCGGGAGTATCCGGCGGTCGCGAGCTGGGAGGTCGTCCATGCGCTCGTGACTGCCGCGCGCGCGCGCGGCGCGAGACACGCGGTCGGGCTCACTTGGTCGCTCGACGCCTTCTACGCGCGGAACGCCGTGCTCCGCGGCGACGGCGCGATCGAGAGCATGAGCTTCGGCGGCTACCGCTCGCCGGAGCTCGAGAGCCGGATCGTGGCGATGCGCGACGCGCGCGTGCAGAACTGCGAGATGGAGAGCGGGATCTTGCTGACCTTGGCCTCGCTCTTTGGGCTCTCGGCCGGCTGTATCTGCGTCGTCTCGGATCGGGCGCCGTGGCCGGGACCGGCCGAGCTCGACATCGACAAGAACATGGACGCGTGCATCGCGGTCGCCACCGACGCGATGCTCGCGCTCGCCAAAGAGTGAGCGCGCTCTGCGTCTGGGCGGCGCGCGCGCTCACGCCCTCCGGTGAGGCGGCGCGCGTGCGCGTGCGCTGCGCGAGCGGACGCATCGAGTCAGTCGAGGCGGGCGTCGAGCCGCGCTCCGACGACGTGCGACACGAGAATGCGACGCTCGTCCCCGGCCTGGTGGACCTGCAGGTGAACGGCGGCGCGGGCGCGGCGTACGACGACGCCGACGCCGCGGCGCGCCGGCGCGCGACCGACTTCCACCTGCGCGCCGGCACGACCAGCTTGCTCGCGACCCTGGTGAGCGCGCCGCTCGACCACCTCGAGGCGGCGCTCGCGCGGCTGCTCGGCGACGTCTCCGCGAGCGGGCCGATCCTCGGCGTGCACCTCGAGGGGCCGTTTCTGGTCGAAGCGAAACGCGGGGCGCACGCCGCCGCGCAGCTCTGCGATCCGACACCGGACCGGGTCACTCGAATTCTGGACGTCGCCGAGGGCGCGCTGCGCATGCTGACGCTCGCCCCCGAGCGCGCCGGCGCGCTCGACGCGGTCGCGCGCTTCGCGAACGCCGGCGCGGTAGTCGCCGCGGGACACTCGCGCGCCACGCTCGTCGAGGTGCGTGCCGCGATCGAACGCGGTCTCTCGTTCGTCACCCACCTCGGCAACGCGAGTGACTGGCCCGCGCGCGTACTCGATCCGGCGCTCGGCCGCCGTGTCTCGGAGCCCAACCTGGTGGGCGCGTTTCTCGTCGACCGCCGGCTGCGCGGCAGCGTGATCCTCGATGGGCATCATCTGCACC
>JBGQIB010000224.1:0-5559 GCA_041498295.1 bacterium | reverse complement strand
CGTTCGAGGGCCCGATGATGGCCCTGAAGACCGTGAACGCGCTGTCTCACTTCACGGACTGGACGATCGCGCACGTGCACGCGGGCGCCCTCGGTTGGGTCGCGCTCACCTGCTTCGCGACCCTGTATTACCTCGTCCCGCGGCTCTGGCACACACAGCTCTGGAGCGTGCGCTTGGCGGAGACTCACTTCTGGGTCGCGACTCTCGGCATCGTCCTGTACGTAACGCCGATGTGGATCGCGGGAGTCACTCAGGGGCTGATGTGGCGGGCGGTGAACCCCGACGGAAGTCTGACCTACACGTTCGCGGACAGCGTCGCGGCGACTCACGTGTACGACGTGATTCGCGCGGGCGGCGGGGCGGTGTTCCTGTTCGGCGTGGTGTTGATGTTCTGGAACGTGATTCAGACGATCCGCCAGGGCTCGGCGGAGATTCCCGAGCTCGCGCCAGCGGGCGAACCAGCCACTTCGGCGCAGGGGCGCTGAGCCATGGCGTTCGCTTTCCATCGCCGCATCGAGACGAACGCGCTCTTGCTGTCGATTCTCACCTTGTTGGCGGTCGCGGTGGGCGGCCTCGTGCTGCTGATCCCGCCGCATCTGCTTGCGGGGACGGTGGAGCCGCTCGCGGGCATCGCGCCTTACTCGCCGCTCGAGCTCGAGGGCCGCGACATCTACATCCGCGAGGGGTGCAGCGTCTGTCACAGCCAGCAGGTGCGGCCGTTCAAGACCGAAACGGATCGCTACGGTCGCTACTCACTCGCGGGCGAGGGCGTCTATGACCGACCTTTCCTCTGGGGCTCGCGCCGCACGGGTCCGGATCTCGCGCGCGTCGGCGGCAAGTACCCGCCAGCGTGGCACTGGCTGCACTTCCACAACCCGCGCGACCTCGAGCCGCGCTCGAACATGCCGGCGTTCGCGTTCCTCGCCGAACGCGAGCTGGACCTCGGCGAGACGTCGCGCAAGCTCGAGGTTCTGCGCGAGCTCGGTCACCCGTATTCGGACGCGGATATCGCCGGCGCCAGCGCGTCGGCGACGGCGCAGATGGCGGGCATCGCCTCGGCGCTGCGCGCCGCGGGCGTCTCGCTCTCGCCTATCGAGCAGCACAGCGAGACGATCGCGGTGATTGCCTATCTCGAGACACTCGGGCGAGCCATCCGAAGCGAGCCTCCGGAGAAGATCGAGATCGGGAGACGAGTCGATGAGTGACTCGAAGTTCGAAATTCCCGAGCGCGCCTCGCTGGGCGCCGGCGAGCGGGACGGAATCGGAGAGGAAGACCACCCGATCCCGCTCTGGTTCAACGCGGCCTGGGTCGCGACCTGGATCATCGGGATCGCTTACATGATCTGGTACCTCGGATTCTCCGACTGGTCGGCGCGCGGGCAGTACGCCGCTGAAGCCGCGGCAGCCGCGAAGAACGCACCGGCTGCGAGCGCCGCGAGTGACAATCCCTACCGCGGAGACGCGGCGGCGATCACCGACGGCGCGCAGACCTTCGCGACGATCTGCTCCGCGTGTCATGGACCCGCGGCCCATGGCCTCGTCGGGCCGTCGCTCGTCGACCCGTACTGGAAGTACGGCTCGGGCGACGCGGAGCGCTTCCAGACGGTGATGGAGGGGCGACCCGGCGGCATGCCGGCCTGGGGTCCGCAGCTGGGCAGCGAGAAGATCTGGAAGGTCCTCGCGTACGTCGACTCACTTCCCAGGACGGACCGGCCGGAGTTCGGCGCGCCCGACTACGCGCCGCCGCCCGCGCCGGCGCCCTGACACCGCGCCGTGTTGGACGCGCGTCCGGTTCGCGGCTTCTTCCGAGATCAGCGCACGCGCGTCGACGCGCTCTTGATCGCGATCTTCGGGCTCATCCCCTGGATCGAGCTGGGCGGCGAGCCGCTGCTGCGCCTCGACGTGCCGCACCGGCGCTTTCACGTGTTCGGGCTCGTGATCTTTCCCGAGGAGCTCGTGTTCCTGTGGCTGATCGTGATCGGCCTCGCGCTCGCGCTCTTCTTCTTCACCGCGCTCGCGGGGCGACTCTGGTGCGGCTGGGCCTGCCCGCAGACGATCTTCTCGGATCTATTCGCGGGGATCGCGCGGCGCATCCAGGGCTGGCGCGGCACACGCGCGCCCGCGCGTCCCAGCCGCGCGCGCCAGCTCGCGACGCAGCTCGTGTGGCTCGGGCTCTCGGCGCTGATCGGCTTCCACCTCGTCTCTTACTTCTGTTCGCCGCGCGAGCTCGCCCACGATCTTCTACACGCGAATGTATCGGGTGCGCGACTCGGGTTTCTCGGGGCCTCCGCGGCGCTCGCCTACTTCGACTTCGGCCTGGTTCGCCAGACGTTCTGCAAGTACCTGTGTCCATACGCGCGCTTCCAAGGCGTGCTGTTCGACGCCGAGACACTGGTCGTCGCCTACGACTCCGCGCGCGGCGAGCCGCGCGGAAAGCGCGGCACGACCCGCGGCGACTGCGTCGACTGCCGGCTGTGTGTCGCCGTCTGTCCGACGGGGATCGACATCCGCGCCGGGCTCCAGCTCGAGTGCATTGCCTGCACGCAGTGCATCGACGCGTGCGACGCTGTGATGGCGAAGCTCGAGCGCGCGCCGAGACTCATCGGCTACCGCTCGGTCGCCAGCGACGCCGCGCGGCGCGCGCCCTTCCTGCGCCCACGCGTGCTGGCGTACGGCGCGCTGCTGCTCGCGGCCGTCGTTTCGTTCGCCGCCGCGGTCGCGCTGCGCGTTCCCTTCGATCTCCTGGTCGCGCACAACACGACGAGCTTGTCCGCGACACTCGCCGACGGTCGACTGGGAAACGCGTACACGCTTCGCGTGGAGAACCGCGGTCGCGTGCCGCGGCGCCTCGAGCTCTCGCTCGACGCCCCGCCGGGGTTCGCGTTGCTCGCGGGCATCAACCCGATCGCGCTCGACCCGGTTTCGACTCGAGAGCTGCGGATCTTCGTCGCCGCGCCGCGCGAGATCGGCGCGGCGCGCGCAGAGTCGATCTCGTTCGCGCTCTCCGACCTCGACCGCCCATCGCTGCGCGTGCGCCGTGCCGCGACCTTCATCTTCGAGCGCGAGGAGCGACACGGCGATGATTGAGCGCGACTCACTCCGCTGGCCGGTGGCGCTCGGGCTGACGCTCGCAGTCGGGATGGCGGCGTCGCTCGCGTTCCTCGGGGCCGCGACGCGCCAACCGCCCGACGTCTTGCCCGTGAACACGTGGACGGCCGGCGCCGAGTGGAACGAGTCACTCCGCGCGCAGGCGCGCGCGCGCGCGCGCGGTTGGCGGATCGAGCTGCGCGCCGAGCGCCGCCCGGACGGAGTGCACGTCGAGCTCTCGCCTAGCAGCTCGCGCGAGCCCTTGCCCAAGTCTCTCGATGTCCGACTCCGGCGCGAGCGCCCCGAGCGGGGAGACTTCGACGCGGAGGTCGCCCTCGAGGCGCGCAGCGGTCGCTGGACCGCGGAGATTCCCCTGCCGCTCGCGGGACGTTGGCTCCTGGTCGCGCGCGCGGGCGATGGCGACGCCTGGGTCGAGCGCGAGTTCGCGCTCGACGTGCCGCCGTGAGCGCCGCGCTCTCCGAGATAGGCTTCGTGCTCGACGGTCTGCGCTGCTCAGGCTGCGCGCTGCGCGTCGAGCGCGAGCTGCGCGCCGCGCCGGGCGTGCACGAGGCGACCGTCAACTACACCACGCAGCGCGCTTTGGTCCGCTTCGAAGCGGCGACCACGGATGCCGCGGCCCTGGCGGCGCGCGTCGAGTCACTGGGTTACCGCGCGTCGCGCTACGACCCCGCCGCACTCGAGCGACCTGCCGAGCGCGATGCTCGGGCTGCGCTCGCGCGGCTGCTCAGCGCCGGGTTCCTCGCCGGGAATCTGATGGTGATCTCGCTCGCTCTGTACTTTGGCGCGCTCCAAGACATCGATCTGGGCGTGCGCGCGGCGCTGCGCTGGCTGGCGGTCGGCCTCTCGATTCCCGCGCTCACTTACTGCGCTCTCCCGTTCTGGCGCGGCGCCTTCGCAGGGCTGCGCCGGCGGGAACTCACACTCGACGTTCCGATCGTCGTCGGAACGTCCGTGGCCTTTGCCGCGAGCGTTGCCGGCACGCTCGCCGGCGCGCGCGACGTGTTCACGGATTCCGCCGCGACGATCATCTTCCTCATGCTGTTGGGTCGCGCCCTCGAGCGGGGCGCTCGATCCCGAGCGTCCGCCGCCGTCGATCGGCTGGCGGCACGCGCACCGCGCAGCGCGTTGCGCCGCACTGCCTCCGGCCTCGAGTCCGTGCCCGCCGAGACCCTCGCGCCCGGCGACCGAGTCGCCGTGGCGGCCGGACAGGCGTTCCCCGCGGACGGCCGGCTGGTGAGCGGGCCGGCCGAAGTGGACGAGTCACTGTGGAGCGGTGAGTCCCGGCCGCTCGCTCGCCAACTCGGCGACGAAGTGAGTTGTGGCACGGTGAACCTGGCGAGCGACGTGGAGATCCAGGTCACGCAGGGCCTCGGGACCGGTACGCTGGCGCATCTCGTAGGACTGCTCGAGCGCGCGGAAGCCGACCGCCCGCGCCTCCAGCGCGAGGTCGATCGCGTCGCCCAGGCATTCGCGCCGGCGGTGCTCGCGATCGCGGCGCTGACGGCGCTGGCTTGCTCGCTCGCCGGTGCCGGACCGCTCGACGCGGCGCTCCGCGCGTCTGCGGTGTTGATCGTCGCCTGTCCCTGCGCACTCGGTTTGGCGACCCCGGCGACGGTCAGCGCGGCACTCGGACGCGCCGCGCAGCTCGGCCTCTGGTTCAAGAGCGGCGCCGCGCTGGAGCGCGCCGCGCGGATCGACCGCGCGCTGCTCGACAAGACCGGGACGCTGACGACGGCTCGGCTCGAAGTGACTCGCGTTGTCGCAGCGCCCGGCGTCGAGACGGATCGCGTCGCGGCGAGCGCCGCCGCCATCGTCGGCGCTTCCGCGCATCCGGTCGCCGAGGCCATCCGCCGCGAGGCGGCGAGTCGCGGCCTGCCGGTCAGGATCGCCGCGGAGCGGCGCGTGCTTCCCGGTGCGGGCATCGAGTCGGGCTCGTGGCTCTGTGGCTCGCGTGCGCTCCTCGAGGAGCGAGACGTCGTGCTGGACGCGCCGCTCGAGGCGGCTGCGCGCGCGGAAGCGGCGCGTGGGGCGAGCCTCGCCTTCGTCGCCGAAGGCAAGACGGCGCTCGGCATCTTGGCCCTCGCGGACGCCCTCCGACCGGACGCGCGTTCGGCCGTGGCTCGCCTTGCGGCAGCTGGAATCTCGGCGGCGCTCGTCTCCGGCGATCACGACGGCGCGGTGCAGATCGCCGCGCGCGGCGCGGGCATCGACGACGTCCAGAGCGGCGCCGGCCCGGAGGCGAAGGTTGCGCGCGTGCTCGCCGAGCGCGAGCGCGGCGCCCACGTCGTCTTCGCCGGCGACGGCATCAACGACGCCGCGGCGCTCGCGGCGGCGGATCTCGGCTTCGCGTTCTCGCACGGCTCGGACGTGACTCTCTTGGCCGCAGACGTCGTGAGTCACGTCCCCCGGCTCGAATCTCTTCCGCAGGCGCTCGAGCTCGGGCGGACCGCG
>JBGQIB010000223.1:0-5654 GCA_041498295.1 bacterium | reverse complement strand
TCCGCCTCGATCGCTTTCTTGATCGCGCGTTCCCAGCCGTCGAGGTTGTAATTCGCGAGCGTGGGGTCGTCGGCGAGGAGCACCTTGCCGCCGCCCTTCTTCGCCAGGTCCTCGGCCAAGCCGCCGACACCGCTGCCGATGAGCAGTGAAACGACGTCGCCGCCGAGCTTGCGCGCCAAGGTCACGAGCTCGAGCGTCGACTCACGCAGCGCGCCCTTTTGAATCTCTCCGACGATCAGTGTCTTTGCCATTAGAGCAGCCCCAGCTCCTTGACCTTGCCCAAGAATTTCTGCGCGATCTCGTCCTTCGAGCCCGAGAGTATCTCGGCGCCCTTGCCCCTCGGCGGCGTGTAGAGCTTCTCGATCTTCACCTTCGGCGCGACCGCCGCGGCCGAGAGACCGAGATCGCCGAGTGACTTCTTGTCGAGCGGCTTCTTCTTCGCCTGCATGATGCCCTTGAGCGACGCGTAGCGGACTTCGTTCATGCCGGTCTGCGCGGTCAATAGACACGGGGTCGGGAGCCGGACGACTTCGAGCGCGCCGCCTTCGAGCTCGCGCTCGACCTCGATCTGGCCGCCCTCATTCTTCTCCGACACGATGCCGGTCGCGTGCGGTACGCCGAACAGCGCCGCGAGCATGGGACCGGTGAGTGCGAAGTTGGTGTCGTCGGACATCAGCCCCATCAGCACGAGGTCGACCTTCTCGGCCTTGGCGACGGCGGCGAGACTCTTCGCGATCGCGAGCGAGTCCGCGCCCACGAGCCCGTCGTCCCAAACCTGGATCGCGCGATCGGCGCCCATGCCGAGTGCGGTGCGCAGTGACTGCTGCACGCGGTCGGGCCCGATGCTGATCACCACGACTTCCGTCGCCGGATCCTTGTCCTTGATCCGAAGCGCCTCTTCGAGCGCGTAGTTGTCGTAGTCGTTGATCTCGAACTTGATGTTCGCGTCCGCAATCCACTTGCCGTCAGGGGCGAGCTCGAGGCGCGCATCTTTGTGCGGCACTTGTTTCAGGCAGACGAGGATCTTCATGAGGGCCGATCTCCGTACGCTGGCGTGCGTCTGCGCGCCCAGGGGGTTCGCGGCGCACTCTACGGCAGGGCCCGAGGGGTCTGCAAGCGCGACACGGGTGGTCCCGAGCCGCACCCGGCTCGACCGCGGATCGAGCCTCGGCTCGCTCTAGCGCTCCCGCCGCCGTGCACCCAGCTGGCGCCGCTCGGCCCGGCCATCGCCGAGACCGGCGCCACGCCCCGGGCGAGTTCCACCTCTCGACCCCGCGAGTCGTCCGCTCCCGCGGGGGAGCGAGATCTGACACTCTACGTGCCATAATGTCCGCGGCGGCGGCGGCTTCGTGGTCGCGCGTCGCCGTTCCAGTCAGCGGAGTCACGATGCAGAAGTCACCGTACATCTATCACGGCGCCGACGTCTCGTACTTTTCGGGCAAGGTCCGGCCGGCGCTACCGCAGAAGAACCTGTGGTACCGCGAGGTCATCCCGAACATGAAGGAGATCGTCGCCAGGACGGGCGTCGCATTCATTCCCGTGCTGATGACGCCCGACGGCGAAGCCTGGCAGGACACGAGTACGATCCTCGACCGGCTCGAGGCCGCTCCCCCGAACCCACCGCTCTATCCGACGACGCCGGTGCAGCGGGTCGTCGCGTATCTGATCGAGCTCTACGCCGACGAGATCGCGATCCTGCCCGCGATGCACTACCGCTGGAGCTTCGCGGAGAGTGAGAAGAAGGCGCGCGCCGACTTCGCGCTGGGCAGTGGCAATCGCGAGGCCGCCAACCAGTTCGCCGATCGCATGGCGCAGGGCAAGAACATGCTCGGCGTGAGTCCCGCCAGCGCGCCCGCGATCGAGGCGCATTTGCGCGCGCTGCTCGACGCGCTCTCTGCCCACTTCGAGCAGCACCGCTTTCTGCTCGGCGACTCGATGTCGCTGGCTGACTGCGGGCTGATGGGTCCGTTCTACGGTCACCTGTTCCGCGACGCCGTGCCCGAGAGACTTCTGCTCGAAACCGCCTTTCACGTCTGCTGCTGGATCGAGCGCATGAACCGGCCGCCGCTGGATCAGAAGGGCTGGCTCGCGAACGACGCGCTCGCCGAGACGCTGAAGCCGGTCCTGCGCGTCATGGCCGACGGTGTGCCGATGCTCCTCAACGCGATCGAGAAGATTGACGCCTGGACGGACGCGAACCCGGGCGCTGCGCCGCCGCGCGCCATTGGCATGGTAGAGACGCGGTACCGCGACACGACGCTCACGGCCATGTGTCGCCCGTACACGCTCTGGATGGTGCAGCGCCAGCTCGACGCGTACGCAGCGCTCGGTGATGCGGAGCGCGCGCGCGTCGACGCCGGGCTCGCCGGCACGGGCTGGGAAGCATTGCTCGCCTGCAGGCCCCGTCACCGCATGGGCAAGCGCGGAAACCATCTCGCGCTCGAGCGCTGACGGCCCCGCGCGCCTACCCGCCCATCATCTCTCGCCACATCTCGAGGTTGGGGATCCTGAGATAGGCGTTGACCCTCTTGGTCTCCGCCATCGTGAGGTGCGGGCCGCCGCCGTAGTCGTGACCCGGATAGAGGACGGTGTCGTCGGGCAGCGACGCGAGCTTGCGCAGGCTGTTGAACATCTCGTCGGGGTCGCTGCCGGGTAGGTCGACGCGCCCGCAGCCCTGGATGAAGAGGGTGTCGCCCGACACCAAGGCGTTTCGCACGCGGAAGCACTGTGACCCGGGCGTGTGTCCGGGGGTGTGCAGGAATTCGATCTCGACGTTGCCGATGCGCACGACGTCGCCGCTCTCCACCGACTCGACGTCTTTCTCCGCGATCCCGGTGACTTTGCGCACGCCGGCCGCCTCGTGCTTGTTCGCGTAGATCTTCATGCCCTTCAGCTCGAGCAGCTCCGACAGACCTTCGATCGTCTGTCCCATCATCCGCCCGCCGACGTGGTCCGGGTGGTAGTGCGTGACCAGCGCCGCGATCGGCTCGAAGCCCTGCTCGCGTACGTGGTCGACGATGCCGGAGACGTTCCAGGCCGGGTCGACGAGCGCGACCTCGCGCGTCGCGCGCGAGCCGACGGCGTAGACGAAGTTCTGCATCGGGCCGCACGGGATCTGCTCGAGAAAAAGCTCGTCGTCCATTCGTGTACCCTCGCGCCGAGGACGGGGTCATGTCAAACGCGAAGACGCGCGCAGTCATCGTCGGTGTGGGCCAGGTGCGGAATCGTCCCGGCCTCGACGCCAAAGAGTGGAAACCCGAAGAGCCGGCGCGACTCATGGCGACGGCGCTCGCGCGCGCGGCCGCCGACGCGGGGCGAACGCAGCTCCTCGCCGAGGCGGACTTCATCGGTTGCATCCCGCCGATGGCCTGGTCGTACGACGACTTGCCTGGGAACGTCGCCGAGCGCATGGGCGCGCAGCCGCGCGAGAAGCTCGAGCCGCCGGGGGGAGGCGAGGGCCCGATCCTGTTGCTCGACGACGTCGCGAACCGGATCGCCGACGGTGAGCTCGAGATCGCTCTGCTCGCCGGCGCCGAATGCGTGTACAGCCGACGCCGCGCGCGCGCGGAGAACGTGAAGCTCGAGTGGACACCGGGCGGTGACGGTTTCCCGCGTTTCCTCGCCAACATGAAGCCGTTCGCGAACGCGCTCGAAATGAGACACGGCGTGCGCCAGCCCGTCGACATGTACCCGCTGTACGAGAACGCGCTGCGCGCGCGCGCCGGCCGCACGATCGAGGCGCACCAGCGCCACGTGTCGGAGCTCATGGCGCGCTACTCCGAGGTGGCGGCGAAGAATCCCTTCTCGTGGTTCCCCGAGCCGCGCACGGCCGAGGAGATCCGGAGTGTCTCGGCGAAGAACCGCTGGATCGGCTTCCCATACCCGAAGCTCATGAACGCGTTGATGGAGGTCGACCAGGGCGCGGCCGCGATCGTGATGAGTGAGCGCGCCGCGGATCGGCTCGGCATCGCGCCCGCGAAGCGCGTCGCGTTTCTCGGCGGCGCGAGCGCGAACGACGGCTGGAGCGCGGCCGAACGCGTCGACCTCGCCTCGAGCCCCGCGTACGCGGCCGCGGCTCGCGCCGCGCAGTCACACGCAAGCCTCGGCGTCGCGGACGTCGAGCTCTTCGATCTCTACAGCTGCTTCCCGTGCGTGGTCGAGTTCGCACTCGACGCGCTCGGACTATCGACGACCGACCCGCGCAGCCCGACGCAGACTGGCGGGCTCGCGCACCACGGAGGCCCCGGCAACAACTACGCGATGCACGGCCTGGCCAACACCGTTCTGCGTCTGCGCGAAGGCCGCGGCCGCGTCGGTTGGGTCTCGGGCCTGGGCATGAGCGCGACCAAGCACGCGATCGCCGTGCTCTCGACCGACGCGAAACGGATCGCCGCGTCCGACGGTCGCGCGACCCGCCTGTCACTCCCGCCCGAGGAATTCGAGGGTCCCGCGCTCGTCGACGCAGCCAGCGGCCCGGCCCAGGTCGAGAGCTACACCGTCATGTTCGACCGCGAGAACAAGCCCGAGCGCAGCATCTTGTACCTGCGACTACCGGACGGTCGGCGCAGCGTCGCCCACGGCGAGCGGAGCGCCGAGCTTTTCCGCCTGCTCCTCGAAGTCGAAGGCGTCGGCCTACGCGGAAGGGTGTCAGCCGGCGTGAGCGAGGCCCCGAACGTCTTCGCGCTCGGCTAGGCCGCGACCCAGAGCAACACGAGGATCGGAACGCCGAGCGCGACGCCGCAGATCGCGGTCGCGCGCACGGTGCCGGTCTCGAGCACCTCGCGCGTGGCGATGACGAGCGACGCGAGCGACAGCAGCACCGCCGCTGCCGCGAAGATACCGCCGACGATCGGTAGGTCCGCGAACAGCAGCAGCGCGAACCACGCGTACGCGAAGCCGCTGCAGCGAAGCAGCTTCGAGAAGTCGATCGACGTTCCGACCGAGGCTTGGCCGACCGCCCAGATGAGGCCGGTCGCGGCCATCCACAAGACGATGACTCCGGCGAGTCCGACGAAGATCGAAACGAGGCTGCCCTGGCCGAGCGCCGCCAGTGCGGCGGTCACGACCACGACGGCGATCGCCTGCGGGATCGCGTGCGGATCGTTCTCGATCTCGCGGTAGACCGCCCGATCGAAGCGCAGCACGCCTTCGAGTCGGGCGAGGAAGCGGCGCTCGCGTTCGAGCAGCCCGCCGATCATCCCCCGCGCGCCGGTCCCCCCTGGCTCAGCCACACGAGGAAGCGTAGCTCAGCCGCGTCCAATGACCTCGTGGATGAAAGCCTCGAGCTGAGTCAGGGCCTCGGCGCGGATCTGCTCCGCCGTGCGCCCCGTCTTCTTCACGGGCTCGAGGCCCGGGCCGCAGTCGGTGATGACATGCAACCGTGTAGGCGCGCCGATCCGGCGCAGCAGCTCCTCCAGCTTGTCGATGCGACAGTGCGGGTCACGCGCGCCCTGCACGAACAGCATGGGACAGATGATCCGGTACATGTAGTCGACGTCCTGATGGCTCGCCTTTCCCGACGGGTGCAGCGGAAAACCCAGCGAGAACACGGCGTCGACCTTCAGCCCCTGCGACCCCGCGCGCGTCGCGACGCGCGCCCCGAGGCCGATCCCGCCGATCAGCATCCGCGCGGGCGCGTTCTCGGGGTCCGCGAG
>JBGQIB010000222.1:0-5674 GCA_041498295.1 bacterium | reverse complement strand
GGCGTGACCGGCGAGGTGTACGAGATGACGTGCGAGAGATCGCTGATGTCGATGCCGCGGGCCGCGACGTCGGTGGCGACCAGCACGCGCAGCTCGCCCGCTTTGATCCGCTTCATCACCGCCTCGCGAGCGGCCTGCGTCATTTCGCCCTGAATCATGTCCGCGTCGATCTCGTTGCGCTGCAGATAGCGGCTCACGGAGCGCACGTCGTCGCGCGTGTTGCAGAAGACGAGCGCCGAATCCGGCTCCTCGAAGCGCAGGATGCGCAGCAGCGCCTTCTCCTTCTCGTTCGCGGGGACGACGTAGTGCCAGTGCTCGATCTCCTCGGGCGCGCGCACACCGCCCTCGGTGAGCGAGACGAACTCAGGCTCGTTCAGGAACACGCGCGCGAGTGACACGACCCGCTGCGGCATCGTGGCGGAGAACAGCCCGGTGAGTCGCCGCTTCGGGATGTACTTCTGGAGCTCGCGCATGTCGGGCCAGAAGCCCAGCGACAACAGCTCGTCGGCCTCGTCGAAGATCAGCACGCGCAGCTTGTCGAGCTTGAGATTTCCCGAGCCGAGGTGATCGAGCAGGCGGCCGGGAGTGCCGACGACGATCTGCGCGCCGCGTGCGAACGCATCGAGCTGCGGGCCGTAGGCCGTGCCACCGTAGACAGCGATCGTGCCGATCTCGAGATACTTGGCCATGAGCTTGAGCTCGTTCTCGATCTGCAGCGCGAGCTCGCGCGTCGGCGCGAGCACCAGGACCTGCGCCGCGCGCAGGTCGGGGTCGACGATCTCGAGGGCGGGCAAGCCGAAGGCACCGGTCTTTCCGCTTCCCGTCATTGCCTGCGTGATCAGGTCGCGGCCGCGGCGCATCACCGGGGTGACTCGTCGTTGCACCGGCATCGGCACCGACCAACCCATCTCGCCGACAGCGCGGCGGATCGGCTCGGAGAAGGAATCGAAGCCCGTGAGCTCTTCGGGCGGTTGCGGCGGCTCTTCGCCGGTCGCGCTCATCGCTTGGCGCTCATGAAGTCGGCTCGATCCTCTCCAGCTCTACACGGGACAGTGTTGCTTCCACTAGTCCCTTCACGTCCAAGCCCCGCTCGATCGCTTCGATCGCCTCGGGACGCGTCCACGTCGCCGGCTGTCGCGGCATCAGGAAACTGCAACAGTCCTCGTCGGGCTCGATCGAGATCGAATAGGTCTTCACGCGTTGCGCGAGTGAGACGATCTCGGACTTGTCCGAGCCGACGAGCGGTCGAAGCACGGGCAGGGTAGCCGCCCGGTTGATCGTGTCGAGGTTCGCGAGCGTCTGCGAGGACACCTGCCCGACGCTTTCGCCGGTCACCAGCGCGAGCGCGCCGTCGCGCTCGGCGAGCGACTCCGCGATGCGGAGCATGAAGCGCCGATACAGGACGATGCGTGGCTCGGCGGGCGCCTCGCGGACCAGCGTCTGCTGCAGCTCCGCGAACGGAACCAGCCAGAGTCGGCTCGAGCCCTGCCAGCGCGCGAGCTCCGCCACGGCATCGCGCACCTTTCGCTGCGACGCTTCGCTGGTGTAGGGGGCGCTGTGGAAGTGCGCGAAGGACACGGAGCAGCCGCGTTTCATGGCCAGCCACGCGGCGACCGGCGAATCGATCCCGCCGGAGATCAGCGCGAGGGCGCGTCCCGCCGAGCGCACCGGAAGCCCGCCGGGCCCCGGCCATCGATCGTGGAGCAACAACGCTTCTCCGTGTAGTACGTGGAGCTCGATCCACAGGTCCGGCGTCTCGAGGTCGACCGTCGCGCCCGTCTGCTCTCGAATCAAATTGCCCAGCTCGATCGCGAGATCCTGCGAGCGGAACGGCAGCGATTTGTCGACGCGGCGCACGCGGATCCCGAACGACTTGAACGAGCGCTCGGCGGCGAAGCGCAGCGCGAGCGAGAGGATCGCCTCGCGCGTCGGCGGCGCGCTCGTGGCCACGCTCGCGTACGCGACGCCGAAGACCTGCGCGATGCGCGCGGCGACCGCTTCGCGAGGCGCGTCGTCGGGCAGCTCGACGAGCAGGCGCCCGAACAGGCGCCGTGCGCGCACCTTTCCGAATGCGGCGAGCGCGCGCTCGAGGTTCACGCGCAGGCAGTCCTCGAAGCGCGGGCGATTGCGCCCCTTCAGCCCGATTTCCGCGTAGTGCACGACGATCTTCACGGGGCGGGATTCTAGCGCTGACAGACGGGACAGAAGTGAGTCCCGCGCGCGCCGATCACGATGCGGCGGATCGAAGTGCCACAAACGCGACATGGCTCGCCTTTGCGCGCGTAGACCCGGCGCTCGTCCTGATACGCGCCGTCGCTGCCGTCGGGCAGCACGTAGTCGCTGATCGACGAACCCCCGGTCTCGATCGAGCGGAGCAGCACTTTCCGAACCGCCGACACCAAGGCGTAGCACTCGGCTTTCGAGAGACGCCCCGCGGCGCGGCGCGGCCGGATGCCGGCAAGGAAGAGCGCTTCGTCGGCGTAGATGTTCCCGATGCCTGCGATCACCGCCTGCGCGAGCAAGAGACTCTTGATCGCGACCTTGCGCCCGCGCGTGGCCGCGAAGAGCTCCGCGCCCGTCGCGGCAAGCGCGTCGACGCCGAGGCGATCGAGGCGCGCGTCGCTTTCGCCCGCGCCCAAGAGCCGCAGCTTCCCGAACTTGCGCACGTCGCGGAAGAAGAGCGCCGGCCCGCCGTCGTCGAACTCGATCCGCAAATGTGTATGGCGGTCCGGAGCGAATGCGCGCTGCTCGTCGGGAGTGAGCGCTGCGCGCGTCGCGGCCGAGAGCAGACGTGGCGAGGTCGCGCTGTCCGCGAACAGCTGACCCGACATACCCAGGTGGAGCAGCAGGCGACGCCCGTCGTCGAGCTCGGCGAGCAGGTACTTCCCGCGCCGCTCGAGCGCTCGCACGGAGCGCCCGGGCAGCTCGCGTTCGAGGCGCGCGGGCGGAGTCAGAAAGAAGTAGCTCGGCCGCGTCGTGAAGACCTTCGCGATGCGCCGGCCGACGAGCAGCGGGGCGATGCTGCGGCGCGTGACTTCGACCTCGGGCAACTCCGGCACGCGCACAGTCTAATTCAGCGTCGACCGCGGCCGGCGCGAAAAGGCGGCCGCGCTCGAAGGCCTCGGCTACGCTAGGGCGATGCTCATCTCGCGCGACACCGTCCTCTACATCGCGAGGCTGGCGCGCCTGCGCTTGGCCGACGGCGAGGTGGAACACATGCGCCGCGATCTCGATGCGGTTCTCGGCTACGTGGCGTCACTGCAGTCGCTCGACACGGCTGGCGTCGCGCCGACGACGCACGTGCTCGAGATCGCGACCCTGCTGCGCCGCGACGAGGTGGCCGGCGTCCTGGCTGTCTCCGAGGTGGTGCGCAACGCGCCCGAGCACACCGAGTCGGCGATGGTGGTGCCGAAGGTGCTCGAGTGAACGAGATCTGGAAGGCAGGCCTGGCGCAGCTCGCGCTGCACGTCGAGAGCGGCGACGTGTCGTGTCGCGAAGTCGTGTCGGCCGCGCTCGATCGCATCGCGCGCTTGGACCGCGAGCTCGGCGCGTTTCTGCGCCTGCGACCCGACGCTGCGCTCGCGGAGGCCGGCGCCGCCGACGCCGCGCGCAAGGCGGGCAAGGCGCGCTCGCGCCTCCACGGACTGCCGATCGCGGTGAAGGACATCTTCGCCAGTCGTGACTTCGAGACGACCTGCGGCTCGCGCATCCTCGCGGGCTTCCGAGCGCCCTACGACGCGACGGTGCTCGAGAGACTGCGCGACGTGGGGCTCGTCGTCGTCGGCTCGACGAACATGGACGAGTTCGCGATGGGCTCGTCGACCGAGAACTCGGCGCTGCAGAAGACTCGCAACCCCTGGGATCCCACGCGCATCCCCGGCGGCTCGTCGGGCGGCAGCGCCGCCGCGGTCGCCGCGCGCCTCGTGCCCGCCGCGCTCGGCACCGACACCGGCGGCTCGATCCGCCAGCCGGCGGCACTCTCCGGTGTAGTCGGGTTGAAGCCGACGTACGGCCGCGTGTCTCGCTACGGCTTGGTGGCGTTCGCGAGCTCACTCGATCAGATCGGGCCTATCACGCGCAGCTGCGTCGACGCCGCGCTCCTGCTCGGCGCGATCGCGGGCCACGATCCGCGCGACGCGACGTCGTATCCCGAGCCCGCGCCGAATTTCGTGGCCGCGCTCTCCGGCGACGTCTCGGGTCTGCGCATCGGCCTGCCGCGCGGCTTCTTCGACGCTCTGGGCGCCGATGCGGAGACCCTGGCACGCGCGCGCGAGGCGCTCGAGACACTGCAGGGATTGGGCGCGAAGGCCGTCGACGTCGAGCTCCCGAACAGCGCTCACGGCATCGCGACTTACTATCTGATCTGCACCGCAGAAGCGTCCTCGAATCTCTCGCGCTACGACGGCGTGAAGTACGGCTTCCGCGCGCCGTCGACGACGCTCGACGAGATGTACGAACGCACGCGTTCCGAGGGCTTCGGCGCGGAGGTGAAGCGGCGCATCCTGCTCGGCACGTACGTGCTCTCCGCCGGCTACTACGACGCCTACTACCGCAAGGCGCAGCAGGTGCGCACCTTGATCCGCGCCGACTTCGAGCGCGCCTTCGAGGTCTGCGACGTGATCGCCACGCCGACGACGCCGGGGCCCGCCTGGAAGTTCGGCGAGCTCGTCGACGACCCGCTGCAGATGTATCTCGCGGACGTGTATACGGTGACCGCGAACCTCGCGGGCCTGCCCGCGCTCTCGCTGCCCTGCGGCTTCACGTCCGCGGGTCTGCCGGTCGGCCTGCAGCTGATCGGGCGGCCGCTCGACGAGTTCGCGGTGCTGCGCGCGGGCGACGCGTTTCAGCGTCACAGCGACTTTCACGAGCGCGTGCCCGCAGGTGTCCGGTCGTGAGGCGCTGGCTCCTCCTCGGCGCGGCCATCTTCGCGCTGCTGCTGATCCTCGCGGGTGTAGCCCTGTCCTTCTTCGACGCGGAGACACTGCGCGCCCCGCTGCAGCAGCGGGCGAGCGCGGCGCTCGGACGAGACGTCTCGCTCGGCAAGATCTCGCTGCGCATCTTCCCGCTGCCCGCGGTGCGCATCGACGACGTGCGCATCGGCGGCGTGACGCCGAAAGACACGCCGCTCGCACAGATCGCGGAGCTCCGTCTGCGGGTCGCGGTGCTGCCGCTGATCGCGGGCAAGGTCGTGCTGCGCGCGCTCGAGCTCGACTCACCGCGCATCTACGTCCCGTTCGACAAGGACGGAAAGCCCATCCTGCCGGGCGCTGCGGCGAGCGGAGCGAAGCCGAAAGCCGAGCAGAAGCCCGGCGAGAAGCCGCCGGCCCCGGCCGAGGCGCCGGGCCTCGCGCTGGCGGTCGACCGCATCGCGATTCACGACGCCGACGTCAGCGCCGGCCCGTGGAAGGTCGAGCACGCGAACATCGACGGGCATCTCTCGCTCGACGGCAGCGGCGCATTCAAGTACTCGGCGACCCTGCCCGGGCTCGCGACTCTCCGCTCCGGCGAGCTCGAGTTGGCCAAGCTCAGCAGCGCCGCGCCGCAGGTCGATGCGCGCGGCGAATTCAGCGCCGACCTCGCGGACGTGCGCAAGCGCTTCGCACTCACAGAGGAGGTGTCGGGGAAGGCGAGCGGGGAGTCCGCGCTCACGCTCGCCGGCGGCGACGTGCGCGCC
>JBGQIB010000221.1:0-5695 GCA_041498295.1 bacterium | reverse complement strand
CGACGTGCGCGAGAGCGTGCTGCGGACGTATCGAAACGGCCAGATCGTCCAGGAAGGCAAGGTCTCGGAGATGACCTTCGGGATCGACTATCAGCTCGCCGATCTGTGTCGGCACATCACGCTACTGCCGGGCGACATCGTCCTCACGGGCACGCCCGCCAACTCTCGGCCGATGCAGCTCGGCGACGTCGTCGAGGTGGAGGTGAGCGGCATCGGCCGGCTCAGCAACAGCGTCGTCGAGATTCCGGCGCCGAAGCACGAGGTCGGGCACCAGCCGACCGACACCAAGGCGGTGCGCGCGGTCGCCCTGGGCAGTGACTCGCGCTCCCCCGAGAAGGGAAGCTCATGACCGCCTACGCACGCCGAGAAGAGACTTACGAAGCGAGGCTGACCGAAGTCAGCCGCGAGACACCCATGGGCGAGCTGATGCGTCGCTACTGGCATCCCGTGGCGCTCTGCTCGGAGCCGGGCAAGGAGCTCGTCCAGGTCGAGGCGGGGACATTCCTCTCGGGCGGCAGTCGAGCATGAGCGCATCCCTCCGACGCATCGACACGCATCACCACGTCGTTCCGCCCGACTACGCGGCCTGGCTGAGAAGTCGCGGCATCGCTGCCGGCGGCCTTCCGATTCCCGACTGGAGCGTTGAGGCCGCGCTCGCGCTGATGGACGAGCGCGGCGTCGAGTCGGCGATTCTCTCGGTCTCCGCGCCCGGCGTGCACCTCGGCGACGACACCGAGGCGCGCGCGCTGGCCCGCGGCGTCAACGAGTACGCCGCCGCGGTCGTGCGCGATCGTCCGGACCGGTTCGGCTTCTTCGCGACGCTCTGCTTGCCGGACGTTCGCGGCTCACTCGCCGAGCTCGACCACGCGTTCGATACACTGCGCGCCGACGGCGTCGTGCTGCTCGCGAACAGCCGCGGCGTGTATCTCGGCGACAAGGCCTTCGACCCGCTCTTCGAGGAGCTCAACCGGCGCAAGGCGGTGGTGTTCGTGCACCCCTCGATTTTGCCCGGGCTCGAGCCACTGCCCGGCGTGCCGACCTACGTCGCCGACTTTTTGCTCGACACGACGCGCGCGGCGATACGGCTCGCGCGCTCAGGCACGCTCGATCGCTACCCCGATCTGAAGGTGATCCTCGCGCACGCGGGCGGCTTCGTTCCCTACGCGGCGTATCGCATCAGCGCCGCGACGTCGCCGAGCGGGAACCCGCTCGACGGCATCGCGCAGCTGAAGCGCTTCTACTTCGACACGGCGCTCTCCGGAAGCCCGACTGCGCTGCCGAGCCTGCTCGCGTTCGCGGAGCCGGACCACGTGTTCTTCGGCAGTGACTTCCCATACGCGCCCGCGCCCGTGGTCGGCGCGTTCACCGGCATGTACGAGAGATACTCGCTCGGCGACGCGCAGCGCGCCTCGATCGACAGGGGCGCCGCCGAGCCCTTGTTCCCGCGACTGCGAAGGAGGAGTCTCTGATGAGCCGCTACGCGCACGCGTTCGGACCGCATCGCCCCGAGGCGACTTATGTCCCGCACACGTTTCCCGAGCAGACCTGTGACACCGGCGAAGTCGAGCTCAACTACGCCGTCGCCGGCAACGACGACAAGCCGGCGCTGCTCTTGATCCCGGGTCAGTCCGAGTCGTGGTGGGGCTATGAGCCGGCACTGCCGCTGCTCGCCGAACACTTCCAGGCGTTTGCCGTCGACCTGCGCGGTCAGGGTCGGTCCACACGCACCCCGGGTCGCTACACGCTGGACAACATGGGAAACGACCTCGTGCGCTTCATCGACCGCGCGATCGGCCGTCCTGCCGTCGCGAGCGGCCTGTCCTCGGGCGGCGTGCTCTCGGCCTGGCTCTCGGCCTACGCCAAGCCGGGTCAGATTCGCGGCGCTCACTACGAAGACCCGCCGCTGTTCGCCTCCGAGGTCAACCCCGCCTGCGGTCAGTCGATCCGCCAGGGCGTCGGCGCGATGTTCGCGCTCTGGAGCAAGTATCTGGGTGACCAGTGGAGCGTCGGTGACTGGGACGGCATGATCGCGGCCGCGCCGCGTGAGCTGCCTGCCTGGCTCGCCGCGCTGTTCTCGTCGATGGGCGCAGCGGAGCCCCCGCAGAACCTCCGCGAGTACGACCCCGAGTGGGCCCGGGCCTTCTGGAGCGGCACGGTCGCCGCGAGCTGCGATCACACGCGGATGCTGTCGAGCGTGAAGGTTCCCGTGCTCATGACGCACCACTTCCGCCGGGTCGACGACGCGAGCGGCACGCTGATGGGCGCGTTGTCGGACCTACAAGCCGCGCGCGCGCGCGAACTCGTCACCGCCGCGGGCCAGTCATTCGACTGCAAGTCCTTCCCGACGATGGGTCACTCGATGCACGCCCAGGACCCTCGGCTCTTCACCACGACCCTCGCCGAGTGGGCAGCGAAGCTGGCCTGACTCAGTTCGACGCCGGCGCAGAAGTGAGTTCTAGGGTGGCGCTTGTTCGTTGGGTGGAGTGTCTTCCGACATCCAGTCGACGAGCAGCGTGTATGCGACCGCGAGCACCACCGGCCCGATGAAGAGCCCGATGACGCCGAAGGCGATGAGCCCGCCAATCACGCCCGAGAAAATCAGCAGCAGGGGCAGGTCGGCACCCTGCTTGATGAGCATCGGGCGCAGGAAATTGTCGAAGGTGGCGCAGAAGATCGCCCAGACGAGAAAGCCGGTGCCCCACGCTGCGCCGCGCGTCGAGTAGACCCAGATCACCGCGGGGATCAGCACGAGCCCGGGTCCGATCTGCGCGACGCACAGCATGAAGATCACGGCGGTCAGAATCGCCGCGAACGGCACGCTGACGATCGCCAGCCCGATGCCGGACGCAGCCGACTGAAGAATGGCGGTGACGACGACGCCGAGTGCGACGCCGCGAATCGCCTTTCCCGCGAGGTGCACCGCGTTCTCACCTTGCGGCCCCGCGAGGCGCCGGGCGAAGCGGTCGACGCCGCGGGCTGCCGCTTCGCCGTTGGCATACAGAATCGCAGCGATGATCACCGTGAGCAGGAACTGCGCGAGCAGCAGGGCGATGCTGCCCACCTCGCCCGCGAACCAGACGGCGACCGCCTTGGCATAGGGCGCCACGCGCGCAGACAGCTCCTCGGGACTGGTGGCGGCGAGCACCTGCCAGCGCGCCGCGAGCTTCGCCCCGACCACCGGCAACGCCTCCACCCACGCGGGGGGCTGCGGGACGGCGAGTGTCTCCAGCGATTTCGACCAGCTCGAGATCTGTTCGGCGTTGCCCACGAGGGCCGTGACACCGAGGGAGAGCGGCACCACCAAGATCAGCAGGAGCACGATCGTCAGCGACGCTACAGCGAGGGACCGCCTGCCGCCCAGCCACGCCTGGGCGCGCAGCAAGAGCGGCCACGTGGCCACGGCGATCATCGTCGCCCAAGCCGACGCGACCAGGAACGGCCGCACGATCCAGAAGCTACTGGCGATCAGCACACCGAGGGCGAGCAGCTGGAGCGTGGTGCGGGCAATGTCTGGGGATCGGTTGCTTTGCATTCTTCCCTCCCGCAGAGTGAGTCCGAGCGCGTCGGGACTTCGGTCGGGTATGGCGATGGGACAGTACCACTCGCCGCGCCCCGCGAGCTGGCGCGGCCTCTACGAGACGAGAGGGGTGAACGCGATGAAACGCTTCCGAGCGCTCGGGATCGTCCTGCTACTCGCGGCAATCGCCGCGCCGCTGAACGCGCCCGCCGCGAGCCGGCGGGAGCTCGACCGCGATGCCACCCAGGCATTGAAGCTCCTCTATGCGAAGAACAGCGCGGCGCGCCTGCTCGGTGAGAAGGCGAGAGCCGTGCTGGTCTTCCCGAGCATCGTCAAAGCCGGGTTCATGTTCGGCGGACAAATCGGCGAAGGCGTGCTGCTGAAGGGTGGCAAGCCGGCCGGGTACTACAGCTCCGTCGCCGCGTCCTACGGCCTGCAGGCCGGCGTGCAGACCTTCGGCTACGCGCTGTTCTTCATGAACGAGGGTGCGCTCGCGTATCTCGGCTCGAGCGACGGCTGGGAGATCGGCGTCGGGCCGAGCATCGTCGTCGTCGACGAGGGCATGGGTAAGTCGATGACCAGCACGACGATCACTCAGGACGTCTACGCCTTCATCTTCGACCAGAAGGGGCTGATGGGCGGCCTCGGTGTGCAGGGCTCGAAGATCACCAAGATCTCGAAGTAGGGAGCCGCCATGTCGAACACACGTCTGTTGCTGGCCGCGACTTTGGCATGTGTCCTGTCGAGTGCCGCCGCGGGTGCCGCCGAGACCGGCGGCGCCGCTGCGCCGCAAACTCAACAGGGGATTCTGCTCGACACGATTCGGGCCAATCGGAAGGCCTTCGTCGCCGTCAACCTCGAGCTCAGCGCGGAAGAAGCCAAGACTTTCTGGCCGCTCTACGACCGGTATCAGAAAGAGATCAACGTGATTGGCGATCGCGTAACCGCGATCGTCGAGGACTACACCGCGAGCTTCCGCGACCTCTCGAACGACAAGGCCGTGCAGCTCATGGAGGGCTACCTCGCTGCCGAGGCCGAGCGAGTCCAGGTGCGGCGCACCTACCTCGCTGAGTTCGCAAAGATCCTGCCGGGACGAACCGTCGCGCGTTTCTACCAGATCGAAAACAAGATGAACGCCGTCGTCCGCTACGATCTGGCCGCCGCGATCCCAGTCGTCGACGAGAAGCGCGCCGCGCCGGCGAAGTGATTCGCGCTCGCCGCCGGCGGGCTCAGCGGATTGCGCCTCGGAGACTCCTGGCGGATCAGTTGCCGCGCCCGCTGCCTCGCGACGGCGGGCGCCGCCGTGTCACCAATCACTGCGCCGCGCCGAGGACGGCTTCGCCTTCTCTCAGCTTCGCTTCATCCTCCGCGCTCAAATTCTCCGGCGTCAGGTCAATCACAACCTTCTTGATCTCGCCGGTGAACTTGAAGGGCATCTTGTTCAAGTAGTTCTCGCTGACCGGCGTGCCGGTGTCCTCGCCGCAATCCAGCGTTTCGTCGAGCGAGAGACGGAAGGCCAGTGTGCGTTCGATGCGGCCGGTGGCCACCGTCTTGCTGTCGACCTGGATCGTGCCGACGCCGCCTTTACCGAGCCCTGGGCCATCGTATTTGAAGTCGTAGACGATGGTGTGCGCGCCCGGCGCGAGCTTGTCCTTGCCGGCGATGTTGTAGTGGGCGACGCCGGCGAGGTTGTAGTGGAAGACCGGCTTGCCGTTGAGCAGGTAAAGCCCCCATCCGGAGAAACGTCCACCATGCGTGATCAACATGCCTTCCGCGCCGCCCTTGGGGATGTCCACCTCGGCTTTGATCTGCCAGGACTTGTTCTTCGTGTCCGGCGCTGCGCCCTCGGGGATGCGCACGAGGCCGGGGTAGTAGGTGAACTCGTCCCGCCCGCGGGTCAGGCTGGGCCGGATGCTCACATCGAAACGGCTAATCCTGCTGTTCTCGATCGGCAGCACATTGTATTTCTCGGCTTCCTTCCAGAAGAGGTCCTGCAGTTCCTTGAGCTTGGCGGGATCTTTGGCCGCGAGGTTGTTCGCTTCGGAGAAGTCTTCGCTGACGTTGTAGAGTTCCCACTTGTAGTCGAGGACGGAAGGCAACCGACCCTGCGCCTCGGCAGCCGTGTCCCACGGAGCAACCCCGGGTGTCGTCGCGGCTACCCAGCCGTCGTGGTAGATG
>JBGQIB010000220.1:0-5713 GCA_041498295.1 bacterium | reverse complement strand
CTGGTCGACGGAGTCACCGAGAACCGGCGCTACGAATGGCGCGAGGGGAACGCGTGGCGCGTGCGCGCGCGAACCTCGGTGAAGAAGCGCCACCGGATCGTCGCCTACGACTACGGCGTCAAGTGGAACATCCTGCGCGAGCTCGTCGACGCCGGCTTCGACGTGACCGTCGTTCCGGCGAGCACGTCCGCGCGCGAGGCGCTGGCGCTCCAGCCGGACGGCGTCTTTCTCGGCAACGGGCCCGGGGATCCGGCGGCGGTGAGCTACGCGATTCCGATCGTGCGCGAGCTGGTCGCGGCGAAGCTGCCGATCTTCGGCATCTGTCTTGGCCATCAGATCCTCGGTTTGGCGCTGGGCGGCACGACGAAGAAGCTGCGCTTCGGTCACCACGGCGCGAACCAGCCGGCGCGCGACGAGCAGTCGGGCCGCGTGATGATCGCCTCGGAGAATCACGGTTTCGCCGTCGACGCGGAGGCGCTGCGCCGCGCGGGCGACGTCGAGATCACTCACGTGAACCTGAACGACGACACCGTCGAGGGGCTGCGGCACCGCACGCTTCCCGTGTTCTCGGTGCAGTACCACCCCGAAGCGTCGCCGGGTCCGCACGATCTCGCGTACCTGTTCGACCGCTTCCGCGAGCTGATCGAGGCGCAGCATGCCTAGGGACATGACACTTCGGCGTGTACTGCTGATCGGCGCGGGCCCGATCGTGATCGGGCAGGCGTGTGAGTTCGACTACTCGGGCACGCAGGCCTGCAAAGCCCTGCGCGAGGAGGGCATCGAGGTCATCCTCGTGAACTCGAACCCGGCCACGATCATGACCGATCCCGAGTTCGCGTCGCGAACCTACATCGAGCCAGTCACACCGGATACCGTCGCGCGCATTCTCGAGATCGAGCGGCCGGATGCGGTGCTGCCTACGCTCGGCGGACAGACGGCGCTGAACTGCGCGATTGCGCTCGCCGAGAGCGGTGTGCTCGAACGCCTCGGCATCCGCTTGATCGGCGCGCAGCTCGACTCGATCCTGATGGCGGAGGACCGCCTCCGCTTCCGTACCGCGATGCGCGAGATCGGTCTCGACGTACCCAAGTCCGTGTACGTCACCGACCTCGAGCAGGCGAAGTCGGTGCTCGCCGAGATCGGCCTGCCCGCGATCATCCGGCCGAGCTTCACGCTCGGCGGCTCGGGTGGCTCGATCGCAGAAACGGCGGAGGACTTCGAGCAGAAGCTCGAGTGGGGCTTGCACCTCTCGCCGCGCGGGGAAGTGCTGGTCGAGCAGTCGGTTCTGGGCTGGAAGGAGTACGAGCTCGAGGTGATGCGCGACCGCGCGGACAACGTGGTGGTCATCTGCTCGATCGAGAACTTCGACCCGATGGGCGTGCACACGGGTGACTCGATCACGGTCGCGCCCGCGCAGACGCTGACCGACAAGGAATACCAGCGCATGCGCGACGCGGCGATCGCGATCATCCGCAAGATCGGCGTCGAGACCGGCGGCTCGAACATCCAGTTCGCCGTGCACCCGGGGACTGGCGCGATGACGGTCATCGAGATGAACCCGCGCGTATCGCGCTCGTCAGCGCTCGCGTCGAAGGCCACGGGTTTCCCGATCGCGAAGATCGCCGCGAAGCTCGCGATCGGGTACACGCTCGACGAGATCCCCAACGACATCACACGCGAAACACCGGCGAGCTTCGAGCCGACGATCGATTATGTCGTCACCAAGATCCCGCGCTTCACCTTCGAGAAGTTTCCGCAGGCGGATCCGCGCCTGGGCGTGCAGATGAAGTCGGTTGGCGAGGTGATGGCGATCGGGCGGACGTTCCGCGAGTCACTCCAGAAGGGCATCCGCTCGCTCGAGACCGACCGCTACGGCTTCGAGGAGCTCGACGTCGACGACGCGGAGCTCGAGAAGAAGCTGCGCATTCCCGGCCCCGATCGCCTCTGGGCCGTCGGCGAAGCGTTCCGGCGCGGCCGCAGCATCGAATGGGTGAACGCGTGCACCTCGATCGACCCATGGTTCCTCTGGCACGTCTCCGAGATCATCGCGGACGAGTCACGCTACCGGGACCCGAAGACGCGCGACCTGGCGAGCGCGAAGCGCGCGGGTTTCTCCGACCGTCGGCTCGCGAAACTGTCCGGTGTCAGTGAGGACGACGTGCGCGCGGAACGGCTCGCCAAGGGTATCGTCCCCGTATTCAAGCGCGTCGACACCTGCGGCGCCGAGTTCGAGGCGCACACGCCGTATCTCTACTCGACGTACGAGTCGGAGTGCGAGGCCGAGCCGACCACGCGCCCGAAGATCATGATCCTCGGCGGCGGTCCGAACCGGATCGGCCAGGGGATCGAGTTCGACTACTGCTGCGTGCACGGCGTGCTCGGTCTCGAGAAAGACGGCTTCGAGACCATCATGGTGAACTGCAATCCCGAGACGGTCTCGACCGACTACGACACGAGTGACCGGCTGTACTTCGAGCCGCTCACGCTCGAGGACGTGCTCGCGATCGTCGCGCGCGAGAAACCGCAGGGGGTGATCGTGCAATTCGGCGGGCAGACGCCGCTGCGCCTCGCGGTGCCGCTCGAGCGCGCCGGGGTGCCGATCATCGGCACGAGCCCGGATGCGATCGACCGCGCGGAGGATCGCGAGCGCTTCGCGGAGCTGCTCCGCAAGCTCGGTCTGCGCCAGCCCGAGAACGGCACGGCGCGCAGCTTCGAAGACGCGAAGCGGCTCGCCGAGCGCATCGGCTACCCGGTGCTGGTGCGCCCCTCGTACGTGCTCGGCGGCCGCGCCATGCGGATCGTGCACGACCTCGCCGAGCTGCAGACGTACATGCGCGAGGCGGTCAGCGTCTCGCCCGAGCATCCGGTGCTCGTCGATCGCTTTCTCGCGAACGCGATCGAGGTCGACGTCGACGCGCTGTGCGACGGAAAGCAGGCGGTGATCGCCGGAATCATGGAGCACATCGAGGAGGCGGGCATTCACTCGGGTGACTCGGCCTGCTCGCTGCCGCCCTACAGCTTGGCGCGCTATCTCGTCGAGGAGATCGAGCGCGCGACGCGCGCGCTCGCGCTCGAGCTCGGCGTCGTCGGACTCATGAACGTGCAGTTCGCGATCGCGGAGGATTCCGTCTACGTGCTCGAGGTGAATCCGCGCGCCTCGCGCACCGCGCCGTTCGTGTCGAAGGCGATCGGCGTGCCGATCGCGCAGCTCGCGGCGCGCGTGATGGCGGGGAAGACGCTCGCCGAGCTCGGCTTCACTGCGGAGATCGTGCCCACGCACGTGTCGGTGAAGGAGTCGGTGTTCCCGTTCGTGAAATTCCCCGGTGTCGACACCTTGCTCGGCCCCGAGATGAAGAGCACGGGCGAAGTCATGGGCATCGACCGCGAGTTCGGCCGCGCGTATGCGAAGGCGCAGCGCGGCGCGGGCAACGACCTGCCGACGTCGGGCACCGTGCTCGTGTCACTGCGGGACGAGGACAAGGGTGGCTCCATCGCCGCGCTGCGCGTGCTGCAGGAGGACGGCTTCGCGCTGATCGCGACCCGCGGCACCGCCGACTTCATGCGCGAGCGCGGCCTCGAGGTTTCTTCGATCAACAAGGTGCGCGAGGGCTCGCCCCACGTGGAGGAGCTGATCCGCGCCGGGAAGGTATCTCTCGTCATCGCGACGACACGGATCGGTGACGCTGTCGCCGTGCAGGACTCCGCGTCCATGCGGCGCTCGGCGCTCGAGGGCGGCATCCCGTACTTCACGACGCTTGCAGGCGCGCGCGCTGCCGCCGCGGCGATTCGCGCGCTGCGTGCGGGAGAGATCGAGCCGATCGCCTTGCAGGACCTCCACCCACACTGAGATGTCGCGTTGGCGCGACGCCGTCGACGCCATCCGCGGACCGCTCGAGTTCGCGCGGCGCGGACCCGAGGTCGCGGAGCGGGTGCGCGATCTGGCCGGGACGCTGCGCTCCGCGCTCGAGCGCGCGGCGGAGCTGTGGATCCCGCCCGCGGCCGCCAAGCGGTTGCGCGAGGCGGGCGCGCGCCTCGAGTCGGGCGCGAGCGCGGAGGCGCTGGACGAGATCGCGAAGTCACTCGCGCCGCTGCTGGCGCCGACGTTTCCCGAGCGCTGGCTCGCGCAGCCAGTGTCGCGCGTGCCGGGCGTCGGCCCCAAGACCGCGCAGGCGCTGGCGCGCAAGGAGATCGCGACCGTCGAGGATCTGCTGTTCTTCCTGCCACGCGCGTACGAGGACCGGCGCGAGATCGCGCCGATCGAGAAGCTCGAGGTCGGGCGCTCGGCGGTCTTCGCCGGCACGGTGACACGCAGCGGTGTCGTGCCACTGCGAAACGGCCGGCGCTTCTTTCAGGCGATCGTGTCCGACGGCACGGGTGCGGTGCAGCTCAAGTGGTTTCGCGGCATCCAGACGTTCCAGGACCGGCTCGCGCCCGGCGCGCGCGTACTCGTCGCAGGCGAGGTGCGCCGTTATCGCTTCGCGAAGGAGCTCCACCATCCCGACGTCGAGGTGCTCGCCGCGGAGACCGAGCCGGGCGCGCTGCCGCGCATCGTGCCGAGTTATTCGGCCGTCGAGGGCCTGCCGCCGCGCACGCTGCGCCGCCTGGTCGAGTCGGCGGTGCGCTCGGCGGGCGATCTGGTCGACGGTTGGCTGCCCGAGGCGACGGTGGCGCAGCTCGCGCTCGCGGAGATCGGCGCCGCGCTGCGCGAGGTGCACCTGCCGAGCGTCGGTCTCGAGCCGGCGCGCCTGCGCGAGCGGAGCACGCCGTATCACTTGCGGCTCGTGGCCGAGGAGCTCTTCCTGCTGCAGCTCGGGCTCGAGCAGCGGCGCCGCGAGCTACACCGGAGTTTGACGGAGCCGCTCGTGCTCACCGACGCCGCCGAGGCGCGCGCGCGCGCCGCGCTGCCGTTCGTGCTCACCGGCGATCAGGAGCGCGCGTGGCGCGAGATCCGGGCGGACCTCGCGCGCCGCTCGCCGATGAACCGGCTGCTCGTCGGCGACGTCGGCACGGGCAAGACGGTGCTCGCGGTGCTGGCGGCCGCGGCGGCGCGCGCGTCGCGCAAGACGGCCGCGCTGCTTGCGCCGACCGAGATACTCGCCGAGCAGCACTTCGAGACCCTACACCGTCTCGCCTCGCCGCTGGGCTTGCGCGCCGCGCTCCTCACCGGCGCGACCTCGCCGCGCGAGCGCGGGGAGCTCGCGCGCTGGCTCGAGCGCGGCGAGGTGCAGATCGTCGTGGGCACACACGCGCTCTTCTCGGAATCGGTCGACCTGCCGCGCCTCGGCCTGCTCGTGATCGACGAGCAGCACCGCTTCGGCGTTGCGCAGCGGCGCGCGCTCGCGCGCAAGGGCGAGAATCCGCATCTGCTCGCGATGTCCGCGACCCCGATCCCGCGCTCGCTCGCGCTCACCGTCTTCGGCGACCTCGATCACTCGACACTGCGCGAGCGCCCGCCGGGCCGCGCGCCGGTCGAGACGAGCGTCGTCGCGCCGACCGCCGGCCGCGTCGTCATGACGCAAGTGACTGAGACGCTGAAGCGGGGCGAGCAGATCTTCGTCGTGTACCCGCTCGTCGAGGAGTCGGAAGCGCTGGACCTGAAGGCCGCCACCGACATGGCGCGCCAGCTCCAGGAGGGGCCGTTCCGGGCGTTCAGGGTGGGTCTCCTGCACGGTCGCCTGTCGTCGCCGGAGAAGGACGAGATGATGCAGCGGTT
>JBGQIB010000219.1:0-5847 GCA_041498295.1 bacterium | reverse complement strand
TCGCCGCGCCACAGCGCGCCGAGCCGTGGAGCGGCGTGCGCGAGTGCGCCGAGTCGGCGCCCGCCGCGCCACAGAACGCGTCGCGCTTCGCCTCGGTGCTCGGCGAGCGCGCGGAAAAGCAGAGCGAGGACTGTCTCGCGCTCGACCTCTGGACCGCAGGCTTCGACGGCGTGCCTCGGCCCGTGCTCGTGTTCGTGCACGGCGGGGACTTCGCCGAAGGGGCGACCGCCGAGTCGTGCGTGCGCGGCCGGCGGCTCGCGCGCGGCGGCGACCTGGTCGTCGTGTCGCTCTCGTACCGGCTCGGCGCCCTCGGCTTCTTCGCGCCGAACGTCGGCCTGCTCGACCTGGTCGCGGGGCTCGAGTGGGTGCGCGACGAGGTCGACGCTTTCGGAGGCGACGCCAGCCGAGTCACCGTCTTCGGTCACGGCGCTGGCGCGACCGCGCTCGCGTGTCTGCTCGGGATGCCGCGCGCGCGCTCGCTCTTCCAGCGCGCGATCCTCGCGAGCGGGACCTACCAGGTCGACTCACCCGAAGCCGCGGAGGCGCGGCGCGCCGTGTTTCTGCGCAACCTCGATCTGCTGCCGAGCGACGCCGCGAAGCTCGCCGGGGTTCCGCTCGAGGACCTGCTCTGGGCGCAGGCGCGCAGTGGCGGGTTCCGCCCGGTCGCCGACGGCGAGATACTCCCGCGCGCTCCGCTCGAAGCGGCGGAAGCGGGCGAGCGCGCGCGCGTGCCGCTCGTGATCGGCACGGCGCGCGACGAGACGCGCGTGCTCGACCTCGTCGACCCGAGCCTGCGCGAGTTGCGCCGCGAGCACGTGGCCGCGCGACTCGCCAGCGAGGGTGTCGCCCGCGAAGCCGCCGCTGCGGCGCTCGAGCGCGAGCCAGCGGCGAGCCCGCACGTGCTCTTCCACCGGATCGCGACGGAGCTCCGCTACCGCGAGCCCGCGCGCCGTTTGGCCGACGCGCAGAGCGCGAGCGGCGCGCCCGTCTTCCAGTACCGCTTCGACCTCGCGGGCTCATCCGCGGGGGGCGACACCGGCGCGTTTCACGGCCTCGATCTGCCGCTCGTCTTCGGCACGCGGCGAGTGACTCCGCTCGGCCGCTTCCTCGAGCACGTTCCCGAGGCGAAGCCGGTCGGCCGGCGCATGCGCGACGCATTCGCCGCGTTCGCCACCACGGGCGCGCCGCGCTCTCCCCTGCTCCCGTCCTGGCCGCGCTACAGCGCGGCGGACCCGACCCCTCTCTCGTTCAGCGGGTCCGAATGACGCGCGTCCCCGAGAGTGAGTCGTGCCAGCCGATGGGACGCCCTTTGCCGCCGAGGAGCGAGAGCGGCTCGAGCGGAATCATGCGCGCGAGGCTCCGGCCGAGGATCTGAGCGAACGACGGCTCGCTGCCGGCCTCGGACACCACGCGCACCCCCGTGACGAGCTTCCCGACGGTCACCCCGAAGAGTGACTCGAGCGTGGCGTAGTAGATGAGGAAGAGCGCGCTCGACAAGATGAACTCCGCCGCGAACCCCTGCCCGTCGTCGAGCGCTCCCGTCGCCAGGCCCAGGGCAACGTACACGACGACCATGACCCCATAGTCCAGCACGTAGTTCGCGACGCGCTGTCCGGTCGTCGCGAGCTGCTCCGTCGTCGGCGGAGCGTCGAGCCGGCTCCTCGGCGGGGCGTAGGGCGAGTCGGGCGAATTCGGCGGCGGGACGCTCATCCCCCTGAAGCCGCGGAGCGCGCGAGCCCGACGAGCGACGCCCAGCCGGCGATCAGGAGCACGCCACCGATCGGTGTCACCGGACCGAGCATGCGCGCCTCGAAGAGCACGAGGCCGAAGATCGAGCCGGAGAAGAGCGCGATCCCCGCGGTGAAGAGACTCGCGGGAAGCGTCACGCTGCGGCCAGTCGCCGAGGCGTACAGCGCGAGCGCCAGGATCGCAGCGCTGTGGATCAGCGCGTAGTGAGACGCGGTATGCCAGGCCGCCAGCCGCTCGGGAGTCACGGACTCGCGCAACCCGTGCGCGCCGAAGGCGCCGGCGATCACGGAGATCGTCCCGAGCCCGGCCGCGACGGCGATCCAGCTCATAGGTCGCGGTCCGTCACCGCGCCGAAGCTCGCGCTCGACACCAGCTTCGCGTACTTCGCGAGCACACCACGGGTGTAGCGCGGCGCCGGCTGCTTCCACGCGGCGCGCCGTTTCGCGATCTCGGCGTCGGGGACGTTCAGCGTGAGCACGCGCTGCTTCGCGTCGATCGTGATCGAGTCACTCTCGCGCACCAGCGCAATCGGCCCGCCGACGAACGCCTCCGGCGAGACGTGACCGACGACCATGCCGTACGTGCCGCCCGAGAAGCGGCCATCCGTGAGCAGGCCGACGGCGTTCCCGAGTCCCTTGCCGATCAGCGCGCCCGTCGGCGCGAGCATCTCGCGCATGCCCGGGCCGCCCTTCGGCCCCTCGTAGCGAATCACGAGCACGTCGCCGGCGCGGATGCGGTCGGACATGATCGCGTCCATGCACGCCTCTTCGGAGTCGAACACGCGCGCGGGGCCGGTGATCTCGTGGATCTCGATGCCACTCACCTTCGCAACGGAGCCCTCGGGTGCGAGATTGCCGCGCAGAATCGAGAGGTGACCCTCGGTGTAGATCGGGTTGCTCCAGGGGCGGAGCACGTCCTGCCCCGCGGGTAGCGTGCTCGCCGCGCGCGCGAGATTCTCCGCGACCGTCTTGCCGGTCACCGTGAGACACTGACCATGAATGAGACCCTTCTCGAGCAACATTTTCATCACCAACGGGATGCCGCCGACTCTGTGCAGATCGGTCGCCACGTAGCGCCCGCTCGGCTTCAGGTCCGCGAGCACCGGCACGCGCGCGCGCATGCGCTCGAAGTCGTCGAGCTCGAGCGGCACGCCCGCGGAGTGCGCGATCGCGAGCAGGTGCAGCACGGCGTTGGTCGAGCCGCCGACGGCCAGCACCACGGCGATCGCGTTCTCGAACGCCGCGCGCGTCAGAACCTTGCGCGCGGTCAGGCCATTCTCGACACACGCGACGAGCGCCGCGCCGCTGTCGGCCGCGCTCGCGCGTTTCTCCTCCGAGTCCGCGGCCATCGTCGAGCTTCCGGGCAGCGAGAGACCGAGCGCCTCGATCGCGCTCGACATCGTGTTCGCCGTGTACATGCCGCCGCACGAGCCTTTGCCCGGACACGCGCGCCGCTCGATCTCGACGAAGTCCGTGTCGTTCATCTTGCCGGCGCCGTGCGCGCCGACGGCTTCGAAGACCGAGACGATCGTGAGGTCGTTGCCGTGATACTGACCCGGTCGGATCGTGCCGCCGTAGACGAAGACCGATGGCACGTCGAGGCGCGCGAACGCGATTGTCGCGCCCGGCATGTTCTTGTCGCAGCCGCCGACCGCGAGCACGCCGTCGTGCCACTGACCGCGCGTCACCGTCTCGATCGAGTCCGCGATCACCTCGCGCGAGACGAGCGAGCACTTCATGCCCTCGGTGCCCATCGAGATCCCGTCGCTGATCGTGATGGTGCCGTAGGTCTGCGGCATGCCGCCCGCGCGCCGAATGCCCTCGGCGGCGGCGATCGCGAGCTCGCCGAGCCCGGCGTTACACGGCGTAATGTCGCTCGCCGCGTTCGCGACGCCGATGATCGGCTTGCCGAAGTCGGCGTCCGAGAAACCGACCGCGCGCAGCATCGCGCGATTGGGCGCGCGATTGTCGCCCTCGGTGGTGACCGCGCTGCGAGGATTGCGTTTGTTCGCCACGACGTGAACCTCCCGTGCGGTCGCGATTGTAACGCGAGTCGGCGGTACACTGGCGCTGAAGAGGAGAAGCGAACGCATGGAACGCGCACTGTCCGTGGCTGCGGCGCTGAGCTCGCTCGACGATCCGAAGGTGAAGAGCGTGCTCGATCGCCTGCACGACGCCGCGGCCGGCGACACGTTCCGCATGCTGGGACGCCTGCCGACGTTCATCGGCGCGCTCATGAATCGCAACCTGCCGGCCGTGGAGATGAGTCGTCGCTTCAAGGACGTGTACATCCCCCTCTCGCGACCGCAGGGGAAGCTCCTGTATCTCGTCGCGCGCTCGATCGACGCGAGGCGCATCGTCGAGTTCGGCACTTCGTTCGGAATCTCGACCCTGTACGCGGCCGCGGCCGCGCGCGACAACGGCACGGGTCGAGTCATCGGCTCCGAGCTCGAGCCCGGCAAGCGCGCGAAGGCGGTCGAGCACCTGAACGAAGCGGGTCTCGGCGGCGTCGCCGAAGTGCGCCTCGGCGATGCCCTGCAGACCTTGCGCGACCTGCCGCCGCCGGTCGACCTCGTCCTGCTCGACGGTTGGAAGGACCTCTACCTGCCGATGCTCGAGTTACTCGCGCCGAAGCTGCGCCCGGGCGCGGTCGTGCTGGCCGACAACGTGCGCACCTTCAAGCGCGCGCTCGCGCCTTATCTCGACTACGTGCAATCCGGAAGGAACGGCTTCCAGTCCGTCACTCTGCCGTTCCCGTCGGGCTTCGAGTACTCGGTCCGGACCTGAGTCAGCGCTTCAGCTCGATCAAGAACTCGCGGAAGCGAGTCGAGCTGCGATTCACTGCGGTCTCGCGGCTGCCCGGCTCGACGTAGAACACCTTGCCTGGCGCGATCCGGAACGAGGTCGTCTTCCCGTTCTCGAAGTCGGCGTCGATCGTCTCGCCTTCCACCACGCAAATCAGGTAGGGCATCGTGTGCTCGTGGAAGTCGGACGACTCACCCGGCGCGAGGTCCATCTGCCAGACCTTCACGCGCTCGTTCTCGAACAGGAGCTTGCTTGCGACGTCGCCGAGTGCCTTCTTCTCCATGATCCGGAGTCTACGCCGAGCCTAGGCGCCCCGGGGATAACTGGTCCTTCCGAGAGGCTCATCGCTTCACCTTCTTTCTGGAGCGAGTGCTGCGTGACTCGAGATGCTTCGCCCCGGAGAGGAGCGCGGCGCCGAGCAGCTCGAACGAGGCGTCGAAGTCGAGCGTGGGGTCGATCTCGCGGGCGATGAAGAGACCGTCAGCCGCGGCCATCGCCAACGTCGCGAGCTGGCGCACGGCGCCTGCGTCGAGACTCCCCTCGAAGAACATCTCGTACGAGGCCACCATCCGCTTGTACGTCTGCTCGCGCACCTTGAGAAACAGCGTTCGCGCGCTGGCCTCCTTGGGGCGACGCTCGAGTGAGAGCATGAGTCCCAGACGCAGAAAGTCTGGCGAGTCCGTCAGCGCCTTTGCCGTCCTCCGCAGCCCCTCGCTGAACTGCTCCGCGCGCGACGCGCCGCGCTCGAGCGGCGCCCAGGCGCCCATACCTTCGAGCCAGCGCGTGAAGCTGCGCTCGATGACTGCAGCGACGAGCTGGTCCTTGTTCTCGAAGTGCCAGTAGATCGAGCTCGCGGGGAGTCCCGACCGCTCGCTGACGAGCGCGATGCTCGTTCCGTCGTAGCCGCGCTCGCCCGCGATTTCCGCGGCGGCATCGAGGATGCGCTGCCGCGACTCTTCGCCGTGTGCTCGCTTCTTGCGCTCCGCCCGTGCCCTCGCCGCCACGCTCGTCCTCCGGAGCTCTTGACTCGATCGCGCCTCGCAGCTTACCGTAGCGATCACTACAGCTCAAGAAGGATCGCGATGAGCTTGCTCGACGAAGCGAAGGCACTGGCAAAACAGTTCGCGGATGCGGCGCCCGGCGACGACGGGCTGCGCCGGCTCTCGGATCGCACCTGGCGGCTCCTGCTCGACGGCGGCTTCCTGCGCGCGCTGCAACCGGCGCGCTGGGGCGGCGGCGAGGTGACGCTGCTCGAGTTCGTGGACGCGGCGATCGAGCTCTCGCGCGCGTCGCC
>JBGQIB010000218.1:0-5885 GCA_041498295.1 bacterium | reverse complement strand
CTCGGCTATGTCGATCACCCCCCGCTCTCGATCGCGGTGCTCGCGATCGTCCGCGCGGCCCTGGGTGACTCGCTCCTGGCGCTGCACGTGGTCCCAGCGCTGCTGCATGTGGCGGCGATCGCGCTGGTCGGGCTGCTCGCGCGCGAGCTGGGCGGTGGTCGAGTTGCGCAGGCGCTCGCGAGCCTCTCCGCGCTGGTCTGCCCGGTCTATCTCGCCGACGCGAGCTTCTATTCCATGAACGCCTTCGAGCCGCCAATCTGGGCGCTCGCCGCGTTGCTCGTGGCGCGGATTCTGAACGGCGCGAGACCGAGCACCTGGCTGTGGTTGGGGGCGGTGCTCGGGCTCGGGCTGATGAACAAGATCAGCATCCTCTGGTTCGGGCTGGGCCTCGCCGTGGGGCTCGTACTCACCCCGCAGCGCCGCTGGCTCGCGACGCCCTGGCCGTGGCTCGGTGCGCTCATGTCGCTCGTGATCTTCGCGCCGCATCTCGTGTGGCAGATGCAGAACGGCTGGCCGACGCTCGAGTTCATGCGCAACGCCACAGCGGAGAAGATGACGCACAAGAGCGTGCTCGGATTCCTCGCGGAGCAGCTGCTCGTGATGGGCCCGCCGGCGGTCCCGCTCTGGCTTGGCGGCCTCGTGCTCTTGTTCGCGGGTCAGCGCGGCGCGAGATACCGGCTGCTCGGCTGGCTCTGGCTCACGGTGATTGCGCTCCTTGCACTCTCAGGCTCCGCGCGCTCGAACTACAGCGGCCCCGCCTACGTCGTGCTACTCGCCGCCGGTGGCGTCGCGTGGGAAGGCGTGTCTGCCGTGCGCGGCTGGCGTTTTGCTCCGCTCGTGGTGGCGCTGCTCCTGGTGCTCGGCCTCGCCGCCGCGCCACTCGCGATCCCGCTGCTGCCACCCGAACGTTATCCGGGATATGCGCGCGCACTGGGCATCGAGCCGCCCGTGGACCAGGTCGACGAGCTCGGCACGCTGCCGCTGCACTTCGCGCTTCGCTTCGGCTGGCGCGAGGTCGTGGATGCGGTCGCGAGCGCGTACGACGGGCTGACTCCCGACGAGCGCGCGCGCGCCGCCGTCTTCGGGCACTCCTTCGGAGATACGGGCGCACTGAACTTCCTGGGGCCGGCGCTCGGCTTGCCTCACGCCGTCTCCGGGCACAACAACTACTGGCTCTGGGGTCCGGGCGACATCGACGGGAGCGTCGTGATCGCGCTGGCCGAGTCGGAGGCCGACCTGCTCCCGTACTTCGCGAGCGTCGAGCGAGTCTCTGGGATCGACTGCCACTACTGCCTGCCGGCCGTTCGCCACCTCTCGGTTTTCGTGTGCCGGGGGCTCCGCCGTCCCGTCGACCAGATCTGGCCGGAACTCAAGCGGTACGTCTGAGTTCCGGATGCGGTAGAACACGTACCGCTGCACGGGAGAAACACTGGGCTTTCCACTATGGCGTCCGCTGGCAGCTCGGTGACCAGGGGCGCGAGCGAGTCCGCCAGCTAGCCAAGTGAGTGACCGTTCAACTCCGAGTCGCTCGACTAGGTCCGCATCGCCGCCGATTAGAAGCGCTGACCCGACGCGGCGGAGGTCGCCGTGGCTCACGTCGATGCCTTGAGGCTCCTCGCTTCACCGCCACCAGAACTGCTGAAGCGTCGGAACGTCGGCGACTCGAAGCTCCGAGCCCGCTCCCCTAGCTCTTCCCGAAGGCCACTAAATTTGGCGGTGAGTCACGCAGGGACGTGGCTCCGAGAACGCGCAGCTCAAAGGACAAGTTGGAAGATCGACTGCACAACGAAGTCTGTGCGGGACACGTCTCGTTGAAGACTGCATGGGAGATGTTAGTGCCTACTGGACGGCGGCGTACCTGCGATACACGATGACCCACGATGACTCTGCGCGCGGCGAAGCCAGAGTGACACTCACGTGCGCGACTGAGAGCTATCACTTCGTCAGAGCGAGCCCGATCAGAAGGCTTGGATCGTGGTCGTCCGGGTCGGGTCTTCATCGCTGGGCATCTCATGCCGATCCCGCGGCATGGGCAGGACGAAGGGAATCGCTTTCCTGGGAACCGTGAAGTTCCTGCGCTTGCATCGTGACGAGGCGCTGACTTCGCTTCCGCCTGAGCTGCACCACTACCTTCACGAGCACATCGACCCATCCGCATGGTACGCGGGAAGCGACATGGCGCGTCTGCTCGCGAGCGCTGCGCAGCTTCATCCTGGCACCGTCGATCGCGCGCTCGTGATCATGGGCGAGAAGGCTGTCCGCGCGCACGCTGATGTCTACGGTGAACTGATCCTTGGGCGGGGCTCGTCGAGTAGCGTGTTCGGAATCTGGAGTAGTCAGTACGACACCGGAGAACTCCGACGCATTCGCGAAGCCCCGAACCGGTTGCGCTTCGAGCTGGTCGACTTCGAGGACACGTCGCGCGAACTGTGTTTGGTGCTCGGCGGCTACCTCAAAGGCACGATCGCGATGGCCGGAATCAGCGATGCGAATGTGACCAAGCTCGGCTGCCGACTCTGGGGCGACCCGATCTGCACGTGGCGAGCGACTTGGAACACCTTGGATCGCTGAATCACTCTGACTCAGCTGACTTCGGACGGAAGCCGATGAGACTCCGGTCGCCACGAGAGGAAGAGCGTGATGCCACCAGGTCTGCTCGTCGATGTTTTCTCGTCTGAGGGCTTCATGCCTCACGGGCACTGCTATCAGTGGCAGCCAGGAATTGTTTGGCTTCATGTCGGGTCCGATGCCCTGATCGCTCTCGCCTACATAACGATACCGTTTACACTCGCCTACTTTGTGAAGAAGCGGCGCGATCTGCCGTTCAACTGGATGTTCCTCTGCTTCGGACTCTTCATCGTCTCGTGCGGAGCGACTCACCTGATGGAGATCTGGACACTGTGGGTTCCGAGCTACTGGTTGTCCGGATTCATCAAGGCGATCACGGCTGCGGCCTCCGTCCCGACCGCAGTCCTTCTCGTGCGGCTGGTACCCCAGGCGCTCGCGCTGCCGAGTCCCGAGCAACTGCGACTCTCCAACGAATCACTGCGCCGGGCGCTCAGTCAGGTCGAGGAAGCGAGTCGGGATCTAGAGGCCTTCAGCTACTCCGTCGCGCATGACCTACGCGCTCCGCTCCGAGGCATCGACGGGTTCAGTCAGGCTCTGATCGAGGATCACGCGGAAGCGCTCGGCGAGGACGGCAAGAGATATCTGGGCAAGGTGCGAGCGGCGGCGCAGCGGATGGGCGAGCTGATCGAAGGCCTGCTCAAACTGGCGCATGTGACCCGGGGCGAGCTTCGGCGCACGCCGATGGATCTCTCTGCCGTGGCGAGTGGCGTGGCCCAGGCTCTCGCCGAGAGGCAACCGGACCGGCGGGTCGCATGGGCGATCGAAGCTGGTCTCTCGGCAACCGGGGACGAGAATCTCGTCGCGATCGCGCTGGAGAACCTGATCGGCAACGCTTGGAAATTCACCGCGAAGCGAGAGAGCGCGCGCATCGAGGTCGGCGCGAGTGAGCGAGACGGAGAGCGGGTCTTCTTCGTGCGCGACAATGGCGCGGGCTTCGACATGGCGTATGCGCCACGGCTCTTCAGGGTGTTCGAGAGGCTGCACCCCGAAGCGGAGTTCAACGGCACCGGCATCGGACTCGTGACCGTGCAACGCATCATTCGCAAGCACGGCGGAACGATCTGGGCCGAAGCTGCGCCGGATGCCGGCGCCGCGTTCTACTTCACCCTGGAAGCTCAGGATCGGAGATGACCCGGAATACGATCCTGCTGGTGGAGGACAACGCAAGCGACGAGGAACTCACGCTGCGCGCTCTGGCGAAGAGCCAGATCGCGAACGAGGTCTTCGTGGTAAGGGACGGTGCAGAGGCACTCGACTACCTGTTCGGCACCGGTCGCTTCGAGACTCGCGACGTCTCTCGTCTACCCGAGGTGATCTTGCTCGACCTGCGGTTGCCCAAGCTGGACGGTTTCGAGGTGCTTCGGCGAGTCCGTGCGAACGATCGCACAAAGCACCTCCCTGTGGTCATCCTCACGTCGTCGAAGGAAGAGAAAGATCTGCTCGAGGGCTACGGCTGTGGCGCGAACAGCTACGTACAGAAGCCGGTCAACTTCACGGAGTTCGCGGACGCTGTGCGCCAACTTGGGATGTACTGGCTGCTTCTGAACAAGCGGCCGAGCTGAACGGGGTCAGGACTCCGATGCCGGACCTCGCTGCGCAGAGCTACCCGAGACGCCGGAACACTACCTTGCGCGTTTCAGTGAGTCGCTGAGTTGTCGGGGAGGATGAGTGGGTTCTATGTGTCAGCCGTCCCCTCGCACCACATATATCTGTTCGACGATCTCGTAGTACGGCCCGTAGATCGTGGCCAATTCTGGCTTCGGTCCGCCTCCGAGTATCTCGCGTCCAAGCGAGATCGGATCGACGTTCTCTGGATCGCAGTCGAAATCTACTTCTCGGGTCTCTCGTACTTTGAACCGGACCATATCGATCGTCTCCATCCTGGTCATCGTGTCCTGGCGCGATCCTAGCGCGCCACGCTCGACGCCCCCGCAAGTACGCTTTACTCGCGCGCGTCGGCGGACGGAGATGGGCAACCCTGGCAAGTCAGAAGGCCGAATGGAGAACTGGCGCTAAACCCTGAGCGCGGATCAGCTGAACAGGATCTGCTCGAAGAACTCGTTGAACGCTTGGTTGTCGCGCACGATTTGGACCCCGAAGCCGGGTTTGGCCTTCTCCGTCGCAGGGAGCTGAGCCGTCGTCCAACGAACCTTGCCGCGCACCTCGATCTTGGTGCCCGTGCGGTCGGGGAAGATCACGCGCACGTCGCTCCCGACTGGTGGGAGTACCGCGGTGCGCAGAAACAGCCCCTTCTTGGAGACGTTCTTGATGTGGCCCTTCCCTCGCAAATTACCTGCCTCGAACGCCACGTGGATCCGTTTCACGGCCCGATGCAGGCTCCGCCGCTCGCGCTTCCCTTGAGACACCCCGGACACCCCCGTCGCTCCAGCACTATCGACGGCCCCGCAAGCACGCTTTACGCAGAGGCCCGATGTGTGACCAGTCGGGAACATTTCCGTTGCCACGGCAACCGACGTCGTCTCCGGGTGACTCATCCAAACAGCGTGCGTGCCGTCTCGCTCATCCGTCGTCCGTTGGGCCTTCGCTGGGTCCGATGCGGGTCGCATCGTCCCCGATCCGAGTGGCCGCGAACACAAGCGGCCCGCGCCGCTCGGAGAAACACTAGTCGGGGAATAGGACGCTGATGCTCTCGCGGTTGTGGATTCGGCGGATGGCTTCGGCGAAGAGCGGGGCGACCGAGACGATCTTCACGCGCGGCGAGAGATTGACCGGCTGCGTCTCTACGGAGTCAGTGATGATCACGCGGTCGATCGGGCTCGACTCGATGCGCTCCATCGAGCCCGCGGAGAAGACCCCGTGCGAAACGGCCGCCACGACGCGGCGCGCGCCCTTCGCGATCAGCATCAGAGCGGCCTCGACCAGCGTTCCGGCGGAGATCGTGAAATCGTCCACCAGCACCGCCGTGCGGTCGGCCACCTGGCCGATGATTTCGAGCACCTCGGCCCGCTCATTGTGTGTCTTGCGCTCTTTGTCAGCGATCGCGAGCGGCGCGCCGAGCTGCGACGCGAAGCGCCGCGCCTTCTTGGCGAAGCCGGCGTCCGGAGAAGCGAATGACTTCGCCGCGGGCGGGCGCCAGGTCCAAGCGATCGCAGATCGCAGCCGTCAGCCGAGGACTGCCCGACCCGCCGAAGACGTGGATTTCGTCGGCGTTCATGGTCGTGACCGTAGCACGCTCGAAGCCGCCGTCTGCCTACACCGGCAGCTCGTAGCCGATCGCGGCTTCGAGCTCGCACGTT
>JBGQIB010000217.1:0-5892 GCA_041498295.1 bacterium | reverse complement strand
CCGTGGATCGCGCGCGCCAGAACGCTCTTGCCGGTGCCGCTCTCGCCGCGCAGCAGCACGGCCGCATCCGCGCGCGCGACGCGCTGCGCGCTCTCGAACAGCGCACGCACACGTGGCGAGTCACTCGCGATCTCGACGTCGCCGGCGCTCTCGGCGAGTCGCGCCTCTAGCTCCGCGACGCGCGAGAGCAGAGCGCGCCGCTCCGCGATGCGCTCGACCGCGTGCCGAATCTGCGCCGGAGTGAATGGCTTCTGCAGATAGTCGTACGCGCCCCGGCGCATCGCGAGGACCGCGGTCTCGACGGTCGCGTACGCGGTGATGACCACGATCGCGAGCTCCGCGCGCAGCGCCAGAAGCTTCGAGATCAAGTCGAGCCCGCTCTCGTCCGCGAGGCGCAGGTCGAGGAACGCGACGTCGCAGGCCGAGCGCTCGAGCGCCGCCAACGCCGCGTCTCCCGTCGCGACCGCCTGCACCTCGCAGCCCGCCTCTTCGAGGCACAGCGCCAGGGTCGCGCGGATGTTCTTCTCGTCGTCGATGACGAGCACGCGCATGCCGGTGGCCGCGGCGCCCGAGGCGCGAGTCACTCGTCGCCTCGGATCCGCCGAGCCTCGAAGTAGAAGCGCTTCTCGTCCGCCTCGCCCAGCGAGAAGGCCTTGCGCGGCAGCGCGCCGTCGCGCGCCACGAGCGGAAAGAGCTCCGCTTTGGCGAGCGCCGGCAGCAGGAGTCCGACGCGCCCGGGCCGCGCGGCGAGCTCGACCAGCACGTCGTCGCCGTGGATGTAGTCGAGGGAGCTCTCCGGGTGCGCCGCCACGTGCGCGTCGAGAAACTCCTGGAGCAACGTCACGGCGAGTCTCTCGCGCGGCCGCTCGAGGGCGAGCACGCCGCGTCGCTCGCCGTCGACCCAGCCGAGGAAGTGATCCTGTGGCGCGGCCGCACGGCGCTCGGTCAGGCGCGCGCGCAGCGCGGCGTCACTGGCCACGGGCTCGAGACTGGCGGCCACGCCCGCGCGCGCGAACCAACCCGGAAGCGCGGCGAGCAGCGCGTCCGGATCGGTCCGGAACACGATTCGGTGTATGGGCAGGAAACGGAGGCCGGGGTCGTGCACGTTCACCAGCTCGACGAGCGCGAAGCGCGCGGGGTGTCGCGCCCGCACGTCGCTGCCGAGACTCGTCTCGAGCCGCTCCCAGCACAGCTTCGCGGCCGCGAGCGAGTGATTGCCGTCGCCGACCGCGTAGAGGAACGGCTCGGCGTAAGGCTCGTCCGCGGAGTCATGCTTCGCGGCCGCGTCGGCGAGCGCGCCCAGCGCGCGCGCGACCTGCTCGAGCTCGGCGGCCCCGGTCACTGCGCCTCCCCGCAAGCGGCCCGCGCCGTGCGCGAGCGCGAAATCGTAGAGTGTCTCGCGCGCGGCGCTCGCGAGCGGCTCGATCACCGTGCGCGCGGGATCGTCGATCAGCACCAGCACGTGCGGGAGCTCGAGCGCGGCGCCCTCGCGCACGCGCAGCCGCGGCGGCAGCCGCTCCTCGACGGTTGCCTCGGTCGCGCGCACGAGCGCGCGCGCACCCGCGGTGTACCGGTAGCGCTCGAGGTCGAGCGCCACGAGCAGGCCGCGACGCGAAGCGACGTGCGCCGTGGCGCGATCGACGAGCACGAAGCCGCGCAGCGGCGGCGCGAAGACACCGCTCGCCAGGTAGGCGCGCATGTGCTCGTGGATCTCGGCGACGCGCGCCGCCTCGTCCGACGAGCCGAGCCAGACCTCGGGCAACACCAAGTGGAGCGCAGACGGCGCGGCGCCGATGCGCTTCGCCTCTTCCTTCCAGTACTCGGGCTGCGACGTGTACTGATCGCAGGCGATCACGGCCCAGCGCGACGGGTCGACCCCCGCGCCGGGCAGAAGAATCTCAGGCACCGAGAGACCGACGGACGCCAGCTCCTGCATGCATAGCTCCCAACTCGCCAGCACGTCCGAAGGCGCCAGACCGGCGCCGTTCACAACGAAAGGCGCCAGACCGGCGCCGTTCACAAACGAAGGCGCCAGACCGGCGCCGTTCACAAGTCTGGCTCCCCGGGACGGGCTCGAACCGCCGACCTAGTGGTTAACAGCCACAACCGGGGGTGCCGCGGAGTGTTACCGGATGCCATCTACTCTTGCAATTCGCGGACTTCGGCGCACGGCGTGGCAGCGAGTATTCGGCCATGTCACCGAGTTCGGGCACTGCCTCAGACACCACGAAGCACTCCGTGAGACTCGCTATCTTCTCGGCCGTGCGCCGGATACCGCCGACTATCAAGCCTCGAACGTGGAGAGTGGCAGCCGCAGTTGCGGCTCACGAGAGGGAGCGCAAGGGCGCGGTTCGCGCCGAGGTGAGGGCCGAGGACTGGGACGAGCTCTCGTCCGCGGCTCGTGAGGAGGACCGAATCGGCGCGGAGGATGCCGAGCGCGCGGCGAGCGCCGATACCGTCGAAGAGCAGGAGCTGATTGCCGAGCTTGAGGCGGAACCGGATCGCGGCCCGATCTTTCTCGGCATCGAGACCCTGCCTGCACTGGAGCCGCGCGACCGTCCCGGCGCGACGGCGAGCCGAGCGCGGGACTTCTTCCTCAAGAAGGCGCACGTGCTCAGGCCAGCGATTCTCGAGGAGCTCGAGCGGGTTGAGCCGAAGCTCGCCCGACAACTCCGGCTGTCCGATCTCGCGCGCGCCGTGGACAAGTTGAAGCTCACGGAGCTCCCAGAATTTCGGGACGTGCTTCTCGCGGCTGCGCTCAAGGAGAAGCCGCCCCAGCTGCTGGTCAATTGGGCGGTCACCTCGGGGTTTCCTGAGGAGTTCGCATGGATCGGACTCGCGACGCTCGCGCATTGGCAGCGTGATCCGGACGCCAGGCAGCGACGGGAGTGGGCGCCCACTCCGCTGGCGTTTTACTCGATCGATGCAAGGCCCCTGCGCGCGGGCGGGCGAACGATCGACCCGGGTCTCGACGGCGATGTCGAAGCGGCGTTCAAGGAATACAAGCGGCTGGGGGGAAAGCTTCGCCGCGATGGCTTCCGCAAGCGATGGCACAAGAAGGTCGCTCGCGCGCTCGGCGACGGGTTCGTTAGGCGCCGTGATCTGCGCGCGCTCGAGCTGCATGCCGAGCAGACGGTGCGCCGTCGGATACTTGGCGAGCAGTGGGAAGAGATCGCTCCGCCCGGACAAGGGACCGCGCAGACGAAGGCCGCCGTCGACGCCTTCGCGGCACTGATCGGCCTCCCCCTGCTTCCCCGATCGAAGAGCGGACGTCCCAAGCGAAGTAAAGTGACTCGGCGGGACTAGCTACCTAATTCAGCGCCGCTTCCCTTTGAGTGTCTCCAGGCCCGGTCTAGGATCGGGGTAACTCAGAGGAGGCGTTCAATGTCTTCGAGCTTCTACGAACCCGACGAGCTCATCGCAGATACTGGCCTGTCGCCCGGCACCTTCTACCGAAATCTCGAGCCGCGCGGCCCGATTCCGTGCGTTCGAATCGGACGCCGCTGTCTGATCCCGAAGGATCGATGGGCGAAGTTCGTTGAGAACGGCGGCCGCATTCCCGTTCAGCCCGTGAACCCGGGGGCGCAGAACGCGGCGTGACCCCACAGCAAGCGGGCCGGCCCCGCGTCGTGAGTCCCTTCCCCAAGGCCACGACACAGAAACCGGCCCGAAACGCGAACGAGAGTGACTCTACTCCGAGTTTCTGCGATGAGCAAGTGACCCGCCTTGCCGCTGCGCTCCGTGCGGCTGGGATCGAGCCGGAGACCCGGGATGAGCAGTTGGTCGGGTCGGCCGCAGCGAACGCTCCTGAGCGTGCCTCGGTGATCGCCGACCACGATCTCCGCATCGAGTGGAGCGAACGCATTCGCTCCGCCTGGCAGAAGTCGGTCGAGAGCATCCTCGAGACCAACCTCCCGCATGGCGGCTTCGAGATGATGACGTTGCCGTTCTCGGCGCGCATGGCGCAGCAGCTCATGCGGATCGCAGGGAAACCGGCCCTGGCAAATCCGAACCATGGTTCGCTTTTGCCGGCGAGTTGGACCGTGCTTCGGGAACTCTCACGCCTCGACGACGATGAACTCGATGTCGCCTTCGAGAAGCGTCTGATCGAACCGCGGCTCGAGCGCAAGGATGTGCCCGGCATTCGTGCCGAAGTTCGTCGTGCCCTAGGCAGACGAGTTACCGAGCGCGCGAAGGAGATCGTTCACCGATCATTTTTCGCCGAGCTTCGAACAGAGGTTGGGCCTGAGCTCGCGGCTCGGCTCGAGGCGCTTTCGCCCGCGGTCAAGGAGCAGATCATTGAGGTGGTCATCTCGATCCTTGTGGCGCAGACGAAGTCGACGCTGCCCGGCCTCGGGGGTCGCTAGTGAAGCGCACCGCACCCGATCATCCGAAGATGCGACGGCTCGCGCGCGCGCTTGCAATCGAGCAGTGCACCGCGGTTGGGCTCGTCGAGCTGCTGTTCCATCTCACAGCCGAGCATACTCCGTGCGGCGACGTGGGTCGGTTGACCAACCAAGACATCGCGGATGGGCTCCGCACGAATCGGGAAGCCGACGAGCTCGTCGCCGCGCTCGTGTCTTCTGGCTGGCTCGACGCGGATCCGACGCATCGCCTGGTCGTGCACGATTGGAGCGAACATTGCGAGGAGTCGACTCACGCCAAGGTCGCTCGTCGGCGCGAGTATTTCGCCGACGGCAAGGCGCCGAGTCTCCGCAAGCTCGAGAAAGACGAGCGGCTGAAGGCAAACGTGTTCTACGTGCAATCGCGGACGCCGAATCGTGCCGAGACAGCGCCCGACGGGCGTACTCCGGGCGCCCTGGAGACGCCCGACAGCCATCCGAACGGCGACTCACAGGCGTCGGACGGCGCGTTGCCTTCGCCTCCGCCTCCGCCTCCGCCATTGCCAGAAGAGAAGAATCCAGAGGGAGAAGTCGCGCCCGGCGGCGCTCCGCCGCATGAGCCATCGGATGAAGCTCGTCGGCTGACCCGGGAATTCCTCGATTCACTGCTGGCCGTCTTCCCCGACGCAAAGCAGCCGAGCGCCACTGCGCTCGCGAAGTGGAACGAGGCGATGGACCGGATGCTGCGCCTCGATCGGCGAAGCGCTGACTCCGTCGCCGTTCTGATCGCGTGGCTCTTCGATCCGACCCAGAACGCATCGCGCGATGCGGTGTTCTGGCGCGGCAAGTGTCTCTCGGTGCCGAAGTTCCGGGAGCGATTCGATCAGCTGAGCGCCGAGCGCTCGAGAGGTGGAAATGGACCGCGACCTTCTGGCCCAGGCAGCGGCCGACGCCAAACGGCCCTTGAAGCCGGTGAAAGAGTCCTCGCCACGCTCGCCGCCCGCGCTGGCAGACATGGCGGAGCGAACGAGGATGTTCACGAAGATGCTCTCGCTGTATCCGACCGCGCAGTCCCAGGACCCGGAGGCGCTGATCTACGCGCTGCTCGAGTCGACGACGGACATCCCGGCCCGCTGGCTCTCTCATGCTCTCGCTCGGCTCACTCGAGAGCCGCACCGGAAGTTCGCGCCCACGCTCGGCGAGATCCGCGGCGTAGCGATGCGCTTGATTCGCGAGGCTCGCTGGCGCGCTCAGCCCGGCGGTCGTCCGCCCTGTCCCCAGGGGGAGCCGCCGCTGCACGAATCTCGCGAGATCGCGTGGGCGGCCGAGAACTCGATCCCGCAGCTCGGCCCAGGGTCGACGCCGCAGCAGCAGCCCAGGGACCTGCGCCAGCCCCGTACGCTCGAGCTGGTTCGCGGTTCCGACTTGAAGTGAGTCGTCGCGAGTCACCGCGCGGAGTTGCGCTCACCGTGGTGAATCGAGTTGCAGGGGGAGCGTTTCTCTCTCGTTCGGGCACTGATTCCAGACACTCAGCCCGTGTCGGCCCCGG
>JBGQIB010000216.1:0-5895 GCA_041498295.1 bacterium | reverse complement strand
GTTGTTCGCGGCCCGGACCTCGCCGACGTCAGTGTTACCGACCAGGCCGGTACCGGAGAACTTCGCGTCGCAGCGGTTGCCATAGCCGTCGTGATCGTCGTCGCGCTGGCCACCCGTGAGCGTGGCCCACGAATTCGCGGACAGGTAAGTGGCCGAGTCGGGAGTGACTCGCGGGTTCGCGGCGTTCACGCAGTTGTCGCAGGCATCGCCGACGCCGTCGAAGTCGGCGTCTGCCTGGTCGGCATTCGCCAGCGTCGGGCAGTTGTCGGCGGTGTCAGCATGGCCGTCGCTGTCCCGATCCGCGGGGCCGCGCAGGTCGCTCTCGTTCGGTCCGTTGCCGGCCAGCGAGATCCAGCGTGAGTTGGGGAAGAACGGATTGCTGCTGGCGATGCGCAGCCGCCAGTGCAGCGGGGGCCCCGGCGGGAGAGAGAACGTGCTGCTGCTCATCCCCACCGGGCTAGCACCGATGGCCGCGATGGGCGCGCTGCTGACGATCCCGATGCCATCGAGCAGAGACCCGAGCGGCTTCACCTCCGACTGGAGTCGCAGCAGCGCCGAGCCCGCCGGACTCTTCGCGCTCGCGGACAAGAAGAAATTCTGCGGGGACGACGTCGGCCGTCCCAGCAAGGAGACCCTCCGGACGATGCAGAGGAAGCAGGCTCCGTCGACCTGGAAAGGCGTCACCGCGATCCCGTCGTCGAAGTTGAGGAGATTCCCGAGAAAGAGCGAGACCTGGCCCGCATCCGGGAACGAGTTGTCGAAGGCGGGCGCGCCGATGAGCACGTCGGAGACGGCGTCGCCGTTGACGTCCCCAGTCGCGACTCGAGCGCCGAACTCGCTGTTTGCCGCGCCAGTCTTCGTCCAAATTGGCGTCGGGGAAGTGAGCGGTCCCGCAAACACCTTCACCGCGAGCGCGCCGGAGTCACCGACGACCAGATCCGATTTCCCGTCGCCGTTGACGTCTCCGCCCGCGGCCGTGAGTCCGACGAAGCTCGTCAGTAGCGCGGGCACGCCTGACGCTTGACCGCGGTAGACGGCAACGCTCGTCGCGCCGCCGAAGCCGGTGACGCTCGATCGGATCCAGAGGTCGCTGAATCCGTCCGCGTCGACGTCTCCGAGATATCCGAGGTCTGCACCGAGCACGCTGTGGTGCGTGATCGTGCCGCTGCCTGCGATGGTCCAGGCCGGCGTCGTGACGAGTCCCGCCGGGTCGCCGCCCTTGAACAGCTGGACCAGGCCGACGATGTCGGTGCCGAAGATTCCGAACTGCGCTGAGTAAGCCGGAGCGCTGACGAGCACGTCCGAGAAGCCGTCGCCATTCACGTCGCCGACGCCCGCCACCACCGCCCCGAACTGCGCTCCCGCTTGCCCGGAGTGCGCGGACCAAGTCGATGCGACGAGGGCACCGCTGCCAGTCCCGAGATACAGCCGAGCCACGCCCTCGTCGGCGAGCCCGGCCGAGGTCTCATCCAAGGGCGCGCCGATCACGACGTCTCCGAGCCCGTCCCCGTCCACGTCTCCGGCGCCAGCCACCGACTGGCCGAAGCGCGTTCCAGCGTTCGGAGCGGGGAGATCTTGGCTCGCCAAAACGGGCAGGCCGCTCGCGCTTCCGAGGAAGAGGTACGCGTGGCTGATCGCGGGTGCGCCGACGATCACGTCTTCGAACCCGTCGTCGTTGATGTCCCCAGCGTTCGCCACCGACTGGCCGAGTTCTGCGCCCGCAGCGCTGCCGAGGTAGAAGCGGCTGGGGCTGGGGGGCGGAGCCGAGGACAGTACCGACTGCGGCGCGTTGAACACGAACACGGCGCCCTGGTCCGTGAGTCCGCTGTCGAAGCCCGGGGCTCCGACGATGATGTCCCAGCGGCCGTCGCCGTTCACGTCGGCGGTGGCGATCGAGTCACCGATCCGGCCTGATTTGCTCGCAGAGATGTTCCAAGCCGTCACGGTCTGTGGCGGATTGCCTGAGCCCTTGAAGTGATCCGCGAGTCCTTCGAAGGTTTGACCGTTCGTGAAGTAGGGCGCTCCGGCCAGGACCTCGCTGAAGCCGTCGCCGTCGGTATCCCCTGCAGTCGCGACTGACTCGCTCAGGTTCCCGAACGTACCCGTCGTGATGATCTCCGAGGTGGCGGTGATGTAGCCACCGTCGCTCTTGCCGTACACGAGATACAGGCCTCCGGTTCCCCCCGTGTAGGACCACCCCGGCATCCCGAAGACGGCGTCGGCATAGCCGTCGCCATTCAGGTCTCCAGCGGTGGCAACGGACGCGCCCAGACGCGCGTTGGCGGTGAGGCCCACCTCGCAATACCTCGCGGGGACCGTGGAGTAACCGCAGAGCCCAGGTGTCGTCGCGATGCCCGTCGAGGAGCCGAGGAAGATGTAGGCCGCGCCGGCATTGCTGGCGAAGCCGTTGTCGTGAGGCGCGCCCACGAGCACATCCGCAAAGCCGTCGCCGTTCATGTCCCCGGCATTGGCGACGGAGCTGCCGAAGTCGGAGCTGAGATCGCCCGTCAGCACCGAGACCGCGGGCACCACCGGGCCAACGCCCGGGGATCCGGACCCGAGATAGACGTAAGCGGCTCCGACAGAGGTGGCGCCGCTGGCCACGGTATGTGCGGCGGGCGCGCCGATGATCACGTCCGCGATCCCGTCTCCGTTGACGTCGCCAGCCGTCGACACGGACGCGCCAAACAGGAATGACTGGTCGGTTGGCGCGGTAGTCGGCGCAGTGATGACCCACTTCGAACCTGCGGAGGGCCCGGTGCCGAGCACGCCGCGGTAGATGCACACGGCGCCAGAACGGGTCAACGGGTCGATGACGATTCCGGGCTCGCCCACAATCACGTCGTCGAGGCCGTCGCCGTCGACGTCGCCGGCGGTCGCGACCGAGGCGCCGAAGTGAGTCGCGCTGGGCGCGCTGAAACAGTTCGACTGAGTCAGAGTCACCGGACTCACGAGCACACCGGTAAGGGATCCGTGATAGACGCGGATGTAGCCACCCACACCGGCATTCGGGGCGCCGATCACGACGTCGCCGAAGCTGTCGCCATCCACGTTTCCGGCGGCGGCGACCGCGGCGCCGAAGTTGTCGCCGGCAGCCGAGCCTTGCCCCGTCCAGATCGGAATCGTGTCGAGCCCGGTCGAATGCCCGAGGTAGAGATAAGCCTTGCCGGTGTTCGAGAGCTCCCCTGGCGAGCCGACGATCACGTCGCTGAAGCCGTCTCCGTTCACGTCGCCCGCGGTCGCGACCGACGTCCCGAGGAGCCCACTGTTGACGTTGGACTCCTGGCTCCAGCTCGCGGGCTGAATCACTGGGTCGATCGTGACCGGATACGCGGCGCCTTCATCCGAGACTCTAATCTGCACGCGGCCATTCGCGACCGCGAGCCGTGACTCGAGCTCCTTGCCCGTCGCGTCGCGCGCGACCAGTCCGCCGTAGAAGAGCCGGCTCGCGCCGGCCGCGTCGACGAACACGATGCGGCCGTCTTGCGGGCGCTGGATCGGTCGCAACGAGCCACCGGATGCGAGCTCGAGGACGAAAGGGCGGCCGCTGGAGTCGTCCCCCGCCGGCCGCGCCGTGATCGTAAAGCCCTGCTCGAGCCCGCGCGCGTCGTTCGTGTACCACTCGACGAGCTGCAGCCCGACGCGGCGAATCTCGACGCGCTCGCCACGCAGCTCCGCTTTGCCCGCGGGCATGTCGGCGAGCGAGCCCTCGCGCCCCGCACGCGCCAGGCGAAGCTCGAGCTTGAACGCTTCCTCGCCCTTCGTCCGCGAGACCACCCGGACGCCCGCGGCCGCGACGCGGCTGCGCAGGTCCAGCGCGCGGTTCGGCGCGGAGTAGGCGCCGTCCACCGCGGCCGAGAACTGGTACTCGCGCGCATTGATGTCTCGTTTCACGGCGTCGAGCCAGCTCTGCGTGACGCCCGGAGGCGTGCTGTCCGCGGGCGCGTCGGCAAGCGCTGCGGAGGTGAGGAGCCAAAGCGACGTGACTGCCAGAAGTGAGTAGCGTGTCATGCCCGCACGCTAGCGCGCTGACTCGGGACGAGTCCTCAGCGCTGCCTCAGCCTTCCCTCAGCATTCGCTCGGCGGAGTCTCAGCCAGCCGTCAGCCGTCTTGGCGGCGCTTGCGGCGGATCGGAATCACGCCCGTCAGCTCCTCGACAAGCGCGCGCGCCCGCGCCGCGACGGATTTCATGCCGATCGACTCCGCGGCGGAGAGCGCCTCGGCGGCGAGCGCTCGGGCCCGGTCTCGGTCGCCGGCGGCGCCGCGCTCGAGGAGCATGGCCGCGTACTGCTGTCGCGTCCGCGTCAGCAGGCAACGCGCTCCGAGCCGCTGCTCCGTGACCAGCGCCTGCTCGAAGTAGCGCTCGGCGCCCGCGAAGTCACCGCAAGTGGCCACCGCCAAGGCCAGCGTCCGCGCGACGGAGCTCGGCACGGAGAGCGACGGTCCGACGACGATCGCACGGTCCGCGTAGGGCGCGAGCAGCGAAGCGAGCAGGCGCGCGCGCGGCGCATCACCCAGAAACGCGGCGACGTCGGCGAGCAAGCCGACGGTCGTGAGCCACGACGCGTCTCGCGCCAGATCCTCGAAGTCCTTGCTCGCGAGCCGTTCGAGCTCGGCGCGAGCCGGCTCCTCGCGCCCGTCCTCCGCGTAGAGGAACCCGAGGGTCGCGCGCCAGGTCGGCATGTTCGGAAGCTGCTCCGCGATCGCGCGCAGGCCGAACTCGAGCTCGCCCAGCCGGCCCTGTTCGCGGCGAACGCCGGCGAGCCGGATCGCGTAGAACATGGCGGCGTCGGAGAAGCCCGCGCGCTGGATCAGCTCGAAGCGCTCCCGCGCGAGTCTCTCGGCTTCCTCGAGTCTGCCGTCCAGGAGCGCGCGCAGCGCACCGCCCGCGGGCAGGATCGAGCCCGGCAAGCGCAGCTCGGCGCCGAGGCGATCGATCGCCGCGAGGTCGCGCTCGGCGGCGGCTCCGTCGCCGCTCTCGAGCGCGTCGAGCAGATGGTGCTGATGCGCGTGGCGCATCCAGGTCCGGGAGCGCTGGCGTTCCGATATCTCGAGCAGCTCGGCGGAGGTCGCCATGCGATCCGCGAGTGAGTCCGGCGTCCAGAGTGAGAGGTGCCGACTGTAGAGAACCGCCGCGAGCAGCTCCGGGCTCCCAATCCGGCGCGCGAGCACGAGTGCCTCGTCGGCGAGCGCCCGCACGCGCTCTCGGTCCGACGGCGACCAGTACAGTGCGCAGGCGAGCCCCGCAAGCAGCTCTGCGCGGAGTGTCTCGTCGCTACCGCCGACGGCGACGAGCGACTCCTCGTAGAGTGTCACCGATTGCCAATCGACCACGCCCGTGACCATCTCTCCGACGTGGATCGCCACGTGCGCGAGGCGCTGCGGCTGGTGAATCCGGCGCGCGATCTCGGTGGCCTGCTTCAGGGCCTCGCGCCACGCCGGGCCGTTGCCTGCATCGAACTCCGCTTCGATCAGAACCGTGAGCAGATCGCAGCGCGCCTCGGGCGCCGGCGCGTGCAAGCCGTCGAGGGTCGCGAGCGCGCGGCGGCACAACGCCGCCGCGGCCTCGTAGGCGAGGCGCGCGAGCGCGGCGCGAGCCGCGCGCAGGCTCGCGTCGGCGATGCGCGGGGCATCCTCGGCGGAGGCGCCGAGACACCAGTGGTGCGCCAGCTCGGCGAGCGGCGGATCCAGGCGCTCGGAGACGAGTGATTCGAGTGATTCCGCCACGCGCCGGTGCAGCGCGCGCCTGCGTGCCGCCCCGAGGTCCTCGTAGAGCACCTCCTGGATCAGCGCGTGCACGATGCGGAAGCTCTGCGGATCGGTCGGATGCGGGCGAATCTCGCGCGCGCGCTCCGCCTCGGCGAGCTGACTCGTCATCGCCTCGCGAGTGACTCC